>JAUSBS010000069.1 GCA_030651905.1 Coriobacteriia bacterium
CGCGACGTGGTCGAACGGGGCGGCATCGCGCGTCTCGATGGTCAGCGTGCCGGTCGGACAGACGCCGAGGCAGAAGCCCGCCCCATCACAGAGCTCCTCTGCAACGACCGTGGCCTTGCCGTTCTCGATACGGATCGCCCCCTCGGCGCAGGGGCTCACGCACAGGCCGCAGCCTGTGCAGGCGGCCTCGTCGATGCGGACGATCTGTCGTGTGGTGGTGCTCATGGTGTTTCCTCCTTGGCGTCGGCGCGGCGCCGGTACTTGCGGGCCTCGAGCAGGTGCCGGATGCCGTCGATCGCGTGTCCGTGCCTCCACGACCGCGGTCCCGAGTAGCGCATCATCCCGCGCTGCCATTCCAGCTCCGAAGCCGTGTAGCACTGCGTGTCACAGTGCGCGCAGAACGGTTTGGGGTCCTGTCCGCAGTAGGCGCGCCGCTTCTCGGCGTAGGCAAGATGGGCCGCGCACTCCGCGCACAGCACGTGCCGTTTCCGACCGTACGTGCCGAGCACGGCAGCGTCGGTCCGCGCTGCGGTGCGAGGCTGATCCGCGTGGTTGCCGTCGCACCAGATGCTCACGAAGTCGGCCAGGACGCGCATGTCGTGCGCGACCTTCGGATCGCTCACACGTGCGGTGAAACGTTCGTTCACGTGAGATGCTCCTTCGGAAACGCTGTCGCGCGCCCTCGCGCGCCTCAGGGACGAGGACGTGATCGAGGTACGCGCGAAGGACGTTCTCGTCAAGGACGTGGGGGCTCTGGCCCGCAGGTCCGAGGGCTACTCGGAAGGCTGACGCTGCGCTTTGACCGCCTTGGCGCCCTTCTCCAGCGTGCTGGCCATGACGAATCCCCACAGCAGGATCGCGGATGCGGCCATCTCGCCCGCGTAGAGTCCGCCGGACGCGCCGAGCCGAGCCATCGTGCCGGCGCCCGCGATCATCAGCGTACCGATGATGATGAGCACGTTGGCCCACACACGGTACCGGAAGGCCTTCTTCGGCCAGAACTTGATGATCGAGTAGACGCTGCCACCGATCAGCAGCAACGTGCCGGGGATGTTGAACGGCAGGGACATGAGGCGGGGGAACGTCCCGCTCGCGCCGAGCGCCTGGCCACCCACGACGATACCGGGCACGAGCTTGTCCATGAGCAGGTCGGCGGTCAGCGTTCCGTACAGGAAGATCGCGAGACACACGAGGTTGAAGCCCAGGTAGATGTCGCCCCACAGGCGCTTCTTGCTGACGAGGTAGAGGGTGCCGTTGCCCAGGAAGCCGACGAGCGACGCGGCGAGCACGATGTAGAAGCGATACAGGGTCGGGTCCCAGTGCACCGTCAGTTCGCTCCAGAACTCCATGACGGCGGCGATCGCATAGAACAGGAAGCCGACCGCCCACATCAGCTGGTGCATCTTGCGTCGCTTCGCGTACTGCACCACCAGAAGGCCTACGTACACGAATCCGAGCACCGCCGTCGCCAGCGGCCACGCCCAGTGAGACCACACCGCGCTTGCGTCCATGTGACACCCTTCGTCTCTTCGTATGGGCGGCCGCGGCCGCCCAGCCACTGTACGCCTAACGCGCGAGCGGCAACCTGATCGTGAACGTGCTGCCCTTCTTCGGCTTCGATGCCACGGACACGGAGCCCCCGTGCGCCTCCGCGATCACGCGCACCAGGTAGAGCCCGAGACCCGCGCCGGGCTCGTCCTTCGACGCACCCGACTTGTAGAACCTGTCGAACACCCGATCGAGATCCGCCGCCGGGATACCCTCACCCTGGTCGGTGACGGAGAGCACGACCTGGTCGCCGTCGGTCAGGGCCGAGATGCGCACGTCCTCGGAGCCCGGCGAGTACTTGACTGAATTCGACAACAGGTTGGTCAGCGCCTGCTCGATGCGTCTGGCATCCACGTCGATCTGCGGTATACGCGTGTCCACGTCGATGAGGAAGCGGTGCCTCGGCTGGAACTGCTCGAACCTCGTGACCGTCTCGGTGACGAGCGTGGCGAGGTCGCTCGGCTGCCGCCGGAGTCGCAGGTCGCCCCGCTCGATACGCGAGGCAAGTAGAAGATCATCGACGACCGCGGCCATCTCCTGTGTGCGCGACTCGAGCGCGCGCACGGTGCGGGCGCGTCTGGTCGGGTCGTCGGCGATCTCCGGACGCGCGAGCAGTTGAGCGAAGCCCAGGACCGCGGTGAGAGGATTGCGCAGCTCCTGCGAGACCAGTGAGAGGAAGTCGCCCTGGATCTGGTCGAGCCGGCTGTCCGCGTCGACCCGTCGAACTATGGTCAACACCCCGGCGGGAAGTGTGTCCGCGTCTTGCAGCGGAACGGCCGTCACCGCGACGGCGACGCGCGAGCCGTCCTTGCGGATCGCGACCATCTCGCGATCCTCCTCGACGATGCCCATCGAAGCGATCCGCCGGAAGTCGGCGACCGCGCGGGAGCGGTCGGCGGGACTCATGTGCGGGAGCACGTGGCCGATGACCTCGCGGGCGGAGTAGCCGTACAGCGTCTCGCATCCCGCATTCCAGGCACGTATACGCCCGTCGAGATCCATGATCTTCACTGCGTCGGAAGTGGCCTCCATCAGGGCGCGGAAGCCGCTGACCGTCTGCTCGAGCTCGCCGAGACGTCGGCGCAGACCATCCCGCTCGCGGATGAGCCCGAGTGTGCTCCCGATCGCCTTCGAGAGTCCGAGCATCGCCTCCGGGGGCCGATCGTCCTGGCCCGGACCGAGCAGGACACACGCGCCCGGCCCGTCGGCTGCGGCGAAGAACGATACTGCCACGCCGCGGTCGGCCCCGAAGCGGGCGGCCTCCTCGGGCGAGAGCTCGCTCGGGAACCCGGTACGAAGCGCCTCGGCGATCGCCGGGAACTCCGAGAGTGGTGAGGAAGGCGGACGCTTGCCTGTCGGCGGCGAGCCGCGGAAGCGGAGTCGCTCGCCGCTCTCAAGGAACGCGCACAGGACCGGCACCTCGCCGAGCGCCTCTTGCATCCTGGTCGTCAGCTCGTCGAGAAGGACGGCGGTGTCCGCCGCGTTCGTGGAGTCCTGCCGGCTCACCGATCGCTCCCTCTCATACGAAACGCGACCACGCCCGTCCCCGCGAAGCGCTCCTCCGTTGTAGCGGAGCCCTCGTCGTCGGGCAAGGGGTCTGCCGTCCACGGCCCGCCCGGATCCACCTTCCGGGCCGAGCGAAGGGGGATTGGCACAGCTGTTGCTGGGCTCAAGTCCGAGCTTGCGCGGCCCGCACATTCCTCCCCCCTCACGTGCGGGGATCGCCTGCTCGACTGAACGAGACGCGTCTCCCCCCAGACGCGTCTCGTTTGCTGTCCGGGACGGTCCAGGGTCCGTCGCGTCCATGCCGCGGGGCGGGGACGCGATACAATCCGGGTGCCTGCCGCCCGACTCTGGAAGGACTCGCGTGCCCGATCCCGCCGAACGCCTCGTCAACCTCGCGCTGTTCCTTGCGGCCGCGCGCGAGCCGGTGAGCGCAGCCCAGATCCAGGCGCAGGTCGCCGGCTACCCTGTCAGCCAGGCCGAGAGCGCGTTCCTGCGCATGTTCGAGCGCGACAAGGAGGATCTGCTCTCCGCAGGACTCGTGCTCGACGTCGTCCGCTCGGGGGACACGGAACGCTATCGCCTCGACCGTGAGGCGACGTTCGCTGGAGAGCTGGCGCTCGAGCCGGATGAGGCGATGTTGGTGCGCACCGCCGCCTCCGCGATGCTCACGGACCCCTCGTTCCCCTTCGTGGAGGACCTGCGCATGGCACTTGCGAAGCTCACCGCCGCCGCCGGGACCTGCGACGCCTCGGCGCCGACACCGGTGGTCTCCCTTCTCGCCGACGAAGCGCCCGCAGTCCAAGCCGAATCGGTCGCCGCACTCGCGCGGGCATTGAGCGCGCGCAAGATCGTCGCATTCGAGTACACCAATCTCGAAGGCCGCCATGCCGCGCGGAGGGTGGAACCGCTCGGCGTATTCGCCCGTGATGGACGCTGGTACCTCGTCGGATACGACACGGATGCCGCAGGGATGCGGGTGTTCGCCGTGGCGCGGATGACCGATCTCGAGATCAACGCGATCAAGCCGAAGAGCCCGGACTTCGATGCACGTGAGGGCTTCGACATCCGGGAGTGGATGGTCCTTCCGTTCCAGTGGGGCCCCGACCGCTTCACGGCGCTGTTGCGCTTCTCGGGTCCGCTCGCCGGGCGGGCGGGTGGGCTCGCCGGCGCGCAGGGCGTACTCGAAGTGGGCGCTGACGGAACGGTGCTCTGGCGCGTCGGCGCAGCCGAGAGCCGCTCGCTCGCGGGATGGGCTCTCGCGAACGGGCCGGGCATCGAGGTTCTCGAGCCGGCGGAGGCCCGCGAAGCGCTCAGCGCCGGATTGCGGGAGGTGGTGGCGGCCCATGGCTAGGACCACCCCTACCGAACGCGCCCGCCGGCTACTGGCGCTGCTGCCGCACCTGCGCGAGCAGGGCACCCATTCGCTCGCGCGCCTCGCGGAGGCCCTGGGGACCGATGAAGCGTCCGTAGCCGCCGACCTGGGAACGCTGTCGGTGTGCGGCGTGGACGACTGGGACCTCGTAGCGGTCTACGTCGAGGACGACGAGGCTGTCGTGTTCGGAGAGCTGCCCGCGCTGGATCGACCCGTGCGGCTCACCGCGGCCGAGGCCCGCGCCTTGCTCGCGGCGCTCGACGCCTGCGGAGTCGATCCCGACTCGCCGCTCGTCGAGCGGATCGGCACGCTCGCGAGCGGAGCGCTCGACGCCGCGTCGCTCTCCCGTACCGTGCGCGCGGCGATCGCACCCGGCGGCCTCGCGCACACGCACGCGGCCCTGTCCGCACTCGCCTGCGCCGGACACACGGCGCGGATCACCTACGCCTCGCGGGGCGACGACGTAGCAACCGAGCGGGTCGTGGAGCCGTGGCGCCTCTTCGCGTCGAGGGGTGCTTGGTACCTGCAGGCGTGGTCGCCCGAGGCCGAGGCCGATCGGACGTACCGGCTCGACCGGATCACTGCCGTGGAGCCCGCGGGTGGAACCTTCACCCCGCCGCAAGGCCTGCCTGCCGCGACTGATGCGGCACCGGACCCCGCGACGCTGCCGCGGGCCGTGATCGTGTTCGCTCATGACGCCCCAGACCTGACCGCCCGCGAGTGGCCGGGCGCGACGTTCGAGCGCCGCGCCGACGGCACGGTGGTTGCTGCGGTTCCCTTCGCGGGGACCGCCTGGATCGCGCGGATGGTGGCGTCTCGTCTGGGAGACGCAGTCGTCACCGGCCCCGCGGAGGTCCGTTCGGCGGTGGTCCGTCTCGCGCTCGACGAGATTGCAGGACTCTGAGGTCCCTGGGGGTACAAGAAGGTATGGCTCAGACGGGACACAGCTTCGAGATGAACAGGCGGCCGGCACACGACGGCTCGCTGCGTTGCGCGCTGTGCGCGGACATGCACCCCGGGGGCGACCACGCCTGGTGCCCGGCGGCCGAGTGTCTGGTGTGCGACGAGTGCTGTGACGCCCTCCTCGATGGAGAGCCGCAGCGCCTCATCGCGATCGCCGCGAACGCCGGGCGCATCGTGACGCCTGATGCACTCTTCCACGCGTGTTCGAGTTGTGAGCGAGTGGGTCGTCGCCTCGCCGACGAGGTCTTCTTGATCGAGACCGACAGCGACGGGGACGGTCCTCCGCTCTGCTGAGGCTCTGGTCGTCGGCTCTAGCGACCGAACCGTTCCCGCACCCGCGCGACCAGTTCGGCCGCCGGTACGACCTCGACGTCGCTCACCGGCAGCGCCTCCAAGAACCGTCGCGCGTACCCCTTGCCGCTGGTGAGACGCCCGTCGGCGACCACGACGCAGCCCTCGTCCGTCGATGAACGGATGAGCCGCCCCGCCGCCTGCTTGAGCTCCAGGATCGCCTCGGGCAAGTAGAAGTCGTCCCATGCGCGCGGATCGCGCGTCCGGCGCTCCTCGTACAGCGGGTCGCGCATCCGCCCGAAGGGCAGCCGCGCGATGACCACACAGCGAAGCGTGTCGCCCTTCGCGTCGAAACCCTCCCAGAACGACTTGGTGGCGAAGAGCGACAGCCTCTCGTCAGCGAGGAACTCGTCGCGGACCCGCTTCGTGGACACGCCGCGCCCCTGCAGCAGCAGGCGCAGCCCCCGCTGCTCGAGCGGCCCGGCGACGCGATCGTAGAGCTGTTCCATCTCGCGTTTGCTGGTGAAAAGGGTCAGCACCGACCCGCCCATCGCGACGTGCAGGTCGGTCAGCAGCTCCGTCAGCGCGGTGAGATGCCGCCCGCCCGACGGCTCCGGCAGATCACTGGGGACGAAGACCGACATCTGCCGGTCGAAGTCGTAGCTCGAGTCGAGGCGCAGGGACTCCCACGCGCCCGGCGGGAGACGGTCGAGTCCGATCGTTCGGGCGAAGTGGCCGAAATCGTCACCCGTCGCGATGGTCGCGGATGTGAAGACCGCGGAGTGGACCTCCGGGAAGAAGCGGTCGAGCAGCGCGTCACCCACATCGAGCATCGAAGCCGACACGCTGTCACGGCGATCGTCGCGCCGCCGGCAGACCTGCACGCTGTAGACGAACGAGTCGTCCGCGCCGTCAAGGACCGCCTCGAGCCCCGCGAGCTGCTCCCCCAGACGCGACAGCAGCCCGGCAAGATCCGCCCGGGCGTCGGTGAACTCCTCGCCCGCCTCCTCGAGGGCGGTCATGAGGTCACGACCCACGGCGAGTACGGCGTGCAGGTGCTTACCCAGCGAATGACCCACGCCGCACGCGATGCTCCACTCGGTGCGATCGCGCAGGGGCACAGTGACGTGGACCTCTGCGGTGTCGTAGTCCGACTCCTCGGCCGGAAGGTCCTTGAGGAAGTCGAAGAAGGACTCGTTGATGGTGGCGGATGTCGCTATCGAGCCGCGCAACTGGGTGGCCAGCCGCTCGACGCGGGCGGCGAGCTCCTCGTCGCCGTGCCGGAGCGCCAGCGTGCGGCCCTTCGCCCGGACCGCGTCGACCGCACCTCCGCGACCCTCGGTGTGCAGCGCCCCGAGCAGCGAGGCGATCGTTCGATTCTCGGCGGACATGGACAGCTGCTTGCGCGCCTCGGACTCAGCCGAGTGCGCCTCGTCGACGATCCAGTAGCGCAGAGGCGGCAGGATGCCGCCCGCCGCCGCCGCGTCCCGGAAGAGCAGCGCATGGTTGGTCACGACGATGTGCGCTGAACCGGCGCGTCTGCGCACCCCGTGGAGATAGCACAGGTTCGGGTAGAACCGGCAGCGCTTGCGCGTGCAGTCCTCCACCGAGCAGGCGACCTGTGCCTTCCCGGGCCCCCAGTGGATGTTCACCGAGTCGAGGTCGCCCCACGACGACTGCGCCACCCACGCGACGAGCGCCGCGATTTTGGCGAGGCGCTCCTCTCCGACATCGTCCGCCGCGGCGAGCATGCGGTCGATCTTGCGCAGGCAGGGGTAGTGCTCGTAGCCCTTGAGTGCGACGTAACTCAGGGTCCCGCCGAGGGCCTCGGCGAGCCGGGGCAGTTCCCCGTGGACGAGCTGGTCCATGAGGGAGTTCGTCTTGGTGGCCACGCCCACGCCGAGGTGGTTGTCCATCGCGAAGCGCGCCGCCGGCACGAGGTAGGCGACCGACTTGCCCACGCCGGTCCCCGCCTCGACCGCCAGATGTGTGCGCGTCGCGAAGGCTGCGAGCACCGCCTCGGCCATGCGGAGCTGCTCCTCGCGGCTCTCGAAGCCCTCGTACATGCGGCCGACGGCTCCGTCCTCGGCGAACTCGGCGAGCACCTCGTCGGGATCCGGGAACGTCAGCTCGCGCTCCGCTGCGTCCGCGAGACCCGGATGCTGATGGCCGCGCACAGAGTCCGCCCGCGTGCGCTTGAGGTCGAGCGCGCGCCCGCGCCCGCGCGCGGCGGCCGCGCGCAGGATCCCGCGCAGTGGCCACGGCGTACCCGGCGACAGCGCGGCGAGTTGGGAGAGCACCTCCACGGGGAGGTCCTGCAAGCCGGCCAGCGCGATGCGCCACACGTGGAACATCGCCTCGGTGTCGTCGGCGGCCCGGTGGCCCGGTACGGCCAATCCGAACGGCTCCGCCAGGTCGCGGAGCCGGTGACTGCGCAGTCTCGGCAGGCCGATACGGGACAGTTGCAGCGAGTCGAGCCACTCCCCCGTCACACGGCGCCCGATCGCGCCGGCGGCCTGGGCTACGAAGGACGCATCGAATCGCGCGTTGTGTGCCACGATGTCGCGCTCGCCGATGAGATCGAGCACCTCGGCGATCGCCGTCGCGATCCGCGGCGCTCCGGCAACGGCCGCATCGTCGATGCCCGTGAGTTGCGTGGCCTCCCGCGGGATGGGAACCCCGGGATCGACGAGCGTGCTGTAGCGGGCGACGACCTCGGGGCCTCGTGCCACGAGCACCGCGATCTCGATCACGTGGTCGCGAGTGGGGTCGAAACCGGTCGTCTCGACATCCAGGAATGCGAGTTCCGTCGTCGCGTCCTCGAATCCGAGCGCCGCTTCGGCCGTCTCGGGCAGCCGGCCGTATCGCTCGGCGACGTCGGCGTCGGTGCCGGGCGACAAGAACCGGTGGAGCGCGTGACGCGCAGCAGGCTTCTTCGGCATGACAGGGACGATAGCACGGCGCCCCGACACCGAGTGCGGTGCCGGGGCGCGCGAAAGAAGCGTGTATGGAGCCGCTACTTCATCTGGACCTGACGGCTCTTCACGACCCAGTCGCTCTTGTACTTGACGAACGTCCACAGCGCACCCCACGTGCCGTTGGCCCCGAGGTCCTGCTCGACCTCGACGGTGGCGGTGTCGCCCTGTGAGGACGAGGTGACGACCTTGAATGCCGTCATGCCGTACCCGGTCTGCGTGGACTGGAAGTCCTGGACCGAGCCGCCGACCTGACTGGCGGCAGGCTGCATCTTGAACGCGGCATCCCACTTCTTGTCCAGGATCGACTGGTAGTAGAGCTTCACGTAGGCGTCGGGCGTGGTACCGGCGGGGACCTTCGTGCCGGTCGCCGGATCGAAGTCGGCGCCGGTCGAGGGCTTGATGCCGGGCATCGCCGTCGCGGTGGTCTCGGGAGCGGTGGCATCCGGGGCGACGGCGGTCGTATCCGGCGTCGTGCCGCGGGTGACGAAGAAGATCGCGACCAGTGCGACGAGAAGGACGACTATCACGCCTAGCAGATAGACGACGGTCTTGTTCTGAGCGGGAGCGGGCTCGGGGGACATCTGTGTTCCTTTCGCGGTGATGCGTGGCTGCTTGCCTGAACGTGCGCGCTTGGCGCGCCGGTGCAATAGCATACCCGCGCGCAAGCGGTCCTACAACGCGCTCCACACCATCACCACACGATGGGCCGGCGGTGGTGTCGGGCCAGCGGTACCGTCACACTGCTCATTGAGACGCGAAAACCGTGCCGAGGGTTCACGACCGCGACCTTGGAGCGTTCCATGGCGAACCAGCGCAGCCTCTTCGACATCATCGGCCCCGTCATGATCGGGCCGAGCTCCAGCCACACCGCCGGAGCGGTCCGCCTCGGCGAACTCGCGCTCGCGATCTTCGGCGAACGACCCGCGGAGGCGGCGATAGAGCTGCATGGCTCGTTCGCCTCGACCGGGCGCGGGCACGGGACCGACCTCGCGCTGACGGCCGGGCTTCTCGGCATGACGCCTGACGACCCCGGGATCCGCACGGCGCTCGAGGCGGCCCGGGCCGCGGACCTCCGCGTCACGTTCACCGACGCCGACCTCGGCGAGGTGCACCCCAACACGGCCCGGATCACACTCCGCAGCGGTGGTGGTCGCGTGGTGGTCGTGCAGGGCTCCTCGGTCGGCGGCGCGGACGTGATACTCACCCGCATCGATGACTTCGACGTCGCCATCTCAGGCGAGCTGCCGGTGCTCATCGTCGAACACCACGACCAGCCCGGTGTCATCGCAGCGGTCTCGCAGATACTGGCCCGCCACGACGCGAACGTCGCCTCGATGGAGGTCTCCCGTGAGATGCGAGGTGCGCGAGCGCTCATGGTGCTCGAGACCGACCAGCCGGTGGACGACGCCGCGGTCGGCGAAGTCGCGCAGGCATCGGCGGTCACAAGCGTGCGCGTGGTGCCGGCAGTCTAGCGTTCACCCTTCTGCGGGCTGCCCTCGGGTTCGAAGAAGAGGCGCATCGCCGGCGCAGGCACAAAGCCGAGCCCCTGGTAGAGCGGGCGCCCGTGGTCGCTCGCCATCAACGTCACCGCACCCTCGCCACCGTCCCGCGCCGCAGCCGTCGCCGCCTGGACGAGCGCCCGCGCCACACCGCGACGGCGGTTCTCCGGCCGGACCCAGAGTCCGAACAGATACGACTGCCGTCCGCTCATGTTGTGCCGACTGGGAACGGTCTGTTCATGCGAGACGGAAAGCGCACCGACCCAGCGGCCCGCATCGTCCTCGGCGATCCATCCGCCAGCACTGCCGTCGGCGAGGCCTTCGGCGAGCCAGGTGGCCAGACGGACCTCGCCCTCCTCACGCCCGGGCGCCTGGGCCTCACCCATATCGGCGAACATCCCGCGCCGCGCTTCAAGGAGCACGGATATGTCCGCCGCCGTAGCCGGACGGACATGGATATCGGGATCTGACATCGGCGCGCTCCTCGGCGTGAGTGTCTGCGAAGAGCGTAGCGCGCCACGCGGCGGTGAGGCTACCCGCAGCTCTTCCGGCACGCGGCGCAGTCTCCGGAACACGGCAGCAACTTGACCGCATGGCAGCGCGCACAGCGCACGCCGGGCGCCTTCAGGCCGCAGCGCGGGCATATGAGTTCGATCTGCTCGCCTGCCACCGGGCACGCCGGCGGCACGACTGTCGCGGCCTCGATGTCGGGACGTCCGTTCATCTACGCGAACACCTCCAGCACGCGCGCGGCCACACCACCGAGGAGGAACGCCAGACCGACGGAGCCCACGAGCAGCCCCACGAGAAAGCGCCAGCCGCGCTCCTTGAGGATCACCATCACGGACGCGATGCACGGCACGAACAGCGTGATCGTGATCATGGCCACGAGCAGCTGCGGGTCGGACAGGTGCATCTGGAAGAACCCGGCCGCACCGAAGTCGCGCCGCACGAAGCCCATCACGAACGCCGTGGCCGCCTTCGCCGGGAGGTGCAGCCACCCGACGGTGAGTGGCGTCGCCACGCGCTGGATCCACGCGAGAGCGCCCGTGACGTCGAGAAGCGAGATGAGAAGCGCACCCGCAAGGAAGAACACGGCGACCTCGCCCATGAAGCCCCAGACCTTCACAGCGGACTTCCGCACGACGTTCCCGGGACGCGGCAGGCGCAGCGGCGGCAGATCGATGAGCAGGTCCGTCGAAGTCCCCGGCGTGAGCCTTGCCAGGGCGGTCCCCAGCAGGACGAAGATGCCGAACAGCGTCGCGAAGTACGCGAGTGAGTAGTACCACGCCACCCGCGTCATGAGCGCGGCGATCACGGCTATCTGCGCCGAACACGGCAGCGCGACCGCCATGAGCGCGGTGGCGATGAAGCGCTCGCGTTTGTTGCCGAGGATGCGTGTGGTCAGCGTGCCCATCGTCACGCAGCCCAGGCCGAGGATGAGTGGGATGACCGCGCGGCCGTTGAGCCCCATCGACATCAGCGCGCGATCCGCCAGTGCTGCGATGCGAGGGAGGTAGCCGGTGTCCTCGAGCAGGGACAGCAGGAGGTAGAAACCGGCCACGAGCGGCAGGATGACGCCGAGCAGGTAGGTCGGCGTCATCGTGAGAACACCGAACTCGCCCGCAAGCACCGTGAAGAGCGCGCCGCCCGGCGCGGCGAACGTCCCGACGGCGGCGCGGACGAGCGGTTCCCAGTACGCCTTCATCGCGCCCTCGGTGACACCGACGAGCCGACCGGCGATGAGCTCGCCGAGCACTTTGTACATGACGAACAACAGTAGCCCGAGCAGGGGCAGGCCGGTCAGCGGGTGCAGCATCCAGCGCGACAGCCGCGCTGAGAAGCGCACGCCCCGGACCTCCTCGCTGACGACATGGCCCGC
>JAUSBS010000072.1 GCA_030651905.1 Coriobacteriia bacterium
GGTCTCGGCGATGATCATGTCCTGGACGATCTGCTTACGCTCGCCGAGGAACATGTGCTCGGTGCGCGTGAGGCCGATGCCCTCGGCGCCGAACTGGCGGGACAGGACCGCGTCGTCGGGCGTGTCGGCGTTGGCGCGCACGCCCATCGTGCGGAACTCGTCCGCCCAGGTCAGGATCGTGTGGAACTCGCCGGAGACCTCGGGCTTCACGAGCGAGACCGAGCCGAGCACGACGATGCCCTGCGTGCCGTCCAGTGATATGACGTCGCCTTCGTGCAGCTCGGTGGTACCCACGCGGACGACCTTGTTCTCGGCGTCGATCTTGAGGGCCTCGGCGCCGCAGACGCAGGGCTTGCCCATGCCGCGGGCGACGACCGCCGCGTGGCTGGTCTTGCCACCGTGCGATGTGAGGATGCCCTGCGCGGCGACCATGCCGTGCAAGTCGTCGGGCGTGGTCTCCCAGCGCACGAGGATGACCTTGCGGCCGGCCTCGACCGCTTCGACGGCGGCGTTGGCGGAGAACACGATCTCGCCCACGGCCGCGCCCGGGCTTGCGTTGAGGCCCTTCGCCAGCACGTTGTAGGTCGCCTTCGCGTCGAACTGCGGGTGGAGGAGCTGGTCGAGCTGCATGGCGTCCACGCGCTGGACGGCCTCCTCGCGGGAGATGAGCCCTTCGGCCACCATGTCCACGGCGATCTTGAGCGCGGCCTTGGCGGTGCGCTTACCCACGCGCGTCTGGAGCATCCACAGCTTGCCCTGCTCGATGGTGAACTCGATGTCGCACATGTCGCGGTAGTGGCTCTGGAGCGTCTCGAACACACGCCACAGCTCCGCTCCGGCCTCCGGGAAGACCCCCGGGACCTCGGCCAGCGGGCTCGTGTTGTGGATGCCGGCGACGACGTCCTCGCCCTGGGCGTTGGTCAGGAAGTCGCCGTAGTACTCGTTCGTGCCGTCGGCCGGGTTGCGCGTGAACGCGACGCCGGTGGCCGAGCCTTCGCCCTTGTTGCCGAAGACCATCGACTGGACGCTGACAGCGGTGCCGAGGTCGTCGGCGATGCGCTCCATCTTGCGGTAGAGCACCGCGCGGTCGTTCATCCACGAGCGGAAGACGGCCTCGATGGCCAGACGCAGTTGGATGGTCGGATCCTGCGGGAAGGCGACGCGGCCGTCCGCGCCGGCAAGCTGCGGGAACTCGTCCGCGTTCACGTGCCGCGAGACGATCGCCTTGAACTTGCCCACGAGCTCCTCGAGGTCCGCCGCCGAGAGCTCCGTGTCGTTCTTCACGCCGCGGGCGTTCTTCATCGCCGTGATGGCGTTCTCGAACTCGAGGCCCTCCACGTCGAGGACGACTTTCGAGAACATCTGGACGAAGCGGCGGTAGGAGTCCCACGCGAAGCGCGGGTTGTCCGTCTGCGCGATCAGTCCCTGGATCGACACGTCGTTGAGACCGAGGTTGAGCACGGTATCCATCATTCCCGGCATCGAGAACGGGCTGCCTGAGCGCACCGAGACGAGCAGCGGGTCGGCGTCGTCGCCGAGCTTCTTGCCCATCTTGTTCTCGAGGTCGTTCACGTAGCCGGCGAGCTCTTCGGCCAGGCCCTGCGGAAAGCCGGGTGGCGTGGCGTGGTAGTACTCCATGCATGCCTGGCAGGTGATGGTGAATCCGTGCGGGACGGGAAGTCCCAGCTTCGTCATCTCGGCGAGGTTGGCACCCTTGCCCCCGAGGACGAACTTCATCGAGGCGTCGCCCTCTTCGAAGGCGTACACGCGCTTGACGTCTGCCAACTCCCCACTCCTTCGTGTCCGGTGCGCGCACGTGCGCGCACTTGGGAACGCCCCTGTAGCGACGCGACCGCCGCCCTTCGTGTGCGGGCGTGCGGGCGCGTGTGAGGCATATCGTACACGACGGTAGGGCGCTGCGGCAGAAGCGGGTTGCTGACCGCGCGCGTCAGTAGATGCAGGCGTCCAGGAGCGCGAGTGCTTCGTCGAGTACGCCCGAAGGCGCGGCGCCGAGCGACTTCGCGCCCCGCGCACGGAAGTCGATCGACCGCATTTGGTCCACCATGACCACGCCGCCGACCGCCCCGCCCTCGGGGATCGGGACGTGGAAGGGATAGCCTCTGCGCGTGTTGGTCAAGGGGCAGACGAACGCGAGTCCGGTCCGCTCGTTGAACAGGTCGTTGCTCACGACAAGCGCCGGTCGATGGCCCCGCTGCTCGTGGCCGGCGCCCGCTTCGAGCCCGACCGCGACGAAATCTCCCTTGCGCGGCACGTAGCGGTCCATCACCAGACCTCGCCGCCGACCGCGGGTCCCCAGTCGGACTCCTCAGGCCGGTGGTCCTCCGGGATGCGAGCGACCAACTCGCGCAGATCGAGCGCACCTCGCACGCGACGGGCGGGAACCACGACGAGCGTGCCGTCGCTGACGGAGACATCGACGGACGTCCCGACCTCGATGCCGGCGTCCGCCAGCAGTTCCTTGCTCACCCGCAGCCCCTGACTGTTGCCCCACTTCGTGATCTTCGTGAGCATCGGCGCACCTCCGTGACGGCTATCCCGAGTATAGCCCTCGAAGATGGTGTCGGGCAACCGACGCGATCATGCACGTCATCATCACGGTGAGACCTTAACGGGAGCTTCCCGAAACCTGACCGCGCGCGTCAGTCGCCTTCGCGGGGCACGTGGCGGTGCGGGCGCGAGTGGGAGCCGGGAGGCATGACGGCCGCCGGGACCTCAGGGTCGGCCCCCGGCATCCCGTGCGGCGCGAACGCCTCCGAGTAGTACTCGAGGATCTCTTGCGCGGTCTCTTCGACGGCGCGGCCCTCGGTGGAGACGACGATGCAGCCCAGTTGGCGCATGAGCACGCGTGAATCGTGGAGTTCGTGCTCGATGTGCTCCCGGTCGAGGTAGTCGTGGGCATACGGCCCCATATCCGCGAACCGCTTGCCACGGATGCTCACGAGCAGGTTAGCCGAGGTGGTGAGGCCGAAGACGCGCCGGGGGTCGATGTCGAACAGCTCCGGCGGCGGCGCCACGCCCGGGACGAGCGGGATGTTCGCCGAGCGGTAGCCGCGAAACGCCAGGTACATGGCGATCGGGGTCTTGCTGGAGCGCGAGACGCCGATGAGCACGATCTCCGCCTGGTCGAGCTCTTCCGCGGCGCGCCCGTCGTCGTGCTTGACCGCGAACTCGAGCGCCTCGACGCGGTCGAAGTAGCCGCGGTCGATCCGGCGCACGAGGCCCGCCTCCCACTCGGGCTCGAAGCCCGAGACCGCCTCGAGCGCGCTGACGCAGGGCCCGAGGATGTCGATCGCGGCGATGCCGAGCTCGGCCGAGATGGCTGCCATCTCGTCGCGGAGGCGCGGCGCGGCCAGCGTGTAGAGGAAGACGCAGCGGTCGTGCCCACACGCACCGCGCACGACGCCGTGCAGTTGACCGCGCGAGGTGATACGCGGCAGACGGATGACGTGGAACGCCTCCTCGTCGAACTGCGAGAGGGCGGCCTTGGCCACGGCGTCCGCGGTCTCCCCGAGCGAGTCGGAGAGCACGTAGACGGACGGGCGCGGGTCGTGAGCCACGGATGGGCTCCTAGCCGGCGAGCTGGGACAGCGCGGCGAAGGTGTCGAACAGCGCGACGACCCGGTTGAGCAAGCGGAGTCGGTTGTCGCGCACCGCCTCGTCGGGATCCATCACCAGCACGCGTTCGAAGAAGGTGTCGACCGGCGCGCGCAACCCCGCGAGCGCGCCGAGCGCCTGGCCGTACAGGCCCACGCGCACGAGTTCAGCGAACTCCGCCTCGATCACGAGCAAGGCTTCATAGAGCGCCCGCTCCTCGTCGCCCATGATCGCGGGGTCCGGCGCGGCACCTCGCGACGCGTCGGCCAGGTTCGATGCGCGCTTGAAGGCGACGAGCAGGTCGGCGCCCGCCTGCGTGGTACGGAACGCCGTGAGCGCCTCACAGCGCGCGAGCGTGTCCCCGGGGTCGTCGGAGGCGAGGTCGAGCACCGCGGCGACGATGTCGTAGGCGTGACCGCGGTCGCGCAGCATGTTCTCCAAGCGTCCCTTGAGGAACGACGCGACCGCTTCGCCGACCTCGTCTTTCGACAGATTCGGCAGGATCGTCTCGTAGCCCGCCAGCGCTGCCGCGATGGACTCGGTGAGCTGCAGGCGCAACCCGCCGTCGAGCACCATGGACAGGATCCCGATGGCGCCACGGCGAAGCGCGTACGGATCGCCCGAGCCGGTGGGCGCCTGACCGATGCCGAAGATGCCGCACATCGTGTCGAGCTTGTCGGCCGCCGATACGAGCATGCCCGGCACCGAGCCAGGCACGGCGTCGCCGGCGAACCGCGGCCGGTAGTGCTCGACGATCGCGTCGGCGACCGATGCGTCCTCCCCCGCCGCCAGCGCGTAGTAGCGGCCCATCACGCCTTGGAGCGAGGGGAACTCGACGACGGCGTGGCTGACCAGGTCGGTCTTGCACAGGTGCGCCGCGCGCAGTGCTTGTGCCGTCTCGCCCGCGTCTGCGCCCGCGATACCCGCAAGCGCGGTGACGAGCGCCTCGATGCGCTCCACTTTCGAAGACAGCGTACCGAGCTCCTTCTGGAAGACGATGGTCTCCAGCCGCTCGACCCAGTCCTCCATAGGGACTTTCAGGTCCTCGCGGTAGAAGAACGCTGCGTCGGAGAGACGGGCGCGGATCACGCGCTCATGGCCTGCGACGATCGCGTCGGTGCGCGCCGGGTCACCGTTGTGCGTCACGACGAACGCCGGCAGGAGGCCCCCGTCGGGTCCCTCGAGCGGGAAGTAGCGCTGGTGGGACTCCATGGCTGTCTCGAGGATCTCGCGCGGGACGCTGAGGAAGTCGGGATCGAAGGCGCCGACAGCCACCGTGGGCCACTCGACGAGGTTGATGACCTCGGCGCGCGTCTTGTCGGGCATGACGGCGCTGCCGCCGGCCGCGGCCGCAGCACGAGCCACGCCCTCGTCGACGAGGCGGGCGCGCTCCTCGTGGTCGAATACGAAGCGGCCGTCCTGCGCCGCGCGGTAGTAGTCCATGGCGCCGGAGACCTCGATGGCGCCGGCCGAGAGGAAGCGGTGACCATACGTCGTGCGACCGGCGATGAGACCGGCGAAGGGCACGGGCACGACATCGCTGCCGAACAGCGCGAGCAGCCAACGGACCGGGCGTATGAAGCGCGCCTCGCCGCTGCCCCAGCGCTGGGACTTCGGCCAGGTCAGGTCCGCGGCGAGCTGCGCGAGCATGTCGGGAAGGACTTCGAGCGCCGGCGCGGCAGCGATGTGCTTGAGGGCGAAGACGTACTCGCCGCTGCTCTCGGTCTCGCGGACCAGGTCTTCCACGGCCACTCCCTGACCCCGGGCGAACCCCTCGACCGCCTTCGTGGGGAGGCCTTCGGCGTCGAACGCGACCTTGACCGACGGGCCCTTCACGCGCAGGTCCTGAGCCTCCTGCTGCTCGGCCAACCCCACGATGTAGAGGACGAGCCGGCGAGGAGCGCCGTACGTGCGGACCGCCTCGTACGGGAGCCTGAGCTCCTGGAGGCGCTTCTCGGCGAGCGTGCCGAACTGGGCTATGGCGTCGTAGAGTGGGGCGGAAGGGATCTCCTCCACGCCGATCTCGAAGATGAGGTCGCGGCGGCTCATGCGGCACCGCCCTGCGCCGGCGCGGTCTCTGGCGGCGCGACGAGCGCCATGTACGCCTCGGCGCACGCCTTCGCAAGCGTGCGTACGCGCCCGATGAACGCAACGCGCTCGGTCACCGCGATGGCGCCGCGGGCGTCGAGCAGGTTGAACGCGTGGCTGCACTTGAGCACGTAGTCGTAGGCGGGCAGGACGACGCCCGCCTCCAGCGTGCGGCGGCACTCGGCCTCGAAGGTGTCGAACAGCCCGCGCAGCATCTTCGTGTCGGCGATCTCGAAGTTGTACGCGGAGTACTGCTGCTCGTTTCGCAAGAAGACGTCGCCGTAGGTGAAGGTGTGGCCGTCCGCACCGACCGACCACGTGATGTCGTAGACCGAGTCGACGCCTTGGATGTACATGGCCAGCCGCTCGAGGCCGTAGGTGATCTCCGCAGGCACGGGGCGGCATTCGAAGCCGCCGACTTGCTGGAAGTAGGTGAACTGCGTGACCTCCATGCCGTTGAGCCAGACCTCCCAGCCCAGCCCCCACGCGCCCAGCGTCGGCGATTCCCAGTCGTCCTCCACGAGGCGCATATCGTGCTGCGCGGGCTCGATGCCGATGGCGCGCAGGCTGTCGAAGTACAAGTCGAGCACGTCGTCCGGCGACGGCTTGAGGATCACCTGGTACTGGTAGTAGTGCTGGAGCCGGTTGGGGTTCTCGCCGTAGCGGCCGTCCGTGGGGCGGCGGGACGGCTGCACGTAGGCGGTGCGCCATGTGTCGGGGCCGAGTGCGCGCAGCGTGGTAGCGGGATGGAACGTGCCCGCACCCACCTCGGTGTCGTATGGCTGGAGCACGACGCAGCCCTGGTCGGCCCAGTAGCGCGAAAGCGCCAGGATGATGTCCTGGAAACTGAGTGCGTCAGCCATCGGTCCCCTCGGTGGTTCCGCGAGTGATTCGGTGCGGATATGGTACACCAGCGACGAGCGCGGAGCCGGGCGCGCCGAGGCGCCTACAGCTTCACGTACTCGGAGGCGCGCTTGCGGGCGTGGGCATCGAAAGTCAGAAGCTCGTCGCCCTCGTCGAGCGCGCGCTCGACGAGGAGACAGTCGACCAGTCCGAGTGCCCCGTCCGCCCGCATGAGCCTGAGCGCTCTCTCAGCGTGGGGACGGTTCCACGCGAGGACTCCCGGAGTGCCGAGGACCCCGAGCAGGGCCTCCGCCGCCGCAGTCCTTTTGAAGCGGTAGCTCCAGCACAGCACGGACGCGCTCTCCACCAGTACGCCCTCAGTGATCAGCACGGGCACCCCCATCGGATCAAGGGCAGCCTCGGCCAGTGCTGTTTGCTCGGGACGGTCACCGACGATGAGACTCATCACGACGTTGGTGTCAGCGAGCTTCATCATCATGGTCCTCCAGGACCGCGTCGACGCTCTCACGGGTGAACTTCAGCCGGTAGATCGGCCCGGTGGGCAGTGACGCGAAGTTCGTCCGGTAGTAGTCGGCCAGGGCCTCTTCGTCACTGGCGAATCGCGCCGGGCCCGAGGGGTACTTGGCCCGAAGCGCGTCGAGATACTCGTGCGGCGTCGGCTCCCTGCGGACCTCGACGTACTCCTTCTGTGGGTCGAGCACGATCCAGTCCCCCGCCTCGAGTCCGTAGCGCTCGCGCACTGCGGCGGGGATCGTGACCTGCCCCTTGCTCGTGATCTTCGCCCGGTATCGCTGGCCGCTCGGATCCATCGCCTTACCTCCGCTCATGCGCCTTACTCTGCATGATACGCCTTACCCCGGTCCGACCGAAGTCCGAACCAGCGGGGTCGGAGACGGCTAGCGGCGGGGGCCGACCGGGATGTTCGCACGCAGCAGCGACTCGAACTGCTCGCGCGATGCGGCGTCGAGACCGTCGGTCCGCAGCACGAGGAACGTGCGCGTGGTGGCGTAGAGCAGGTGGGTGCCGAACATGCGACGCCACCGGGAGAACGCCGACCACTCCGCGACGCGGGTCTCCTCGCTCAGGATGAGTTCGAGTCCGGCGTCGTCGGCGCGTACATGGAGCGGCTCATACAGTGGCTTGTTGGCCTTGCCGAAGGCGTTCAGATACCCGATCGCGAAGCTCACCAGCGGCACGGCCGGCAGCGCCATCAGGAACGTGTAGCCCCATTGCAGGAGCATGGCGCCGCGGGTCAGCGCGCCGAGCAGCAGGAACAGCGGACCGGCCAGCATGATCGTGAGCGCCAGCGGGGTGGTCAGCATCGAGCCGGCAAGCACCTGCGTGAGCAGCAGCGGCGTCATCAGCGAGTCGAACTCGAGCACGGGTGCGGGCGAAGGTGCGGGCGTGTCGGCTTCCGGTGCGTTCAAGAGCTCACATCCCTTTCGCGTACATGTCGAGGGCCTTGAGCCGCGCGGGGACGTGGTAGCCCGTGTAGGCGACCACCAGCCGCACGACCTCCGAGCGCAGCGCGTCATCCACGCCGAGCGCCTCGATGTCCGCCATGCGCGAGCGCAGGAGCGCGCGCATGACCGCGCGCGCGTCCGGGGACATCCGCAGCGCGGCCGGGTCCTGCGGCGAGCATCCGTCGCACAGGCAGCCGCCCGTGCGAGGCGAGAAAAGCGTCGAGTCGCACGTGTCGTCGGCGCACGAGGCACACTGGTCCAGCGACGGGCGATACCCGTGCATCGCGAGGGCTTTGAGCAGGAACGCCGCGACGAGCAGGGGCAGCGTCGCGATCGCAGCGCTTTCCATGACGCCGAGCGTGACGTTGGACATCTCGAAAAGCTGCGGCTCGCCCTGGCCTTCGACCGATATCTTGTCGAGCAGGTCGACCACCACTCCCGCGGCGGCCATCCGCTCGTAGTCGCTCCGCAGCGCCTCGTGACTCGCGACCGTCTCGGCCTCGGCGATCACCTCGAGGCTTCGCCCGGTGTGCAGGAGCAGGTCCGCCACCGCGAACGGCTCGACCCGGGCACCGAAGCGGCTCTTCGTCTTGCGCGCGCCCTTGGCCACGGCACGCACCTGTCGACCGTCGGCAGCGAGCAGCGTCACGATGAGGTCGGCCTCGCCGAGCTTGGTCTTGCGCAGGACGAGCGCGCGCAGCGGGTACGAGGGCACGTCAGTAGCCGGAGCCCTCCGGGGCGCCCGCGGCTCCTGCCTCTCCGCGATCGAACGCCGCGAGGATCTCGAGCCCCGACGACGTCCCGATACGTGAGGCGCCGGCGGCGATCATCGCAAGAGCGGTCGGCAGGTCGCGGATCGAACCCGCCGCCTTCACGCCGACCTCCGCGCCGACCGCGTCGTGCATGATGCGCACGTCCTCAACGCTCGCACCGCGTGGGCCGAACCCGGTGGAGGTCTTGACGTAGTCGGCACACGACTTGGCCGCCAGTTGCGCGGCCTGTCCGATCTGCTCGGGGGTGAGATGGCCGGTCTCGAGGATGACTTTGAGCACACCTTCGGCGCGGGTCGCGCCACAGACGGCCCTGGCGACCGCTTCGATGTCGCGGGCCACGAGGTCCGTCTCGCCGTCGAGGAACGCCCCGACGTTCATGACCATGTCGATCTCGACCGCACCGAGCTCGACGAGCCGCCGCGCTTCCTCGGCCTTCGTCTCGGTCAGCGCGTAACCGAGCGGGAAGCCGACGACCGCGCAGACCTTCGTGCACGACCCTTCGAGCAGTCGGGCGGCGACCGGGACGAGGAACGGTGAGACACACAGCGTCGCGAAACCGGCGTCGCGGTTGCGCTCGATCCACTCCGCACCGCCGATGCGGCCGACGTTCGGCTTGAGCAGGGTCTGGTCGATCATCGCGGCCAGCGTCTCGCGGTCCATCGCGTCCGATGTCATCGCTACAACCCTTCGCCGTAGCCGAAACGCTTGATCTGGGACGCGTCGCGTCGCCAGTCCTTCTTCACGCGGACCTGAAGATCGAGGAAGACCTTGCTCCCGAGCAGCTTCTCGAGATCGGCGCGCGCCTCGACACCGATGGAGCGGATGCCCTCTCCCCCCGCACCGATGATGATGCCCTTCTGGCTGTCGCGCTCCACGTAGATGACGGCGACCACGGTGGTCATGGCGTTCTTGTCATCGTGGGTGACATCCTCGATGCTCACGCCCACGGAGTGCGGTATCTCGTCCCGGGTACGAAGCAGCACCTTCTCGCGCACGAACTCGGCGAGCATGACCTCGAGCGACTGGTCGGTCGCCATCTCGCGCGGGAAGTAGCGCGGACCCAGAGGCAGCAGGCGCGTGACTGTCGAGAGGAAGCCGGCCACGTTGAAGTCCTCGAGAGCGGACAACACCACGATGTCGTCGAACTCCGCCAGGCCCCGGGCCGATTCGATCCTGCGCTCGATCGGGATGCGGTAGGGCAAGTCGGCCTTCGTCAGCACGAGCACCTTGGCGCCCTTGGCAGCGGCGACATGACGGGCGACCCACTTGTCACCCTCGCCGACCGGCTTGGTGGAGTCGATCACGAGACATGCCACGTCCACATCCGACAGCGCGAGCAGCGCGCTGCGGTTGAGCTGTTCGCCGAGCGCGTCGAGGGGCTTGTGGAGGCCCGGCGTGTCCACGAAGACGACTTGGGCGTCCTCGGTATCGACGATCGCGCGCAGCCGGTGCCGTGTCGTCTGTGGCTTGTCCGAGACGATGGCGACCTTGGATCCCGCCAGCGCGTTGATGAGCGTGGACTTGCCCGCGTTCGGACGCCCCACGAGTGCGACGAAGCCGCTGTGCACCTCGTCCGCGGAGAGCCGAGAGCCGGGTCCGCCCGCGTCAGCCATCGCGCGAGACGTCCTGATCGAGGTAGCCGCGAACGAACGCCTCGGGCAGCAGCTCCTCGAGTGTCATGACCATGACGGCATCGGTCGCGCCGCCCATGACGACCCGCATCTCAGGGTTGAACTCGGCGAGGAACTGGCGGCACGCGCCGCACGGAACCGTGGGCGCATCCGAATCTCCCACGATGGCGATGGCGTCGAAGAAGCGCTGGCCCCCCATGACCGCGCGCATGGCCGCGCCGCGCTCCGCGCACACCGTTGATCCGTACGCGGCGTTCTCGACGTTGCAGCCCTGGTAGATCTCCCCTCCTGCGAAGATGGCCGCCCCCACGCGGAACTGTGAGTAGGGCGCGTAGGCCTTCTCCTGGGCTTCCCGTGCGAACGCGAGCAGGGCGAGGTCGGTCTGCTGGGTCTGTGTCATGTCTGATCCTCCTCGTCGCTGTCCCGCGATGCGGGCTGTGTCGTGATCTGTCGTATCCGGTTGCCTTCGCGAGCGGCCACCGTCATGCGCACTCCCGCCATACTCACCGATTCTCCGACCTCGGGCAGGTGTCCCGCAAGTTCGGAGACGACGCCTGCGGCCGTGTCGGCCTCGATGCCGTCGAGATCGACCCCGAGCAGTTCCGCGAGGTCGTCGATGGGCACCCGCCCGTCGATCGCCCAGCGTCCGCTCCCGAGGTCACTCACGAGCTGGACCTGCTCGTCGTACTCGTCGTAGATCTCGCCGACGATCTCCTCGACGAGGTCCTCGATCGTCACGAGACCGGCTGTGCCGCCGTACTCGTCGAGCACGATGGCGATGTGCGTGCGGCGCCGCATCTCGCGCAGCAGCTCCCCGACCGGCTTGGTCTCCGGCACGAAGAGCGCCTCGCGCATGTGGTCGGACACGAGCCGACTGAACGAGTCGTCGCTCACGCAGCCGAGAAGGTCCTTCGCATAGAGCACCCCGCGGATATCGTCGAGGTCGTCGTGGAACACGGGAACGCGGGAGACGCCCGCCTTCGTGATCGTGGCGATGGCCTCGTCGACCGTGGCGGTGTCCTCGAGGCACACCATGTCCGTTCGCGGCACCATGACCTCTCGCACGACCTTCTCGCCGAGGTCACCGACCGCCTCGATCATCGATGCGGCCTCTTCGGCCTCGACGTCGTCGGCGCCGTGGCGGCGCCTGGCCGCCGCTCGCTCGGGATCGGCCAGCGCGTCCGCCAGTGCACGCCATCCGGCGCCGATAGCCTCGGCGATATCGCTGATGCGGATCAACCCAAGCAGCCCCTCCCTACCGTTCAGAATACCTGAAAGACGGCGGTGGTCAGCAG
Organism: Coriobacteriia bacterium; assembly: GCA_030651905.1. Classification (GTDB taxonomy): domain Bacteria; phylum Actinomycetota; class Coriobacteriia; order Anaerosomatales; family PALSA-660; genus JANYAK01. The sequence goes on from JAUSBS010000072.1 coordinate 11,730, forward strand.
GAAGCCGAGCAGGGCGCCCAGCACGGTCTGCGGGATCGAGTGGGCGTCGGTCTCGACGCGGCTCTGCCCCACGAGCGCAGCGATGAACATCGCAAGGATCATGGCCTTCGCCGATTGCGTCGCGTAGCCGATCGACGTGGCCAGCACGACGGCCAGCGCGGTGTGCCCCGATGGCCATCCGCCGCGCAGATACGTCGTGTTGCGCTCGTGGGTGATCGCCTTGAGCACGAGCACCGCGATGCCGGTGAGCGCGAGAGCGATGATCGTGAGCGACGCGGGTGACGCCGGCGCCGCTTCGATGAAGCGCTGGGTGATCGGAGTCAGGCGTGCGAAGAAGACGATGTAGCCGACTGCGACCGCGTTGACCGACGCGATGAGAACGGCGCCGGCCGCCACGTCCTTCGCGACCTTCGCCATCGGGTCGAACGTGTCGATCGCGACGTCGACGGCGGCCTCGATCGCGGTGTTGGCGAGCTCGGTCACCACCACGAGCGAGATCGCGAACAGCAGGATGGCGAGTTCGACTCCCCGGACACGGAAGAAGAGTGCCGCGAGCAGCACCACCGAGGCAGCCAGCGCATGCAGGCGCATGTTGCGCTGGGTGCGCAGCGCATGGACGATGCCCTGGATCGCGTAGTCGAAGCTCCAGAAGATGGATCGGCTGCGCACGTCTCCTGGCCGCCTAGCTCTGGTCTGACCAGGCGGCGAGCAACGCGCGCTCGCGGGCCTGCATGGCCTCCGCGGCTTCATCCGCGTCGTGCTCGTAGCCGAGAAGGTGCAGCACGCCGTGGACGAGCAGGAGGTTCAGCTCCGCCTCCGCGGTGGTCCCGAGCTCCGCCGCCTGCTTCTCCGCCACCTCCGGCGAGATGATGACGTCGCCCAGCGTGATGGGCTCGTCGCTGCCTGCCGCGCACGGCTCGTCACATCCGAAGGAGAGCACGTCGGTGGGACCTGAGATCCCGCGGTACTGCTCGTTGAGGTGCGCCATCTCCTCGATCCCGACGATCGCGACCGAGAGTTCGGCGGCGTCCGGCACCTCCTCGAGGCGCATGACGAACGCGCCGAGGCGCTCGAACGCCTCGAGTGCGAGCGGCTCAGGGTCGCGGTGACTCGTCACGCGTACCTGCATCTCTTACGACCTCCTGGCTTCGGCGTCTTCGGGGTACTCGATGCGGGTGTGGTAGACGCTGGCGAGCATGCGCGCGTAGACCCGCACGGTGCGGTCGATGTCGGCCTCCGACAGGTTCGAGTCGACCAGCTGCCCGTCGGCGACCTTGCCGTCCGCTACTCTTCGCACCGTGGAGAGCAACCGCTCCTGGGAAGGGTCGTGGACCGCGCGCGCGGCCGCCTCCGCCACGTCGGCCAGCATCACGAGCGCCGCCTCTCGCGTCGTGGGCCGCTCGCCGTCGTAGCGGAAGTCGGCTTCGAGAACAGCTCCGTCACCCTTGCGCGCTTTCTCGTAGAAGCATGTGACGAGGCTGGTGCCGTGGTGCTGGCGGATGATGTCGACCACCTCGGGAGGGAGGTTGCCCTTGGCGGCGAGCTCCGCGCCGTCGCGCACATGCGCCGTGATGACGAAGGCCGACTGCGCCGGCGAGGCGATGTCGTGCGGGTTGCCGACCCCGGCCTGGTTCTCGACGAAGAAGTTCGGTCGCACCGACTTGCCGATGTCGTGGTAGTAGGCGCCGACGCGCGCCAGCAAGCCGTTCGCGCCGATCTCGAGCGCGGCCCGCTCTGCGAGGCTGCCGGTCATGATCGAGTGCGAGTACGTGCCGGGTGCCGCGGTCATGAGGTCGCGCAGCAGCGGCGAGCCGGGGTTGGAGAGTTCGAGCAGCCGGACGTCGCTGGCGATGCCGGCGAAGCGCCCGACGAGCGGAAGCAGCAGGAAGGAGACGACCAGCACGATCGCCCCGCCGAGCATCCCGAGCAGCATCGAGTGGACGGTCGCATCCTGCAGCGTGCCGGTGGCGCCCGCGATCGCGAGGACCGCACCGCCCGCGATGGCCGCGGCCAGCATCCCGGCGCCCGTGATGACAGCGACGCCGAGCACCACGCGCTTGCCCGCCTCGGTGGCGAGCACGCCGTGGCTCGGCATGATGCGAGCGATCCTGTCGACGAGGCGGGTCATCGGGGGGAGAGGGGCTTCGTCGCCTCGAGGGCGGCGGCGGCCCGTGCCTCGTCCCACTCGTGATATGCGGTGACGATGTGCTGGACGAGCTTGTGCCGCACGACGTCGCGGCTCTCGAGTTCTACGAAGGCGACGTCCGGCACGTCGGCGAGGATGTCGCGCACCTGCTTGAGGCCCGAGTGGCCCGCGGGCAGGTCGATCTGCGTGATGTCGCCGGTGACGACGACCTTGCTGCCGAAGCCGAGGCGCGTGAGGAACATCTTCATCTGCTCGGGTGAGGTGTTCTGCGCCTCATCGAGCACGACGAAGGAGTCGTTGAGCGTGCGCCCGCGCATGAAGGCCAGCGGTGCGACCTCGATGACGCCGCGCTCGGTCAGGCTCGTGGACTTCTCGATCTCCATCATGTCGAACAGCGCGTCGTAGAGAGGGCGCAGGTAGGGATCGACCTTGTCGAACAGCGTCCCGGGAAGGTAGCCGAGCTTCTCGCCCGCCTCGACGGCCGGGCGCGTCAGGATGATGCGGCCGACCTCCTTGCGCTTGAGCGCGTCGACGGCCATCGCCATCGCCAGGTAGGTCTTGCCGGTTCCCGCCGGCCCGATCCCGAAGGTCACCGTGTTTGTGCGGATCGCATCGACATAGCGCTTCTGACCGGCGGTCTTCGGCCGGATCGTCTTGCCTCGGTGCGAGATGATCACGTCCGAGAACGCGCTGGCCGGGCTGCCTTCGTCGCGCTTGATCATGTCGATCGCGCGGTCGATGGAGTCCGGCGTGAGCTGGTTGCCGCGCTCGAGCAGCTGGAGCATCTCCGAGAACAGCGCCGAGACCGCCTGGGCCTCGCTGCCGTCTCCGGAGATGGTGATCTCGTTGCCGCGGACGCAGATCTCAGCTTCGAACTGGTCTTCGATGAGTTTGAGGAGGTGGTCGCCCTGGCCGATCAGGTCGATCATGTCGCGGCCGGGCGGGACCACCAGGCGGATCTCGGTGTCAGGCACTTCTTCGGTCCGGTCCTTCCATCTTGCGTGCTTCAGGCCTCGTCCGATTCTAGCACTCGGCGAGCACGGCCCATGCCGACCCGCGCTCCGCCGCCGTGATGGTGGCCGGGACCACGTCGCCTGGGCGCGGAGCCGTCACTGCCGGCGAGAGTCGCACGGTGACGTGCAGGTAGTCCTCGGTGGTGCCCGTCGCGACCTCGTCGCCGACGCGCTCCACGAGCACGCGCGCGCGGCCGCCCACGCGGGCCCGCGCGTGCGCGCTGCTGAGCCGCTCCCCCAGCGCCCGCATCCGCCGCGCCCGATCGGCCACCTCGCGGGGGTCAGGGCGCTCGCTCATCGCCGCCGCCGGAGTGCCCGGTCGCGGCGAGTAGCGAAAGACGTGGAGCCGCGAGAAGCCGCACGCCTCGACGAATGCGAGGCTTTCCGCGAAGTCGGCGGCACTCTCGCCGGGGAAGCCGACGATGATGTCCGTGGTGAGCGCCAGTCCCGGCATCGCATCGCGAGCCCGGGCGATCGAGTCGGCGAACGCCGCGGTGTCGTAACCGCGCCCCATGGCGGCGAGCGTGGTGTCGCACCCCGACTGGAGCGGCACGTGCAGGTGCGGCATGACCGCGGGCGTCCGCGCGAGCGTTGCGAGCAGCGCCGGCGTGAGGTCGATCGGCTCGATGCTCGAGATGCGGATCCGCTCGATGCCGGTTGCGGCGACCTGTGTGACGAGTCGCGCCAGGCCGCCCGTGTACCGCCCGATGTTGACGCCGGTGAGCACGACCTCCCGCACCCCGCCGGCGATGAGCGCCGCCACGCGGTCGACGACGTTCGAAGCAGGCACACTGCGCGGCGCGCCACGCGCGTCCGGCACGATGCAGTACGCGCAGCGGTGGTCGCATCCGTCCTGGACCTTCACCGTCGCGCGGGTGCGAAACGCGCGCGGGTGACCGGTTTCGGGACCGCCCGACGCGAGATTCTGCAGGCCGGGGGAGCCGCGAAGCGGCGAGGGGTCCCCGGCCGAAGCCTTGACCGAGCGGAGGGTGGTCCCGGGGCCGGGCAGGACCCGCGCGATCACGCGCTGCGCGAGGCGCTCCTTGTCCGCGTCGACGACCACACGACTGTCGAGAGCGGCAAGACCGGCGGGGTCCAGCGCCGCGAGACAGCCGGTGACGATGACGATCGGTCCGCGGGGCGCCCGCAGCGCGTGGCGCACGGCCTTGCGCGCCTTCGCGTCCGCCTCGGCGGTCACCGTGCACGTGTTCACGACGACGAAGTCCGCGTCCGCTTCTTCGACCAGCACAGCGCCAGCGCCGAGCAACTCCTCGATCAGCGACTCGGATTCGGTCCGGTTGACCTTGCACCCGAGCGTACGGACCGCGACACGCAGAGCGCCGGGCGCCGGCTCGTCACTCACGAGCGCGTCCTCCGAGGGCCCCCAGTTCGTAGGACGCGAGCGTGACCGCGACGACAGATGCCGTCTCCGTTCGCAGGATCGTCTCGCCGAGACTCACCGGGATCGCGCCGGCGGCCTGGACCAGCGCCGAGACCTCACCGGGTTCGAACCCTCCCTCGGGTCCGATGACGACGAGCACGGACGACAGCGATGTCGCCTCGGCGGCGGCCAGGGCCTCACCGATGCCGGGAAGCGGCGTCGCGGAACCCACGCTCTCCTCCCAGGGGATGAGGACCACGTCGTAGACGGCTGTGACCTCGAGCAGTCCGGCGAGCGCGACGGGCTCGCCCACGAGCGGCACCTCGGCGCGCTGGGACTGCTTCGCGGCTTCCTCGGCGATGCGCCGCCACCGCTCCGTGCGCTTGCCGGCCCGGTCCTCGGTCAGCTTCACGACCGAGCGAGCAAAGGCGACCGGCACGATCTCGGCCACGCCTAGCTCGGTGCACTTCTGGACGACGAACTCCATCCGCTCTCTTCGCGCGAGCCCTTGCGCCAGTGCGACCCGCGGGCGCGGCGGCGCGGCGACCGGCGAGCCGACGTCGGCGGTGATGCGCGCCCCGCTCACGTCTCGGATGACGGCCTGAGCCACGAGCCCGGCCGGGTCCGCGAGCATGACGCGGTCACCCGGCTGGAGACGCAAGACGAGCAGGAGGTGGCGGAAATCGCGCTCCGACATAGGCAGGACCCACGACTCCGTGGCACTCGCCGGAAGTACGGCGGTGGTGAAGAAACGGTGCAGCGACATCCCTTGCGTGCTCCCTCCGGCGTGACTGCTACATTCCCAGCCAGTCGCGGATACGGTCCAGTGTCGACGGCTCACGATGGTCCCCGAGCGACTCGGACAACTCCTCGAGCAAGCGCCGCTGCTCCTTGCTCAGCCGCTTCGGCACGACGACGTTGGCGTGCACCACGAGATCGCCGCTCCCGCTGCCGCGACGGGGCATGCCTTCGCCCTTCACCGCGAGCGTGACGCCGTTCTGGGTGCCTGACGGCACGCGGACGGTCACGTCGCCGTGCAGTCCGGGCACGGTGATGTCGCCTCCGAGCGCCGCGATCGTCATCGGGACGTTCGCGCGGGCGTGCAGGTCGTCGCCCTCGCGGTGGAGGAACTCGTGCGGCAAGACGCGCACGCCCACGATGAGGTCGCCCGACTCCGCGCCGCGCAGTCCCGCCTCGCCCATCGAAGGGACACGCAGGCGCGTGCCGTCCGCGATGCCCGCCGGGATCGTGACGTCCACACTCTCGCCGCGTTCGGCGCGGCCCTGACCTCCGCACGCAGGGCACGGCGGGTCGACGATCGAGCCGGTCGCGCCGCACGCCTGACACGGATGGAGTGACTGGAACGAACCGAGCAGGGTGCGCCGCATGGTGGCGACCTGACCGGCGCCCTGGCACGTCGAACACGTCCGAAGCTCGCCGCCGGGGCCCGCACCACTGCCGCCGCACGTGCCACACGGCGCCGCGCGGGGGTAGCGGACAGTCTTGACCACGCCGTCGGCCGCCTCCAGCAGTGTGACCGCCACCTGCGCGGCCATATCGCGACCTTCGCGCTGCACGGTGCGGGCGTTCCCGCCCATCATGCCGTCGAAGAACATCGAGAAGACGTCGCCGACACCGCCGCCCCCGGAGAAGAGGTCCTCGAAGCCGCCCCCGCCGTAGCCGGCCGACCTCGGATCGGCGGTCCCGAAGCGGTCGTAGTTGGCGCGCTTCTCCGGGTCTGAGAGCACCTCGTAGGCCTCGTTGAGCTGCTTGAAGCGCTCCTCGGCGTCGTCGTGCTCGCTCGTGTCCGGGTGGACGTCGCGCGCACGGGTGCGGAAGGCCTTCTTGATCTCATCGGGGCCCGCGTCCTTCGGGACGCCGAGCACCTCGTAGTAGTCAGTAGCGGTCGGCACGGGTCGTCGGATCCTCTCGGCGCGGTGTGGTCACAGGTTCTCGGACAGCGCGTCGGCGACGCAGCGCGTCACGCCGATCGCACGGTTGTAGTCCATTCGGGTCGGTCCGATGAGGCACACGACGCCCGCCGCGTCGGCGGGACCGAAGCTCGTCGCCACGATGCTCGCGTTCGACAGGCCGCTGATCGTGTTCTCGCGTCCGATGCGCACGACCGTCTCGCCCTCGCCGGCCAACTCCGCCAGCGCATGCACGAGAACGAGCCCCTCCTCGACGAGCTCGAGCAACGGGCGTGCCGAGCGCGGATCGGCGAACTCCGGCAATCCGAGCAGCCCGGCCGCCCCACCGTGGACGAAGCGCTCGTCCTCGGCCTCGACCATGCAGGCGACGACCTCGGCGATGAGCGCGGCGGCGATCTGGCGAAACGCGGTCGGGGCCTGCAGAAGCTCGCGATGGACGGCCTCGGCCTCGGCCGTACCGAGCGCATCGAGCGCTCCGGCCAGGAAGCGCTCGACGTCGGTGAGTTCGGACTCCGTTATGGGCGCGCTCAGTTCGACGAACCGCTTCGCCACCTGACCGCGGTCGGTGATGACGACGAGGAGTACCTGCCTCGGCCCGAGCGAGACGAGGCTCAAGCGCTTGATGCGCGCGCGCCGCACGGCGGGAGAGACGACGACCGACATGTAGGCGGTCATGCGTGACAGCAGCGCGGCTGTCTCGCGCATGACGTCGGACATCTCCATCTCGCGTTCGCCGAAGAAGCGGCGGATCGCGGCCGCCTCGGGCTGTTCCGTCGCCGCATCCGATCCATGATCGGAGATCGCGTCGACGTACGCGCGATAACCACCGTCGGTCGGCACGCGACCGGCCGAGATGTGCGGCTGGTACACGTAGCCGGTCTCTTCGAGGACGGCGAGGTCATGGCGCACGGTGGCCGGGCTCACGCGCAGGCCGTAGCGCTCGACGAGCACCCGGCTCGCGACCGGATGCGCGCTGGCGATGTATTCGGAGACGAGCGCGGACAGTACCGCGCGACGCCGCTGGTTCAGCATGGAGATGGAGCTCCTTTGTGGTGGACCCGATCCTGTTAGCACTCGATTATAGGGACTGCTAACCGCCCGCGCGAGGCGTGGAGGCCCTACTCCCCCGCCCAGACCGCGCCGAACACCTCGTTTCCCAGCAGCCAGCCGCGTTCGGTCGTCCGCCAGCGCCCGGCGACGAGTTCGGCCAGACCGTCGGCGGCGAGACGCTCCAGCACGGGGGTGAGCCCCGCGGACGCCACGTCCGCTTCAGGGACGCCGCGCGTGAGCCGCAAGCCGAGCATGACGTCCTCGCGGGCCGTATCGTCGGCGTCGAGGTGCTCGTCGTCTGTAGGCCGCGCCAGCGGCTCACGGACGTAGACATCAGTGTCGGGAGCGTGCGCGAACCTCACGCGAACGGCTGCGCCGGCGCCCGGCTCGGGTCCGGCGACCTGCCAGCCCTCGGCGTCGGCGACACGCGCGTATTCGTCGTACGGCAGCATCGAGTGAGCACCCGGGCCTATTCCGAGGTAGGCCCCGCCCGTCCAGTACGCGGTGTTGTGGCGCGCCTCGTGGCCGGGATACGCGTAGTTGGCCACCTCATACCGCTCGACCGCGTGGCGGGCCATGTACTCCCGAGCCACCACCATCATGTCGGCGGCCATGTCGGGGTCCGGAGCGGGCATGCGCCCCTCATCCACGTCTTCGGCCAGTGGCGTACCGGGCTCGATCGCCAGCGGGTAGACCGAGAAGTGCACGGCACCGGTCTGAGCCGCCCGCTCGAGCGTCTCGCGCCATGAGGCGATGTCCTGGCCCGGCACCCCGCAGATCAAGTCGATGGAGAAGTCCACGCCCGCGCGCACCAGCGTCGAGCACGCCTCGGCGGCCTTCGCGGCATCGTGGCCCCGGCCGAGCGTTCGCAGGACCGCGTCGTCGAAGCTCTGCACGCCCAACGAGAAGCGGTTCACGCCGGCCGCGGTGAGCGCGGCGACCAGCGTGGGCGAGGTCGTCTCGGGATTGGTCTCCACCGTGATCTCCGCGTCGGAGCGCAGACGCGCGGTGCTCGTCAGACCGCGCACCAGCCGGACGAGCTCGTCGCCCATCAGAGTCGGCGTCCCACCCCCGAAATACAGCGTCGGCACGTCGTCGAGCAGGTCGAGATGCGACCAGTGACCCGCCTCGAACAGCGCCGCGTCCACGAATCGCGGATGGAGAGCCGCGTCGC
>JAUSBS010000073.1 GCA_030651905.1 Coriobacteriia bacterium
CACGACGGCGACACCGACGGCTCCCGCCACCACGAAGAAGACGCTCGTCACGAGGGCACGGGCACCGACGACAGCGGCCGCCTCCCCCGCGCTCATGCCCTCTCTCGTCAGAGCCCAGGTCCATCCCGGGATCCCGCCCGAACCGAACGGGGTGACGAGCGCCGGGAAGCCGCCGCCCACGTAGACGCCGACCATGCGCCCGATCGAGCGCACGCTCCGGCGACCAGCCAGTGTGGCGAACACCACGGCCTCGCCGAGCCAGCTCACGAGGTTCAGCGCCACCACCGCGCCGAGTGCCCACAGCGGCAGGCGCAAGGCGTCGCGCCACAGCGCCGGTCCGCCGGAGACGAGCGATACGCCCAGCGCCGCCGCGGCTCCGACACCGACGACAGCGAGCAGCCCGATGCGCAGCCGTCGCGTGGAGAGCGGCGGGCCGCTCAGCTGAGGCCGCGCTTCTTCGCGTGCGCGCGACCGCCGACCAGGAAGCGGTCGTGCCGCGCCTGCGTCTTGCGATCGATCTCGGCCTGCAGCCGGGCGCGCTCGCGCTCGCGTTCCTGCTCGCGCTCACGCTCCCGGGCATCGCCTGCGCCACCGCTGGAGCCGAACGGCCAGTGCGTCGTCTCGGTCGTCATGCGCGACCACCCCGTTCCTGTAAGCGCCACACGAAGGCATGGATGAACATACCCGATCCGACACGCACCGCGCCCGTGCCACCGCGAAAGACCTGTCCGAGACAGAGGCGGGGATGTACACTCCATCCGGCACACCGAGAAGACACCCCGAAAGGCGGTACGAACCGTGCTGACACGACTCATCGGATCAGACGCGGTCGTCGAGTTCTCCGACGACCTGCTCGAGCTCATCAAGCGCGTGGAGACGGCGTTCCCGGCTCCCGATTGGGCCGTACTGTTCAACGACGCCGAAGAGGAGGACGAGGCCGACGAGATCGTCGTGTGTCGCCGCTTCTCGGGCGTGCTGCTCCCGATCTCGTACGTCGACCTCGACGAGATCGAGGAGATGGAAGGCGACGGCTTCGATTGGCTCGCCGATCTCGCCGTCGATCTCGCTCGCACCGAGGCGCAGATCGAGGCCGACCTCGCCGCCGAGGAATCCGAGACAGCGGACGCCGCAGCCGAGTAGGCGTCAGCGGGCAGACCCTACGCAGGCGGCGTCAGTCCGAGGGCCGCGAACAGCGCTGCCTCGAGCGGACGGCGGCTGGCCTCGTAGCCGGCCCAGGGGTCGGCTTTGAGCGAGGCGAGCCGTAACGGGACCGAGGCCGTGTCGAACGCCGCCGGATCGAGTCCCGCGTCGATCTCCTCCCACGACACCGGTACGCTGACAGGCACCCCGGGTCGCGCGCGTGTGGAGAAAGCGCATACGGCCGTCGCCCCGTGGGCGTTGCGAAGGTAGTCCACGAAGACACGGCCCGGGCGCAGGACCTTGCTCATCCGTGCCGTGAAGACGGCCGGATGGGCCGCCGAGAGCGCCTCGACGAACGCGTGGGTCCATGACCGCACCGCGTCGAAGTCGTGCTCGACCTCGATAGGTGTGATGAGATGGAGTCCGCGTCCACCCGTCGTCTTCGGGTACGCCGCGAGCCCCAGCGCGTCCAGCGCGTCCCGCACGATCCTGCCCGCCGCGCATACCTCCGCGAACCCGACGCCCTCGCCTGGGTCGAGGTCCAGCACGAATCGGTCTGGTCGCTCGTAGTCCGTCGCCAGCGAGTTCCAGACATGGATCTCCAGCGCGCCGAGCTGCACGAGCGACAGCAGCGCCCGAGCGTCCTCGACCGTGAAGTAGTCCAGCGTGGCCTTCCTATCGTGGACGGGAACGGCGCGCAGCGCGTCCGGCCATCCCTTCGGTTCGGGATGCTTCTGATAGAAGCAGTCAGCCGCCCCGCCCCCGGACCCGTGAGGACAGCGCACCACAGTCACGAGGCGTCCGGCCAGATGCGGCATCATCCATGGCGCCACCGTCTCGTAGTAGCGGGCAAGGTCGCCTTTCGCGATGCCGGCGGGGCCAAGGACCTTCGTCGGGTTGGTGATGGTCACACCGGCGGCGACCGCCTCCCCATCGGCGGGCGCTGGCTCGGAGGGCGCCGGATCGGGACGCTCACGCACGACCGCCCGCGGGTCGGCGTCCTCCCGCGCTCCCTGGAACGACGGCTGTCGAACGACACCGTCGCGCGTCCACTCGCGGAACGCCACCTCGACGACCAGCTCCGGCCGCACCCAGTGCAGTCCGGACGTTCGCGGCGGGTCGGCGAACGGAGACACCTCGGTCGCAGACCTGTCGAGGCGCGCCTTGATCGCAGCCAGAGTCTGGTCCGTGAAGCCGGTACCCACCCGCCCCGCGTAACGCAGTGCACCCGTCTCGTCGAACACGCCCAGCAGGAGCGCGCCGAACCCTTCTCGCGTACCCGCGGGGTCTGTCCAGCCTCCGACCACGAACTCCTGCCGTCCCAGGCACTTCGCCTTCAGCCAGTCGCTCGAACGACCGCCGACCCACGGCCGGTCGCCCCGCTTCGACACGGAGCCTTCGAGCAGCAGTCCGCATGCGGACGCATGGAACGCGGGACCCCCTCCCGTGAAGTGCTCGGCGAACCGCAGTGAACCACCAGTGGGCACCGTGTCGGCAAGCGCCTTCAACAGCTCCTTTCGCCGAAGGAGCGACTCATCACGCAGGTCGAACCCGTCCAGATACAGCACGTCGAAGGCGACGAAGACGATGGGGCCGGGGTCCTTCGCGGAAAGCGCCGCCTGCAAGGCGCCGAAGTCCGTACGCCCGTCGGCCGCGAACACGACCGCCTCGCCGTCCAGCAGAGCGCTCGTAGCCGGAAGCGCCTCGACCACGGCAGCGATCGGCCCGAACCGATCGGTCCAGTCCGCCCGATTGCGCGTGATCACGCGGGCGCGCCCGCGGTCGAGCGCGACCTGCAGGCGATAGCCGTCGTACTTGATCTCATGCAGCCACTGCTGGCCGTCCGGCGCCTCGTCAACGAGCGTCGCCAACTGGAACGGCGCGTCGAGCGGAACGGGGGCCGTCGCCGTGTCCCGTGCGACGCCGCCCGAGGCGATCTGTTCCATCGTGCGCCCCGACGCCGCCGAGTCCGCCTCGGCCACGAGGACGTCGTACTCCGCGCGCGGGCGAACGTGATCGTCACGCTCCTTGATGAGCAGCCAGTTCTCGCGCTTCTCGCCGGGGCGGGGCTTCATCCGAACGAGTACCCACGCGCCGGTGAGTTTCGAGCCGGTGAG
>JAUSBS010000078.1 GCA_030651905.1 Coriobacteriia bacterium
CCGAAGGACTCCAGGTTGCTCGAGTGGTCGAGCCGGTCGAGCGGGCCCTTCGAGATGAGGATATCCCTGCTCGGGTCGACGTTGTTGAAGCAGCGCCACGCGACCTGGCTGTGGTCGTGACAATCCACGTCCTCGTCCACGACGATCACGAACTTCGTGAACATCATCTGGCCCATCGACCACGCGAAGTTCATAACGCGGAACGCCTGTCCCGCGAACTCCTTGCGGATCTGGAAGATCGCGCAGTTGTGAAAGACGCCCTCCAGCGGCAGGTCGTAGTCGACGACCTCGGGCATCATCGCCCTGATGACCGGCAGGAACAGCCGCTCGGTGGCCTTGCCGATGTAGCAGTCCTCCATCGGGGGCCGGCCCACGATCGTGGCCGGGTAGATCGCATCCTTGCGCATCGTGATCGCTTCGCAGTGGAAGACGGGGAAGTCGTCCGCCAGGGAGTAGTAGCCGGTGTGGTCGCCGAACGGACCCTCCCACCGGGTCTCCCCCGCCTCGACGTAGCCCTCCAGCACGATCTCGGCGTGCGCCGGCACGAGCAGGTCGTTCGTGACGCACCTGACGACCTCGACCGGCTCGCCTCGCACGATCCCTGCGAAGAGGTACTCATCGATGATCGGCGGGACGGGTGCGGTGGCCGAGAAGATGGTGACCGGGTCCGCGCCGAGCGCCACGGAGACCGGCATCCGCTCGTTGCCGGCGGCGAAGTGGTCGCGCATGTTGCGTGCGCCATCGTGGTGCTCGTGGATGTGCATGCCGGTCGTGGTCTTGTCGAAGACCTGCATCCGGTACATACCGACGTTGAGCTTGCCCTTCGGGCTGGCGGTGACCACGAGCGGCAACGTGATGAACCTACCGCCATCGTCCGGCCAGGTCTTCAGCACCGGCAGGATGCCGAGATCGACGTCGTCGCCCTTCAGGACGACCTGCTGCACCGGCGCGTTCCTGATCTCCTTGGCGCCTGCGCCGGCCAGGTCCTTGAGCCCCATGAGGACGTCGAGCTTGCCCTTCATCGAGGCCGGCATGTCCAGCGGCAGCATATCCATGAGCCGCGCGCCGACTGCGTCGAGGTCCTTCCACGTGCCGGTCTCGGCGTCGACACCCATCGCCCATGCCATGCGGTCGTACGAGCCCATGAGGTTGATCGCCACCGGCATCGAGTAGCGGCGGCCGGTCTCCCGATCGACGGGATTCTCGAAGACAAGCCCCGGGCCGACCGCCTTGCTCACACGGTCGGTGACCTCACCGATCTCGAGCACCGGATCCAACTCGGCCGTGATGCGCCGGAGCTGACCCTTGCTCTCGAGCAGGGCGATGAACTCGCGAAGATCCTTGACCGCCACTACGCCTCCTCTTCGGACAGCTGCGTCTCGCCCGCCGCGGGGGCGACGCGCTTCCGGATGGGATGATACCGTCCCGCCAGATACGTCACCACGGGCCCCAGGATCGCCAGTGCGCCTATGGCAGTGCCCTGGATGAGGTCGAGGTCGTACTTGAACGCCCACATGAAATCGGGAAGGACCCACGTCAGCGCCACTCCCCATCGCCACAGATACCACGCGACCTGAAGCGCGAGTGTCGCCTGTATGGTCAGCACGGTCGCCGTGCCGAGCGCGAGCCAGCCCGGCAGATACTCCCCCGTCGGCCGCTTCGGGTCGCGTCGCAAGGCGAGATAGATGTCCGCAGCGGCGAAGCACGCCACCAGTCCCGCGACGATCGCCTCGATCATCCGTCCGTTGAAGAAGGCCTTGAGCAAGTCCTCCGAGTTGAACGAGGACAGGGACCACCGATATCCGTGCAACAGGAAGAACAGTCCGCTGTAGACGAGGTAGTACAAGACCGTGCCGACGCCGGCGGAAACGAGTGCCCGCCACGAGAGCAGACCGATCGCAGCGAGGACAGCGACCGCAGCGGCGGCGAGAGCCAGCGCCATCGGCAGGCGCTCGCTACGCTCCGCGCTGAGGCGATCCTCGGTCGCGATAGCGAACCCCGCGGCAGCGTCGCCGGCCGTGACCGGCGTCGTCACGCGGGTGGTGCCCGCAGGCATCCCGCTCTGCACGACGCGCAGATAGGCCGTGAGAGCCGCGAAGCGGGCATCGCTGGCGAGCTCCCCGTCAGGCACCGCAGCGGTGACGATGAGTGGAGGTGACGCAGCGTTTCGCAGCGCCGGCAGGCCGGCCAGGTATGCCACGACGGGTGCGATCTGGTCCTGGGTGCCCGTACCCTTGCCGAGCCGGATATCGGGTCCCGCGAACACCGCCGGGACCTGAACGACCTCACGTTCCCAGCCGCCGTGCCCGCCGGTGTCGATGTGACCGTGGTCCGACGCCACGACGAACGTCGTCGTGCCGTCCTGCAGCGCCCCGACCAGCCGAGCGAGGTCAGCGTCGACCTTCTTCGCCGTCGCCAGATACTCGGCTGACGCACCACCGGACGCGTGCCCGGCCTCGTCGACGTCGGGGAGCAACACGATCACAAGCGCGCTCGTCGCATCGCGCGACAACCTGATCGCGTTGTCCACGATCTCGGTCGACATATAGGCGCCCTTCGACCAATCGCGCAGGTAGACCGAACCTGCGCGTTCGACGCCGTAGAGCTGTTCGAAGTCCTTCGGCGCGGCCACGACGACCTGCCGACCGGAACGTACGGCGACGTCCACGAGTGTCTCGACAGGCACCCGGCCCTCGAACCAGTTCGTCGTCACGCCGCTGATCCGCTGAGAGGCGCCGGAGAGCAGCGTGGTCCAGTTGGGGAACGACAACGACGGCTCGCCGGTCCTCACCACCGCATCGTAGCCGCCGTCCCGCAAGCGCTGGAGCGACGGCATGGAGCGCGAGACATCGTCGCGCAGCCCGTCGATGACGACGTACACGACGCGCGTCGTCTTGAGTGGCGGATGGTCCGGCGCCGGGGTCGACGGAAGCGCGACTCCCGCATAGGGACCACGGTACTCGACGACCTCGTTCCACGAGACGTTCGCGAGCGTGTAGGCCGCGTATGAGCACGCAAGCGCGACAGCGGTCCCCACGACGAGCGCGATCCAGCTGCGGACCTTCATCTACAGCGCCCCTTCCAGTCCGTCCAACGTGCGTATGCAGGCGACCGATGTGGGGCAGCCCGAGCCCGCACGATCGATCATGACGGCGTGCAATCCGGCGGCCCTCGCCCCGAGGATATCGGAGTAGAAGTGGTCACCGACGTGCACACACGCCGAGGGCTCGACATCGAGCCTTTCGCACGCGAGTGCGAAGATGCGGGGATCCGGCTTGTGCAAGCCCACGCTCGCCGATGAGACCACGGTGTCCATCCACTGAGTCAGGCCGAGTCCGTCGAGCAGGTGGACGAGGCGACCGTCCCAGTTCGAGATGACGCCGATCTTCACGCCAGCGGCCCGGAGCCGGCGAAGTGCGGGAACCGCGTCGTCGAAGGCGGCCCAGCGCTCGGGCTTCCCGAACTCATCGTAGACCAGCCGCGCGAGGTGCTCGGCCTCGTCTTCGATGCCAAGTCGGCGGCACAGCAGCGAGTACATACCCACCCACACGCCGGACGTGGCTTCTTCACTCGTCCAGAACGTGTCGTCCGCGCGGAACCGGTCCTCGTAGTACGCGTCGACGAGCGGCATGAGGGACTCTATGGCCTCGAGGTCCCGATCGTGCCCCGCGGTGCGAAGGATCTCTTCGCAGACGCGCGACACTGAAGGATGAGGGTAGAGCAGCGTGTTCCCGACGTCGAAGAAGACCGCGCCGTGACGGGCAGTGCGCATCAGTCGAGGTACGTGACGACGTCCATGTTGTGCGGAGGCGCCACGGGCTTCTCCACCGGATAGCCGATGAGGATCAGCGCCACGACCTCGCGGTCCTCAGGCAGAGCGAACGCGGCCGCCAGATCGTCGCGAACCCAGAAGGAGAAGGTGAGACTGCAGCACGCCAGATCCTCGGCGGTCGCCGCGAGCAGCATGTTCTCCATGGCGCAGCCGACCGAGATGTAGGTGTTGAGCTTGTCGAGGTCGTCGCTCATGATCGGCGCCGATACGGCCGCGACGAGCGGCGCTTGTCCCAAGTCGGCGTAGAAGCGCTCAGCGAAGTCCAGCTTCGCTTGCGGGAGGATGCCGATGTACTCGCGCAGGTGCAGCGTGCTCTGCGCCATCGTCTGCCCGACGCGCTCCCGCGTCGCACCCATGGCGACGTGGAAGTGCCATGGCTGCGAGTTCATGGCGGAAGGCGCCCCGGCGGCGGCGGCGAAGAGGCGGTGCAGCTTCTCGCGCTCGACGGGTTTCGGCGAGAATGCGCGGACGGAACGGCGCGCGCCTATGACCTCGTACAGATCCATGACAACCTCGCCAGGTCCGTGGATGGCACCCCTCGCCGTCCATGGTACAGGAACCAGCCCCGCAGACGACATACCCGTTCGTCACCGGCGAGCCCTGACGAGCGCGGTGCCGGAGGCGTCGTTCCGATGAGCGGTCAGTCGGCGCCGTCCGGTACCGGCCGGCCCGCGCGACGGAACGTCAGGCGCCCGTCACGACCCGGTCCGACCCCGCGGCGAGGCGCTTCGTGAGACGGACGACCGTGCCGCCGTCGTCACACCGCGAGAACTCGACGCGGTCCATGAGCGCCCGCATGAACATGACGCCGCGCCCGCCGCTGGCATACACGTCGTCGCCCGAGAGCGGGTCGCCGTCGAAGCCTCCACCGGCGTCCTGCACCGTGACCACGACGCGGTCATCATAGGCGGACACGGTGACCTGGACCGCGTCGCCGGACCCTCCGGGGGATCCGTGCCTGACGGCGTTGGCAAGCGCCTCTCCGACCGCGACCTTCAGGTCGAAGACGGCGCCTTCGGTCAGCCCGAGTGGCGCAACGAGATCGCACACGCGTCTGCGTACGCCGGACATGCTTGCGACCTCGGCCGCAACGACGAGACGCTCTTCCCACGACGGCCCGGACCGCTCGGGGACGAGTTCGAGAGTACCCAAGGCCTGCTCGGTGTCACTCGCCATTACCACGCTGGGCGCGAGCCCGACGAGTCCCGAGAGCTCCAGAACGCGGTTCACGTTGCGGTCGGCGCCCGCGAGGACGAGTCTGCCGTCGAGAGGCTGGAGACGCCGGTCCATCCAGACGATGAGTCCGAGCGCCGAACTGTCCGCATACGTGACACCGGAGAGATCCAGCACGACGCAGGTGCAGCCCAAGTCAACGGCAGCATCCACTGCCGATCTGATCGCCGGAACGACCGACATGTCCATATCACCGTCGATATGGACAACGCAGGCAGCCGAGGACCCAGGTCGCTCGATCCGCACTCCCATTGTCGCAGCAGTCTCCTGATCGAACGGCCATCGGGCAGAGCGAGACACACGCTGAATCTACCCCGGCTGCTGAGACGCTAACGGCTGCTCCTCGGCGATGCGCACGCCCAGGACCGCGGCGTCGTCGCGCATCACACCTGCAGAGAACTCTCCGACTGCACCGAGCAGCGACTCGACGGCCGCTTCCGCCGAGATCGCCCCTCGCATGGCACGTCGGATCCGTCCCTCGCCGAAGAACCGCGTACCGCGCCGAGCTTCGGTGACGCCGTCGGTGTACGTGACGAGCAGATCGCCCGGATCCAGCGCCACGACCCGTTCGTCGTACGTGGCTCCCTCTATGGCGCCCAGGAGCGGGCCGGTCGGCCCGAGGCGTTCGAACACTCCGGTCCCGTGGCGCAACAGGAGTGCGGGCGGATGCCCTCCGTCCGCGTAGGTCAGCGATCGCCGTGTCGGGTCGAGGAAGCCGATCCACGCCGTCACGATATCGGCGGGGTCTCCGCTGTACGCAACGAGGCGGTTGAGCTCCGCGAGCGCCTCGCCGGGGGTCGCGCCGGCCGCGACGAGCCCGCGAAGCGAGTACTTGATCATCGATGTCTTCGTCGCAGCCTGGACACCCTTGCCGCATACGTCTCCGATGGCGATCACGGCGTCCCCTCCGCTGGTGGCGAAGAGGTCGTAGTAGTCGCCGCCGATCTCCGCATCGACGCCGGCGGGAAGGTAGAAGCTCGCGGTCTCGATGCCGGACATGATCGGCAGTCGCTCCGGCAGGATCGACGCCTGGAGGACGCTGGCGACGTGGTGCTCCTTCCCGTACAGCGACGCCGTGTCGATGGCGAGTGCGGCCTGCGACGCGAAGGTCAGGAGCAGCTCCTTGTCCTCCTCGGTGAATGCATCGATCGTATGCTCGAAGACGGTCAGAACGCCGGTGGAGCGCCCACGAGCCAGCAGCGGCACCGCAAGCAGCGAGCGAAGACCCTGCGCGGACGCCAGGCGGGCCAGAGGTGTGTCCAGCGAGCCCAGGTCGCCGTGGACGACGGGATTGCGGGTCGTGAACACGGACCCCGGTATGTCGTCGCCCGGCGCGACTTGCAGGTAGAGCATCTCCCGGTTGGCGAGGCCGCGGGCCATGGAGGTATCGATCATCCGCTTCGCCGGGTCGTACGCCATCAGCGAGACCGCGTCGGCCGAGAAGATCTTCTGCACGACGTCGAGCACGCGATTCAGAACGACGTTGATCTGGAGGGAAGAGCTCACGGCCTGGCTTATCCGGAAGATGGTCTCAAGGTTGGCGGCACGCGTACGAGCCTCCTGCAGCAGCGCCGCGTTGTCCAAGGCGAGCGAGACCTCGCGGCCGAGGGTCCCAGCAAGAGCGACCTGCCGCTCGGAGGGATCGGCACCTCCGGCGGGCACGGTCAGAGCGAGGACTCCCCGCACCTCGGCCCCACGCGCGAGCGGGACCAGCAGGATCGTCCGGACGCTGTCGAGGTCACCGTCCGCCACGGCCCCGGAGCGGACCGCACGCACGACGATCGGCTCGAACGGGGAGCTGGTGTGCTGGACGCCCGAAGCGTGCTCGCGCCACAGTGACAGCAGCGCGTCTTCCTCGTCGATGTCGTCGGCGGGGTCGAGTCCGAAGCTCCCGCGAGCGTCGATCGCCACGGCGCAGTCCGACATCCCGAGCAGGCTTGCGGCGACCGCAGCGACCCTGTCCAGCGCGCCGGCGAGATCGTGGGTGCCCGCGATGAGCTCCGCGACCTCGCGGAGCGCCTCGGCCTCGCGTCGCGAGACGTGCTCGTGTTCGAACAGCCGGGAGGTGCGCACGGCGACGGCCGCTTGGGCCGAGAAGGCACGGAGCGTCTCCACCTGTGCCTGGGTCAGCGGTCGCGAACCGGCAGATAGCGCCACCACGACCCCCAGCACGTCCTCGCCCACCGAGAGGGGGACCGCGACACCCGATCGGTCCGGGGGCGCGTCGAAGAGGCGGAAGACCGAGACCGCCCAGTTCGTCTTCTGCCCCTCGAACGAGACCGAACGCCGCTCCCGAAAAGCAGCCGTCAGTGGCGACGTCTCATCGAGCATGACGCTGAACTGGAGCAGCGGCTCGCGAAGGCCACGGCCCCGCACGAGAACGAGTTCCGCCCCGCCCGGTTCGGCCAGCAGCACCGCGGCGTCGCTGGTACCGAGCAGGTGCCCGATCGCGCCCAGCACGGCCTCGAGCACCTCGTCGGGGTCGGCCGCGCTTGCGAGAAGCTGCGCCACGTCCTGAAGCGAGTTGAGTCGCACGCCCATCTCGTTGAAAGCATCCGCGAGCCTGCCGACCTCGTCGGTCCGATCGACCAGCATCGGTCGAACGTACCCGCCCGAGGCGATGTCCCGCGCACGCCTCTCGAAGTCGGCGAGAGGCGCCACGAGCCGCCGCGAGAAGACGACCGCGGACATCAGCGCGACGAGTGCGGCCACGATCGTCGCGAAGCCGGCGGGCAGCAACGCCGCGCGAGCACGGGCCATCGCGTCCTGTTCGGACTCGAGCACCACCACCCGCCAGCCGAGTTCGGGAACGGTCACCAAGTCCCGGTAGAAGCCGTTCAGGTCCCCGTACTCAGGATCGCTCCAACGTACCGTCCCGAGCGACTCAGCGCCCTTCTCGGTGGCGAAGACCGGTTCGGAGATCCGCAGGTCGCTGATCGAGAGCCCCGATGTGATGATGTCGCCGTTCCTGCTCATGATCGCTGCCGTCCGCGACGGCGTCCCGAGCGCGATCTCGCCGAGGAGACCCGTGATGACCTGCAGCCGCACGCTGGCCAGCAGAACGAGTCCGACCTGCGGACCGGAGTCGATCCGGCGGACGACCCACAGGACCCCGGTCCGGGGATCCGCGGCCGGCTCCCACGAGAACCACGGCTGCCCCTTCGCGCCGCCCTCACGGAACGCGCGCAGTCTTTCGACCGACTCACCCACGACACCCGCGCGCGACACGGCCTGCACCGAACCGCTCGCGTCGGCAAGCACCACCAGATCGATGTACTCCGCGTTCGCCTGCTGGAAACGCGCGAGCGCCCGGGAAAGAGGCTCGCCCGGTCCGGGACGCAACACCTCGACGGAGTCGACGGCGTCCACGACATGCTCGACGATGGCGAGGCGCGCGGTGACATCGTCGGCGAGGAGCTGCCGGTAGGTCCGGAGACGTGCGGAGTCCTCACTACGCGTGAGGTTGTAGACGCCCGCCACGGAGACCCCGCCGATGGTCACGACGGCGGTGGCCACAGCGATCATCGTGAACGCGATCATCCGGCTCGCAAGACCACGGCCACGCGCGCGCCTCGTCGTCACCGACCACCCCTGACGCCGGACCACCTTGAGCGAGGATCTCCCACCGACGCAATCGTAGAGCACCCGGCGTGGTCACGCCACGCGCACCGTGGGGAGGTCCCCCATCGACACGAGCCGGACCGGTCAGCCGATGGAGCCGATGACCGGGATGGCACGCAGCCAGATGCCCACAGAATCGATGAACCCGGTGATCATCGCGAGACCCATCGCGACGAGCACGGCCCCCGCGATACGGTTGATGAGCTTCGCGTGACGCGAGAGCCACTTGAGCGCGACGGCCGCCCGATCGAGCAACAGCGCCGTGGCGATGAACGGGACGGCCAGCCCGATCGAGTATACGAGCAGGAGCAACGAGCCGACACCGACACTGCGACTGTCGACGGCGAGCGTCAGGATCGCGCCGTAGACCGGACCGGCACAGGGACCCAACGCGAACGGGAAGGCCAGCCCGAGGACGAGCGAGGCCCATCCACCGAAGCGCCGGAACGTCGCGGCGTTCACACCCGCCCCGCCACGGAGGAGCGGTACAGGCACGACGTCGAGCAGGATGACGCCGAGCAACAGCAGCACGATGCCAGCGAAACGCGTGAGCAGCACCCTGTTGGCGTTGAGCAGCGATCCCAGGACCGAGGCGCCGGCGCCGAGCGCGACGAAGACGACCGTGAAGCCGGCGACGAACAGCAGCACTGGTCCGAGCAGCTTCGTCGCCCGGCGATCAGGCGAGGTCAACTCCGCCAGAGACATGCCGGTCATGAACGAGACATAGGCCGGGATGAGCGGCAGGACGCAGGGGGACAGGAACGAGACGAGTCCCGCGGCGAACGCGGCCGCGAGAGTGATCGACGCGCTCACGACCACTCCCCCCGACCGGCCGGCCGCGGCCCGGGTCCGCTTCTCAAGATGGAGTCCGTCACTCGGCCTCGGCGCCGTAGCCTGCGGACTCGATCGCCGCTATGAGCTGCTCCTGGCTCACCAGATCGGTGTCGAACGTGACTTCCGTGATGCCCGTGGGGTAGTCGCTCTTGGCTTCGAGCACGCCGGGCACGTCTTCCAAGGTCATCCCGACCATCATCGCGCATGAACCACAGTGCATACCTGTGGTCGTGAGACGGACCGTCTTGGTCGTCACGATGCCTCCTCGATCGCTCATGTGCCCTGTCGGGCCCGCATTCCGAGTCTTCATACCCTTCCGAAGCAATACCCGTACCGGTATCGTCCGAGACGCGGACTCACTTCTCCAAGACGAGCGTCCCGGCCATCATCCCCATACCGCACGTGAGCGTGTACGAACCCGCTGGACCCGCCGGGACCTCCACGACAGTGATGCCGTTCGGCGTGAGATCCGCCAGCACGCCCAACTGCGGTATCGCCAACTGGTCCGAACACGCGACCGCTTCCCTGCGGTCCACGATGAGCCGGCCGGGCCGTCCGGACGGCAGAGTGACCGTGTCGGGCACGAAACGCGTGTCGGCGATCACGAGGTCGAAAGTCGCGACGCCGCCTTGGACCCGCCATCCCCGCACCGTCTGCGCCGATCCCGCGCCAGTGATCGCTCGCCGCGCACTGTCGAACGTGACCGGCGAACCGACGAGCATGAGCCCGCGATCGAGGAGCACGAGCCCGAACACGATCACCGCAGCAGTCGCCACGTACTGCATCCGCTGACGCAGAGCGCGGGACGCGAAGCCGGAGGCCAGGCCGAAGACGATGAGCAACGGGGCCGTCCCGATGCCGAAAGCGACCATGAGCTCCGCTCCCCGGAGGGGTGACCCCGCGGACATGGCGCCGATCTGCGCGGCGATGAGCGGAGCGCACGGCATGAGACCCGTGAGCAGCCCGAAGACGATCGGGGTCGCCAGATCCACGGACCCGCTCTCCCGGTTCGATCGCGCGCGGCGACGGTTCTCCGAGAGCAGGCGTACGAGGAAGCGTGGCGGACGTGGGCTCAGCCAGCGCAGCCACGCGAAACGGCCGGTCATCGACAGGCCGAGACCGATCAGGTAGACCCCGGCGATCAGCAGTATCCAGTTGCGCACGCTCTCGATCGCGGACATCCCGCCCACGGCGGCGGCCAGCCCGCCGAGCGCGAGTGCCACGGCCGCGTAGCTCAGGACCTTCGATCCCTGGTACGCAAGATGAGGTACGAGACGGCTCATCAGACCGCCATGCGTCTCGTCACGCACGGCGTACGTGAGCACGAGGCCCCCGCACATCGCGACGCAGTGAAGGCTCGTGGCCAGACCCAAGAGCAGATAGGACATGAGTGTCACCGGCGCGCTCCCCGCTGCCCGTGCCCCCGCCTCAGTCGACCAGTGGCTCGCTGCGCGTCGCGGGCCCGGGGGAGAGTGCGACCCCGCAGTATGGGCAGAGCCGCCAGTCCGTCAGAACGTTCCGCCCGCACGACGCACAGTCCACGGACGTGTGGTCCTCGGAGCCGGCGGAGCCGAGCGGGACCTGGGACAGGAGCAGCCACGCGAGGCCCGCGATCACCGCGCTGGACACGAGCGGGATGATCCAGCCGAGCGGGGCGGCCGCAGTGCAACCGGTGGCATCGAGCCCCTGGTTGAGCAGGGCGACCAGAGTGACCACGACGGCGAGAACGCCGACGGTGGCGAGGATGAGACGCTTGAGGTCGCTCCGCACGCTGCTGCACTCCGGTCCACGGCACTGCGTCGTGAGACGCATCGATGCGCTCCGGGGTGCAACCCATGTGCCAAGGCATCGGGGCGGGCTCCGCTCGTCGCGCGTCCTTGGCGGCCACTGCCCTGCGGCCCTCGACTAGATCCCGAGCCGCTGCATGCGCGCCTCGAGCGTCTTGGGTGTCAGACCCACCAGCTTCGCGGCCCGACCGGGGTTGCCGCCGCTGCGATCGAGCGCTTGGCGTATCAGCTCCATCTCGACCTCCTCGAGGTCGCATCCCTGTTCGGGAAGGACGAACGTCGACTTCGCGGACGTCGATACGAAGCCCGCACGCACCTCGGCCGGCAGATCGGCCACGCCGATCTCGTCGCCGGGAGCGAGGATGACGATGCGCTCGATGGTGTTCTCGAGTTCGCGGATGTTTCCCGGCCACGGATAGTCCACGAGCATCAAGGTCGCCTCAGGGGTGAACGATCGCTTGCCGGCGTTGTACTTCTCAAGGAAGTGCGCGACCAGGAGCGGGACGTCGCCCCGTCGCTGCCTGAGTGGCGGTAGCGTGATCGGGACGACGTTGAGACGGTAGAAGAGGTCCTCGCGGAACAGTCCGTCGGCGATGAGCTGCTGCAGGTCCCTGTTCGTGGCCGCGACCACGCGGACGTCGATGTCTATGGAACGCGTGCCGCCCAGTCGTTCGAAGCGACGCTCCTGAAGCACGCGCAGAAGCTTCACCTGCACGGACAGGGTGATGTCGCCCACCTCGTCGAGGAAGAGCGTGCCGCCGTTGGCGAGTTCGAATCGGCCGGGTTTGGCGATGAGTGCGCCGGTGAAGGCGCCCTTCTCATAACCGAACAGCTCGCTCTCGAGCAGCGTCTCCGGGAGAGCGCCTGCGTGCACCTCCACGAACGGCTTCGAGCCGCGGGGTGAGAGCCGGTGGATCGCACGGGCGATGAGCTCCTTGCCCGTGCCTGACTCTCCGTAGATCATCACGGTCGCGCTGGTCGGAGCGACCTTGTCGACGGTGTTGAGCACCTCGACCATGCGCTGATCGGCAGCGACTATCCCGTCGACGTCCCAGTCGCGATCGAGTTCGGCGCGCAGCCGGTCGACCTCCGCGGACAGCTCGCCGATGCGGATCGCCTTCTCGATGGCGAGCTTGAGTTCGTCCAGGTCGAACGGCTTGGTGACGTACTCCGTGGCGCCGGCCTTCATGGCCTCCACGGCGGTGGCGACGTTGCCATGGGCCGTGAGCATGATGACCGGGAAGACGTGTCCGTCCGCCCTCAGGCGGCGCAGGACCTCCATGCCGTCGGGCCGCGGCATCTTGTGGTCCAGCACCATCAGGTCCGGCGGGATATCCTTCACGGCGGCGAGCGCTTCCTTGCCGTCGGCCGCCTCGATGATCTCGTAGCCCTCCGCCGTGAGTGCTTCGCTCAGCACCCAGCGCATGTTCTTCTCGTCGTCCGCGATCAAGACGCGCTTGCTCAAGACCCCGCCCTCCTAGATGAGTGCCGGTAGGTGCACCGTGAACGCGGTCCCTGTGCCGGGGTCACTCGTGACCTCTATGTGCCCGCCATGCTCGTCGACGATGCGATGCACGATAGTGAGACCGAGGCCGGTCCCGTCGTCACGCGTCGAGTAGAACGGGTCGAAGACCTTGCCGACCACATCGGACTCTATGCCCGGTCCGGTGTCCGAGAATCGCGCGAAGACGAACTCGTCCTCGAAGCCTACCGAAACGGTGAGCGTACCCCCGTCTTCGGCCATCGCCTGGACCGCATTGCTGATGAGGTTCACGAAGACCTGCTTGAGCTGCTCCGGGTCGCCTCGGACGTCGGGCGCATCCTGCGCGTACTCCTCGACGATCTCCACGCGACTGCGGTCGGCGAACTTGCGCGTGAAGAGCACGACCTCCTCGAGCACGCGCTGGACCTCGACGGGGCGCATCGTGGGCACCGAGGGCCGGCCGAAGTCCAGCAGCGCTTTGATGACGCGGTCGAGCCGGTCGATCTCGTGCTTGATGACCTCGGCGGCCTCGTGTGCCTTCGCCCGGTTGTCCCCGGACTCCTCCATGAGCTGCACCGACGCTCGGATGATACCGAGCGGGTTGCGCACCTCGTGCGCCACGCCCGCGGTGAGCTCACCCATCGCGGCGAGCCGGTCGGCGCGGATGAGCTGGTCCGTGAGCGTCTTGATCTCGCTGACGTCCTCGATGGTCAGGACCGCGCCCAGCTTGCGTCCACCCACGTCGCGCATCCGCGAGACGGACGCCTGCGCGTGCACCGTCTTGCCCGCCCTCGTCACGATGGTGACGTCGCGGAGCGTACGCGGGACCCTCCCCTCGAGGACCCTGGCCACATCGGCCGCGAGCCCGCCGTCGTCCTTGAACACGGAGCGGATCGTCCGCGCGACCACCACGTCCTCCGATGTGCCGAGCATCCGCTCAGCCGCCGGATTCAGTGTGGCCACGGATCCGTCCGGTCCGACCGTGATCACGCCCGACGTGACCGAGCGGACGATCGATTGCGTGTAGTCCTGGATGCTGATGAGCTGCATCGCGCGCTCCTCGAGCACGCGGTACGCGTCCTCGAGCTTGCGCGAGACCTGCATGAGATCCCGGGTGCGACGCTCCTCATGGTCCCGCAGACGTCCGAAAAGCCCTCCCATGAGGACGTACATCACGACCTCGAAGAGGTTGTCCACGCCTTGGCCGAAGAACCCGCCGAGTGTCACGACCGCATGGGGTGCGAACAGCAGGACCGACGCGCCGGCGGTCACGAGACCACCACGGCTCCCGAACCTGAACGCCGCGTAGAGGATCGGCAGGTAGTACAGCCTTCGGTAGAGATCGTGCATCGCGACCTGCGTGGGCGATACCGCGCTCGTGAGCTGGTGCAGCAGCGTGATAGCAGCGAGGAGCACGCCGATGATCAGCACGTCCCGGACACGAGCGCTGAGCTCGGTGTCCTTCGTGGGGGTCTGTGTCTCGTCGGTCACAGTCAGCGCCGTTTCCTGGCCCACGACGGCTCGATGGCCATCTCCTCGCGGTACTTGGCGACGGTCCGGCGAGCGACAGGGATGCCCTCGTCGGAGAGCATCTCGGCGAGTCGCTGGTCCGAGACGGGCTTGACCGGATCCTCGGCCGTGAGCATCTCCCGAAGCCGGCTCTTCACCGTCGTCGAGGCCACATCCATACCCGTGCTCGTGCGGTATCCGCCCGAGAAGAAGTGCTTGAGCTCGAACATCCCGTACGGGGTGGCCATGTACTTGCCGGTCACGCCCCGGCTGACCGTCGAGAGGTGGACACCTATCTCCACCGCGACGTCCTCGAGACGCAGCGGCCGCAAGGGCCCCTTCCCGTCTTCGAAGAACTCGGCCTGCACCTCGAGCACGATGCTCGCGATCCGGCTCACCGTGTCCTTGCGCCGGTCGATGTTGCGGATGAACGTCTCCGCCGAGCGGATCTTGTCCTTCAGATAGCGCACGGTCTCCTGGTCGGCGCCCGACCCTTCGCGCAACATGCCCCGGTACCGGGCGTTGACCCGCAGTGGCGGGACCGCCTCGGTGTTCGCGGTGACGACCCAGTCGTCGTCGAATCGTCGAACGGTGACATCCGGGACGATGTAGCCCGGTGACGTTCCCGGCGAGAAGGCCCCGGCGGGCCGGGGGTTGAGTGTCCGCAACACCTCGACCACTCGTCGCACCTCGTCCTCGTCCACCTTGAGCGCACGCGCCATCTTGCGGAAATGGCTTCCGGCGACGTCGTCGAGGTGGTCCCGTACGATGCGGTCGAGGAGCGGCTCTTCGAGCCCGAGGTAGTCCATCTGGATCGCGAGCGCCTCCACCAGCGACCGCGCGCCCACACCGGGCGGGTCGAGCTGCTGGACGACGGCGAGCGCGCGCTCCACGACCTCGACGGGGACCGCGGCGATCGTCGCGATCTCGGAGAGTCCGACACAGAAGAAGCCGTCGTGGTCGAGAGAGCCGATGACGGCCCTGGCCGCCCGAGCGGTCTCGTCATCGACGTCGAGCATACCGAGCTGCTGAAGGAGGTACTCGTCGAACGTCTGAACGCCGCCGACGAACTCGTTGGTGTCGACGTCCTCCGCGTTGGGGTCCCGGGGGACGATGGGCTCGGCGGAGTCGAGCTCCTCGTACTGATCGAGCCATTCGTCCCAGGCGCGCTCGTCCTCGGCGGACTCGGAACGGTCGTCCTCTGCCTCGGCGGGCTCCTCCTCGAACTCCTCCACCTCGAGCAGGGGGTTCTCGAGCAGTTCGGCCTCCACGAGCGTCTGGAGCTCCGCCACGGGCATGGCGAGGATGCTCAGCCCCTGGTACACCTGGGGTGAGAGCGTCACCTTCTGCCGGAGTTCCGGCCTCTGGCCGAGTTCCATGCGAGCCCTTCGACAAAGCCCCTCCCCCGCCCCCGGAAGGGGCGCAGAGAAGCAAACGCCGTACCATTTGATTATGCCCCATGCGGGGTATCGGCAGGCCCCGGAGTCGACCTACGTCGGTGGCGGCAGCGACTCCTTGCGAGCGCCGGTGAACTGCACGAGCAGGATCGCTCCGAGGACCAGTGCGCCCCCCAGCAGTTGTACCGGGCCCAGCGTCTCGCCGAACGCGAGGTACGCTCCCACGCCTGCGATGGCGGGCTCGAGCGTCGAGGTGACCGAGGCCTCGGTCGCCTGGATGTAGTGCAGCCCGTGGAGGAAGGCGCCGAAGGGGATGATCGTGCTCACGATCGCAACGAACACCACGGCGGCCGCGGCCCGCGGATCGCGGTAGACGGCGATCACACGAACGGGCCCGAGGTAGACGAGCCAGAACAGCGTAGCGGCCACGAGCCCGTATGACAGGAGCGTCCAGGGCGCGTACTTCCCTGTCGCGTACTTGCCGAGCAGCGTGTACAGCGCGAAGAAGACCGCCGAGGCGAGCCCCCAAGCGATCCCGGCTCCCGACACGCGCACGCCGCCTCCGAGGACGCCGACCATGAGACCGCAGCCGGTGACGGACAGAGCGACCGCCGCGGGCAGACGCCAGTTCAGTCGCTCCCCAAGGAAGAGGACGGAGAAGACGAGGACGGCTATGGGCGCCAGGTATTCGAGAAGGATCGCCGTGGCCACGCCCGTGAGTGACAGCGTCTTGAAGTAGGTGAAGTGGACCGCAGCGAGACCGAACACGCCGAACACCGCGAGGAACGGCAGGTCGCGCACGCCGATGCGCAGCGATCGGCGGTCGGCCAGCGCCAGATAGGCCATGATGATCAGCATCGCCGCAAGCGCCCGCGCGGCGGCCAGGTCGATCGGGTCGATCGTGAGCCCGAGAGGCGGCAGCGGCCACAGGGCCGTCACAGAGGTCAGAGGCGTGAACAACCACTTCGCGGTCATACCGCCCGTCGCCCAGCACAGCGCCGCGAGCGCCGCGAGCGCGTAGCCCTTGAGTCGGTCGCGCTGTACGGGGTCGGTCCGTGTTGTCACGAAATACCCCCTAGGGGTATAGTTGGCCGCACGAGAGACACCCTGCCACCATACGCAACTGCTGAGGAGCTCCGCAATGAGCGACGAGTCCGGTTCGGCCGTCCCTTCGCCCGATGAGCAGGAGCGCACCCGCATCCTCAACCGGCTCAAGCGGCTCGAGGGTCAGATCCGCGGGCTCCAGTCCATGATCGCCGCAGGTCAGGACTGTGACGCCGTCCTCACTCAGGTCATGGCTGCCAAGTCCGCGCTGAACCAGGTCGGACTGCGCATCATCGGATACTCGATGAAGACGTGTCTCCCGAGCACTGACGCGCGTTCGCGCGAGGAGATCGTCGACGAGGCGCTCTCGGTGTTGCTGCGGTTCGTCAACCTGCCCGACACGTGGTCGCAGCCCGGCGAGGAAGCGTAGGCGGCGCTAGCCGGCGGCCTCGTCCACGACCGCGACGAGCACCCGCTCGATCGCTGCGGCGATCTCGCCGAGGTCCTCCTCGGGGAACACCTTGCACAGCAGCGTGGGCCGAAGAGCGGTCACCACGACCGATTCGTCCTCTACGAAGATGTTGATCCGACACGGCATCAACCGTGCAAGGCGTGACCCGGTCTCGTCCTCAAGCGTGCCGGCGGAGCCGGAGGCCGGGCTCTGGCCCCTGACCTCGTAGATCCTGATCGGCTGTATCGCGAAGCCCTTGGCCGCGAGCGTCGCCTGGATGTCGTGCATCGCGCTCACGGCGAAGCCGTGGCGGCCGAGCGCCGCTTCGACCGACGCTACCGCCTCGTCGAAGCCGCACGCGCATACCCTCCGGTAGTCGTACCCGAGGGCTCCATCCTCGCGCCGGTCGACCTGCTCGGCTCCCGTCAGACTCAAACCGACCCGCCTCTCGGGACTCATCGCGGCCAGACCATGTCCTCCTGACGCAGTATACGAGTCGGGGCACGCGCGACGCGACACCGATGACGACCGGAGGTGCCCGGTCCGGCTCCGTGCGGTGTCCGTCAGGTCAGCCCGAACTCGCGGGCCATCGCATCCGCGCCCCGGGCCCCGACGATCTGGGCGACGAGACGTCCGTCCTCGAACTTCGCAAGCGTCGGGATACTCATGATGCTGTAGCGCATGGCGATCTCTCCGGCCTCGTCCACGTTCACCTTGAAGAAGTGCGCCTTGTCGCCGTGCGCCACGGCCATCTTCTCGACCTCGGGAGCGACCATCTTGCACGGGCCGCACCACGGTGCCCAGAAATCGACGATGACGGGGCCTGCAGACTTCAAGACCTCTTCGTCGAACTGGTCGGCTCCGATCTCTCTCACGTTCTCACTCATCTGTGACCTCCTGTTCGAACCACTGTCCCGTGGATTGTATACCCCACAGGGTATCTCGCTGTCCATCGACCTCCACGGGGACACATGGTGCATACCCGGAAGGTTATGATGATGAAGCGGCCGTTCCCAAGGTCGCATCGGAGATCAGCGCCTCGACGACAGGGACGCGCACGGATGCTGCTCGGGTGGACGGGTCTGCTCGGATGCTCCATCGGCGCGGGCGCCGCGGGGTGCGCGTGGCTCGTGGCCCCACGACGCGCGACGATCCGTTTCGCGCTGCTGACCGTACTCCTGGGCGCTATGGCCGTCGGCTCGTTCCTGTTGCTGTCACGGGCCGCACCGCGCACGGACGGACTCATCGCTGCCGCCTTCATCGGCGTCGGAGCGCTCCTCGGAGGCTTCGCACTGGCCGCGGCCCTGCTCCCGTCGCTGACACGCATGCCGCCGCTGCCCGCTGTCGTTGCGCCCCTCGACTCGGCGTCGCACCGAGCGAGCCCCACTGTGATCGTCCTGGCCGACGGACAGCCCGAGGTCTACGAGCCCACCGTCGTGACGGACTCCTTCGAGCGTCTGGTCGCGACGGACGTCCCGACACCACCCGACGCGATCCGGGTGTTCGCCTACTTCTCTGAACGCATGCGGTACCGGTCCGCGGGCATGAGCCCCGCCAGACCGGTCGTCCGATCGCTGACGTCACGGGTCAGCGACGGCCTGCAGCGGCGCGGTCTGGACGGGCCCGTGCGCGAGGCCTGGCTTCGCGGGACGCCCCGACTCGCTGACGCCATCGCAGACGCCGTCGCCGCCGGCAGCGACACGGTCGTGGTGGCGCTGCTCGACACGATCGAATCCCCCGCCTACGAAGTCGCGCGCGCCCAGGTGGACGCAGTCGCCCCGAAGCGCAGCGGGGTCCGCGTCTCCTACGGCCCGCCGTTGTGGTCCGACCCGACGCTCGCCCGCAGAGTCACCGAACGCACGCTCGCCGCCCTGCCGCAAGGCCCTCGCGCTACGGACGGGATCGTGCTCGTAGCCCAGGGGCAACCATGGCAGTGGGACAGCGAGTGGCCGCAGTCATGCGAACAGACGACCTTCTTCGTCCAGCGGGTGCGGGCCGGGCTCGTCGCGGCCGGAGCGCTCGAGGCGAACGTGCGCGCGGCATGGCTCGACTGGCAGGACCCGGGCGTGACCGAAGTGGTTCGGCACCTCGCCGCACTGGGCTGCGAGCGCATCGTCATCGTCCCGGCGACGACACCCGCTGACACGCTCGAGACGGCGATCGACCTGCCTGCCGCCGTCGAGCAGGCAGCCATCGACCCGGGGATCAAGATCGAGATACTGCACGGCTGGGGAGACGACCCGGCGATCGCGACCGTACTCGTGGATGAGATCGAGCGGGGCCTCTCCGAGCTCGGCGACGCAGAGCGTCAGTAGCGGGCCCTGCAGCGTGCCCAGTTGAGCGCTTGCTGCCGGCGGATCTGCGGATACCGCAGCATGTAGCGGAAAGCGATCGAGATACCGCCGCGATCGGCGCATGCGCGGGTCTCGAGCTCCTCGAGGCTGCGCCTGAGTTCGGCGGCGCTCGTCCCCCGGAACAGCGTGTGCCCCTTGCCGATCGCCTTGAGCACATGCGCATCGCTGCCGCCGGTCGCTGCCCATCCCTGTCCGCCGGCGAACGCCTTGGCGGCGAGCCGGTTGGCGAAGACGAGGTACGGTGACGAGTTGTAGACCTCCATGGCGTGGAACGCGACGTCGGAGACGCGCTTCCCGAGACTCTTGAGGCCGAACGGACCGAAGGCCCGATTCGCGAAGGGGTGCGCGATGATCGCGATGCCGCCCTGGTCCTCTATCCGGCTGATCGTCTCGGCGGCGGACAGGCCCGGCGGGACCTCTTCTGTGAGGAAGAGCCCGAGGATGTGGCCCCACTTCGACGTGATCTCCTCGCCGACGACGACCTCGATCCCGGGGTAGAGATCCTCGAGGGACTTGGCGAACAGCGCACCTTCGATGGTGTTGTGATCGGTGATCGCTATGACACGCAGGTCGGTCCGCGTCGACACGTACTCCATGATCTGGGGGATGGAAGCGAGCCCGTCGCTGTGGCGCGAGTGGATGTGAAGATCGGCCTTGCTCCAGGTTTCAGGCACGCGCTGCGGCTCCTCAGGTGGTGGCTTTGATCCCCTCGTGATGCATATCGTCATCACCCAGGAGCAAAGCCCATACCCATTCGACGGCCGGTCGGTCGATGCGACCGGCGGCCGCGAGCGGAGGCGTCGTCGAGCCGGCAGGATCCGAGCCTGCTACTTGCGGGTACGCAGGTAGAGCCGCGACCCGGACCGACGCGTCACGTGGGCCGCGAGACGGGTCGCTGTCGCTGCCGGGATGTCACCGGCGTCCAGCGCCTTGGCGAGCGCGACGGGCGAGAGGCTCGCGAAGCGCTCCCACAGCCCGTCCTCGCGCAGGATCGCCTCGACCTCCGCCCGGCCCGCATCGTCCTTGCCGGGGACGCTCGTGCCGTCGAAGCGGAACACCTTCGCCGAACTGGTCGTGCCGAAGACCTGCTCGAGCCCGCCTGCGTCCGCGGCGGCAACGATGGCATCGCACAGGTCGCTCTTCTCGGCCTCGAGAGTCGCGAGTCGCGCGGTCACATCGGCATACCTGTCGACCAGGGCCACGAGCGGCTCTGTGGGGCGCTCATCGACCGGGAGCGCCTCGATGCTGGCAAGGTGGCTCCACGCCGGGCAGATGGCCTTGTGGTCGCACCAGTCGCACAACGACGACGTCTTCGTCGGGAAGCTCGTCTGGGCCTCGATGTGACGGATCGAGGCCAACACCTGCTCCCGAAGGTCGGCGAGCTGCTGCGGCGCGCGATGCGAGCGGACCTCGTGGTCGAACGCGAGGTAGTGCCACACGAGCGAGACCTCGCGCGCGTCGGGGTACATCTCGCGCACCGCGAGCTCGTAGAGCGCGAGCTGGCGATCGGCGTCGGCCTTCGCCTGTGTCAGCAGGGAGGCGCCTGTCTTGTAGTCGTGGATCTCCCACACGCCGTCCGTGACCTTGACGAGACGATCGACGTAGCCGAGGACCTCGTGGTCGTCGTCCAGACGCAGGCCGATCTTGAGTTCGAGCCCGACGGTGACACCCTGGTCGAACGGATGATAGCGGCGATAGTAGTCGCGCACCGCCTTCTCCCCGATGGCGCGATAGTCGTCGACCGTGCGATCCGCCCGCACCACCTGCACGGCGTCCGACCATTCCGCGTCCCATGCGGATCGATACCGCGCGACCACGTCCTCCTCATCCGGCAGGCGGCATGCGCGGACCGCACCGTAGAGCCACTCGAGCGCCTCGTGGACACGGCTGCCCATGAACGCCTCGATGCCTGACGGCCCTCGAGGCAGCTTGAGCACGTAGGTGAACTCGTACTTCTTCGGGCACGTCTCGTACGTATCGATGCGCGAATGCGAGAAGACGGACATGGTCTGACTCCGATCACCGGCCTTGTTGGAGCGAGTGTCTCACGCCGCTCTGACACCGGGGACGAGCGGGTCATGCCGCCCGGCGAGACCTCATCGAGCCGCTGCCCACGTCCCGAGTCGCTCGACACCCTCGCGAAGCCGCTCGATGGACGTGGCGTACGAGAACCGCAGGAAGCCCTCCCCGCCCGGACCGAAGTCGATCCCCGGCGCGCTGGCGACGAACGCCTCCTCGAGCAGCCGGCGCGACAGCGCGAGCGAGTCCTCGCCCCAGCAGCGCGCGTCCGCGAACACGTAGAACGCGCCCGAGGGTTCGACCTCAACCCGCAACCCGAGGCTCCGCAGCGCCGGCACGAGGAATCGCCGACGCTCGTCGTAGAGCACGCGCATGCGCTCAACGTCAGCGTCCGCCTGTGTGAGCGCCACCACGCCCGCGACCTGGACGAAGTGGTTCGCGCACAGGAAGAAGTTCTGCTGGATGACCTCGGCGGGACGGACGAACTCGCGCGGAGCCACAAGGTAGCCGAGGCGCCATCCCGTCATCGCGAAGAGCTTGGAGAAGCCGTTGAGAACGAAGGCGCGGTCCGTGAACTCGAGGATCGAGTGGTCGGGATCGCCGTAGGACAGCCCGTGGTAGATCTCATCGCTGGCGATCCACAGCCCGCGCTCCTCGGCGATCGCCGCGACCTCGGCGAGATGCTCCCTCGGCAGGACGGCGCCCGTCGGGTTGCCCGGGGAGTTGAGCATGATGCAGCGAGTGCGAGGGGTGACGGCCGCGCGGATCTCGTCCGGGCACATCGCGAACCCGTTGCGCGCCCGAGCGGGCACGCGCACGGGGACGCCGCCGAGGAAGTTCACGTAGTTCGGGTATGCCGGGTAGCAGGGGTCGGCCATGATGACCTCGTCGCCCGGGTCGAGCAGCGAGCCGAACAGCAGCAGCATCGCGGGCGAGGTCCCCTGCGACACCACGATGTCCCCGGAGTCCACGGTCACGCCGTACTTCGTCCGGAAGCGCGCCGCCACGGCATCGCGAAGATCAGGCAGGCCGAGCGACTGGGTGTAGCCGGTGTCGCCCGCCTCCATGGCCGCCTCAGCGGCGCGGGTGATGACATCCGGCGTCGCGAAATCGGGGTCGCCGACGTCCATCCGCACGACGTCGTGCCCGGCGGCCTCGAGTTCCTTCGCTCGCGCCACGACGTCCATGACCACGAACGGGCGGATGGCACGGGCACGGGCGGATACGTCGTCCCTCATGGAAAGACTCCTCATCGTGGGTCACATGCGTGCGCGATAGACCTTCTGGATGGAGTGCGCGAGCACCTCGGCGCGCCGCAGATCGCGATAGGTGGCGTCGGGAGTGGCGATGATCTCATGCGGTGGGTCGCGGTCGAAGGAGAGTCCCAGCTCGGCCGCCCGCGCCCACAGATCGGTCCCCGGAAGCACGTGCAGCGTCGATGACTGCACGATCCCGGGGTCGAGATCGAGAGCGAAGCGCAGCCCCGCGAGGAAGTCATGCACGTCTTCCGCGGGCAGTCCGGCGATGAGGTCGCACTCGACGGCGATCCCTTGGGCCTTACAGGCGCGTACGCCGCTCGCGAACCGCTTCGGATCGAAGCGGCGGTGGCACACTGCGAGCGACGCCGGCGCGATGGTCTGCGGGCCGGTCTCGACGCTGGCGACGCCGGCCGAGCGGAGCAGGGTGGCCGCAGCGTCGTCGATGCGCTCGATATCGACCTCGATGGTGTGGAGGCGTGCACCCTTCGCAGCGTGCGGGGCCAGCCACCCGGCAAGCTTCGCCAGTCGCTCGTTCGTGAGGTTGAACACTGGGTCGATGAAGGAGAACGACCGCACACCCGGCGCGCCGGCCACCGCGTCGATCTCGGAGGCGATACGCGCGTCCGAGAAGGAGCGGATGCGGCCGTAGCCCTTCCCTTCGAAGCAGTAGGCGCACGCGTGCGGGCAGCCGCGATAGGTCTCCAGGTAGGCACCGCCGTCCACCGGCTGCATGACGCCTGCGAGATACGGGCTCGGGATCGAGTCGAGGTCCGCGATCAGGGCGCGGTCCGGTGCCGAGACCACTTCCTCGCCCTTCCTGGCGGTCACGCCCTCGACACGCCACACCTTCGAGCGGCCCGCGAGCGCGTGCAGGAGGTCCGCGAACGTCGCCTCACCCTCGCCTCGCACCACCGCGTGAACGGCCGCGTGCGCGGCCAGGACGTCCTCCGCGATCGGCCCGACCTCGGGGCCGCCGAGCACGATCACGCACTCCGGTCTGACCTGACCCACGATCCGGCACACATCGAAGACCGCACGAGCGTTCCAGCACGTGACCGAGATGCCGAGGACATCGGGTTCCAGGCCGAGGACTCGCCACGCGACCCACCACGGATCGACGTCGGTGCTCAGGTCCAGCGTCTGGAAGGCCACCTTCCCGCCAAGACGGCGGTCGGCCTGCGCGTACGCCCGGAGGTACCCGAGCGCGAGCGACTGGTAGCCAGGCGAGTTGAGCGCGACCA
>JAUSBS010000084.1 GCA_030651905.1 Coriobacteriia bacterium
GGCGACCGCCATGGACAGGGTGTCTCCCACGATGGAGAACGAGGCGTTGTCGGCATCGCCCGACCCGGCCACCAGGGCGTAGGTGAAGGGCGGCGCGCTGTCCGGGTCGTTCGTGCTCAGCGTCCCGACGAGCGTGCCTGACGGCTGCTTGTCCATGATCGTCGTGGCTGACAGCCCGATGTCCGCCGGAGCGGACAAAGCATGCGGGGCCGACCCGCTGTTGCGCGGGAGTGGCGCAGCAACGACGAAGTCCAAGCCATTCTGGTCCGTGTCGCGGTTGCCGTCGTCCAGCCTGAAGGCGGCCGTGGTGGCGGAGAGGTCCGGCACGCGCGAGGAGCCCTCCCACTGGGTGGCGGCCGAACCGTATCCGACAAGGTCGACAAGGGACGCGTGGGGAATGTCCCGCAGGAGCACGGTGGTGTTGACCAGCGCAACCTTCGCGGAGTCCGCCTTCATCGCGATCCCGCCCACGATGTCCGGGGTCACCGGAAGCGCAGGCGTCGCCCATCCGGCCTCCTGGATGAGAAGGTAGCCGCCCGCGGGGATGATGCCCGTCAGGTCGGTCTTGGAGTTGAAGGTCCCCGCCGCAGATGCGTACTGCACCGACCATCCGGTGACGTCGACCGGGAACGGTGCCGGGTTGTGGACCTCGATGTAGTCGTAGCCATACGTGCACCCCATGCTGGTGCCGCCTCCGTAGACCTGGCTGATGACCGGGCTGTGCTTCCCGGGGAGCACGACGGCGGCGGTCCCATACGCCGTGAACGCGACCCCCACGGCCCCCGGGGTGGATCCCAGTTCTGCCAGCGGGATGCGGAACTCGTAGACCTTGTGCTGATAGCGCACCTTGTCGGTGTAGGTGAACGCGACATCGCCCCACGTGCGGTCAACCTCGGAGATGCGGAACGTCTTGAGGCCCTGATCGGTCTTCACGTGGACGGCCGCGAAGTCCTCGTCTCCGTCCATCGTGTTGTCCGAGGTGAAGTCCATGGTGACCTGAAGACTCGTGCCGTCGCTCGCGGTCCACACGTACATGAGGCCGCTCGGATGCCCGGTCCCGGGCGCGGTGGGCTCCTTGACGAGCGGTTCCGCACCGGTGTCGACGACCGCGGGAAGCGCCGCCAGGTCACACGCATAGAACGACGACCCGGGGGTCACTGCCGAGAAGGTGTTCGCCACGGGGAACTCGAAGGGGAACGCCCCTGAGAGATCGCCTTGGACGCGGGCCACGATCTCGAGGACCGATCCGCCCTTCGGGAACTCCAGCACGAGCGCTCTCCCGAAGGCGTCCGTGACATCGTCATCGCGGGCGGCGAGCTTCGCGACGGCCAGCGGATCGCGCGAGCCAAGAACCTTCCCCGGCGTGTTCCCCTCGAGAGCGACCACGTCGAGTTGCGCCGCGGTGCCGCCGCTGTGGACCAGCCGCACCGCATCGTACTCGCCGGGCAGCGAGACGACCTGCGTCGTGTACTGGAGACCGAAGGCGGCCGTCCCTACGGCCACCCACCCGTCTCCGGCAGGGACCTCGACCGTGAACACCCCGTTCGAGGTGACGGCGTCCATCCCGGCCGCTGCCGCAGAGGAAGTCGTCAGCGGCCGCAGTGACATGGCGACCGCGAAGATGACGAGCGTCGCCATGCACGCGCCGATCAGGCGTCGAGATGCCGTCGCGTCCGTCGCAAGTACTCTCACGAGAATCCCCTCCCGGCTCTCGGCCGCGTCATGCGGCCACCCACAAGCGGCCCCCCACCCCGGCCGACCCCACTTCCGGCGATAGCGTGTACCCGCGGCGCACCGGCCGTCAACAGAAGGCGCCTGGATGGGAACTACTCAAGAGTGCGCCCTACTTCGACCGAAAGGCCCATCCCATGTCCCGCCTCCTGGAACCGCTCGCGACCCGCAACCTCGCGCTCCACAACCGCCTCGTCCTGCCGCCCATGGCCACCTCGAAGGCCAACCCGGACGGCTCCATGAGCGACGCGCTCCTCGCCTACTACGACGAGAAGTCCCGCGGCGGCGCGTTCGGCCTGATCATCACCGAGCACTGCTACATCACGCGCCAAGGCATGAACCGTGTCGGCCAGCCCTCCATCGCAGACGACTCCACCATCGACGCTTGGAAGCGCCTCACCGAGACCATCCACGCCAACGGCTCGAAAGTGGCCATGCAGATCAACCACTGCGGCGGCGCCTGCAGCACCGAGGCGACCGGACTCGAGGTCGTCGGCCCCTCGGACGTCGCGGTGCCCCTCGGCCGCGACGAGACGGTCCGCGAGCTCACGCATGAGGAGATCGCGACCATCGTGACGCAGTTCGCCGACGCGGCGCGCCGTGTGAAGGCGGCCGGCTTCGACGGTGTGGAGATCCACGCGGCCCACGGCTACCTCCTCACTCAGCTCTTCTCGCCGCTCACCAACAAGCGCACCGACCAGTACGGGGGCGAGGTCCACGGCCGCATCCGTTTCCACCTTCAGGTGATCGCCGCGGTGCGCGCGGCCGTCGGCGACGACTTCCCCGTGCTGCTGCGCCTGGGTGCTCGCGACTACATCGAGGGCGGCACGACGCTCACCGACAGCCAGGTCGCAGCGGTCGAGTTCGAGCGCGCGGGCGTGGACATCCTCGACATCACCGGCGGCCTGTCGGGCTACACGGTCCCCGGAAACGACGAACCCGGCTGGTTCGCCGAGCTGTCGGAGGGGTTGAAGGCGGTCGTCGACATCCCGGTCATGCTGACCGGCGGCGTCACGGAACCCGCGCACGCAGAGGCGCTGCTGGCGGCCGGGAGCGCCGACCTCATCGGCGTCGGCCGGGCGGTGCTCAAGGACTCGGGATGGGCGCTGCGAGCGGTTCGGGAGCTGGCGGGGTAGAGCGGGCGGATGGAAAGCGCTGCAGCCTAGGCGGGGCGTCCGATGACGCGACCCACATCGCGAGTCGTCACGCCAAGCGAGAACAGCGACTTCATCACGAGGTCGAGTGATACGGAGGCGTCAGCGGCCTCCATCTTGGCTACACGGGACTGGCTGGAACCGATTCGCTCCGCGACCTGCGTCTGGGTCCAGCGGTGTTCTCGGCGGACCTGTCGCAAGTAGTCGCCGAGCGCCAACTTCACCTCGATCAACTCGGCCTCTTGAGAGGTGAGCTCGAGGAAGTCGGCCGTGTCGCCGACGCGCCAGCCGGCCGTCTCGAGCCGCCTTCTCTTCGCCGCATCCATCTCCACACCCGCCCTTGGCTAGACCGAGTCGTACGCGCGATACCGCTGCCTGCAGACCTCGATGACCGATCGCGGAGTCGCCTCCGTCTTCTTCTTGAACACGTTCGTGATCACGATCGCGTCGACGTCGATGCGATAGATCAGACGCCACGTGATGTCTTCGTCCACGACTCTCAGCTCGTGACACCGCTTCCCTATAGAGGGCATCGGGCGAGAACTGGGCAACCCGAGCGCCTCGCCCCGCTGCAGCCTGCGAAGCAAGACCCCCGACTCGACGCGGGCATCTGCGGAGAATGGCGGCGTCTTTACGGTGCCGTGCAGCCAGACGAGAGCCTTGTCAGCACGCAGTTGCGGGCACATCGTATGTCAGACCTGACATATCTTCAAGCGGACGCACTGACGGCCGGGAAGAGGTCTGATCTGCGGCGTGGTATCCACCGGTCCAGAATGCACGGTGGGACTTGCCGAAACCTTCCCGGGATCCAACCGGATCCTCGACCCCGTGCGCGCCCTCGCGCGCGGGTGTATAAGGGCGTTACGGGGCGCGCACGCGCGCGACCCGTCGCGGGGAGGGGGAACCATGGACGCCGTCCAGCACGAGGCGAACACGGCCCGCATCAAGGAGTGGTTCGCGGCCAACGGGGACAGCGAGATGTCGGTCACCGTCCACACCGGGCAGAACTCCGTGCCCATCGCGGCCGGCCGGTTCCTCGGCCTCGAGGAGCACCCG
The DNA here is from genome assembly GCA_030651905.1 of Coriobacteriia bacterium. Classification (GTDB taxonomy): domain Bacteria; phylum Actinomycetota; class Coriobacteriia; order Anaerosomatales; family PALSA-660; genus JANYAK01. The sequence continues at coordinate 3,942 of JAUSBS010000084.1, forward strand.
GTCTCCAAGGGCGTCTACCGCGCCCAGTTCGCCGACTCTCGACGCTTCTCGCTCAACCCGGACGAGGAGAAGTTCATCTCCATCGGCTGGGAGCTGGAAGGCGTGCAGGCCGACGGTGGCCGCCTCGTCCTGGACAAGGGCTCCCAGCGCGTCGAGATCGTGGTGCTGGCGGCGCCCCTGGAGACGCCTCGGGCCGAGGACGTGACGTGGCCCGCTCCGGCGGCGCCGGCACCACCCGCTCCGACGCCGGTAGCGATCGCACCGCCCGCAGCGCCCCCGGTCGCCCAGCCGCCTGCACCACCTGTTGCCCCGGCGCCGCCCTCGGACGTCGTCGAGCTGCGCGTGCGAGCGCCCCTGTACGGCAACTCGATCGGCACGGGGTTCTTCGGCCAGGTGACCGTGCGCTTCGAACAGGACTGGATGTCGATCACCGGCATGCGCGCGCCCGACCGCAATTACCTGATCGTGGCCGGATCGCTGGTGATCGCGATGGGCGTCGTGGGCCTGATCCTCGGTTTCATGATCGCGGGGGATGCATCCGGCAACAGCGACATGGGAGCCGCCTTCTGCTTCATGGGCTTCGGCCTCCTGACACTGCTCATCGGTCTCGCGATGTTCTTCATCGGCAGGTCCCGCACGATCCGCTCCGGACAGATGAGCACCCTGCAGCTGAAGCTTCACGAGGTGGCAGGCCGCAAGAAGGTCATCCACGACACCAACCTCGGATGCCTGCTGATGCTGGTCGCCACGCCGGTGATCGGCCTGATCATCATGCTCGCGCTGGGCAAGAAGGTCGTGCACCTCAACGTGCCGAACGACAGGGGCGTCAAGCCTCCGCGCCAGGAGCTGATCCTCAAGACGTTCACCACGGCCGACGGAGCGATCCTGGAGCGCGCGCTGCGTTCGTAGCGGTCGCGCTCACGCCCCGAGTATCTCGTTGAGCCCCTCGAGGACGCGCGTGACCTGCTCGGGCTCGACCGCCCCGAGCTTCTTGCCTATGCGCTCCGCTGACAGCGTTCTGATCTGGCTGATCTTGACCCACGACGGCTTCGTCAACCACGCGTCGTCCAGTTCCAGGGTCAGCGGGAACCCGGCGCGCTGCGGCTGACTCGTGAGGGCGACCGCTATCACGGTCCCGGACCGCTGATTGAAGACGTCGGCACTCAAGACGAGCACGGGGCGCATGCCTGACTGCTCATGCCCCTTGGCCGGGTCCAGGTCTGCCCAGCGAACGTCCCCCCTCAGTACTCGGGCCATGACGCCAACTCCCCGCTCATGCCCTCGTCGGCATGCGCGCGCTCGGCATCCGTGTCGAGCTTCGCGCACTCGCGGGCGAGCCGGCTCTGCGACAGTCGAGCGAGCTTCTCGTCCACCGCTTGCTGGATGGCCTGACTGCGATTGGGGAACCGGCGCTCCGAGACGAGTCGATCCAGCGCCGAGAGTGAGATCTCGTCCAAGGTGATGGCGATCTTGAGTCGGGCCACGTCGCACCTCCGAGTATGATGATACGTCATACTCACGTGGTGGTCGAGGCGGGGTCCAGCCCCCGCACCGCATCTTGACCGCCGCACGCCACCTTCCGCTATGCTCGAAGCGAGGGCGACGAGAGGGACGGCGGGGGCTTGTGGGCTTCTTCGGGGCGATCTGGGCACGGATGACCGGCACGGACGGTCCTGCCGCGATCACGAGCGCGGGCGGCGCCCCTGCGCGCGACACGGTGCTCACCGATCAGAACCGCAACCAGCGTCCGGTCGGCACACGCCCCGACGGGCTGGCGTTGCGCTCCGCCGAGGCCCTGCGCGACGTGTTCGCTGATTTCCAGCGCCTCAGGTGGGTCCTGCTCCAGCCCGAGGCAGAGTCGGCGGCTCGCAGGTTCGGCTCCATGGCCGGACTGGGCGAGAAGCGCGCGGATGAGGCACGCGAGGCGCGCGAGGCCTTCCGCGTCCTGTTGGAGGCCGATCTTCCGGCCGAGTCCGCGGAGCACATCGAGATGCTGCTGGACCTGATGCAGTCGGGCGCCCGCAAGGGGATGGAGAGCTACGTCGCCGAGGGCCTGCCCCCGATGAGCCGGGTTCCTGTCGCCTCACCAGCGCCTCAACCTCGACCTGAGCCTGAACCGGAGCCGGAGCCTATACGGGCGGTTGCGCCGTCCCCGCAGGAGGGCACGTCGTCCACCCCTGTGGAGTACGAACTGCACACGCTGCCCGGCACCAGCATGGCCGACGTTGAGATGGCCTTGGTGCGCGAGTACGTGCAGGGTTCGATGCGCCGCCGCACGGGATCTCCGCTCAACGAGATCGGGATCATCGATGTGATGCACGCTCTCAAGGCCATCGACGGACCCGCGGGCAAGGAGCGGCTGACCGTACTCGGAGGTCTCTACTTCGCCTTGAGGCCTGAACGCCTCGTGGTGCAGTCGAAGGTTCGCTTCGTCGAGTTCCCCGGCACGGAAGTGGCCTCCTCCGGTGCGGAGGTCGCCTACCGCTACACCGAGGAAGTGACCGGCACGATCCCGCAGCTCATCGCCCGCATGGAGCAGATCCACAAGGAGCGGCTCGCGCCCGGCGTGCTGGCCGACGGCTTCCGCGTGGAGGAGGTCCCCTCCGTGCCGCTGTTCGCCCTGCGCGAGGCGATGGTCAACGCGGTGTGCCACCGCGACTACAGCCTCATCGGGGCCAACATCCAGGTGCGCCTGTTCGCGGACCGCCTGGAGGTGCAGAGCCCGGGCGGACTGCCGGGGCCCGTCACCGTGGCCAACATCCTCACGGAATCGTATGCGCGCAACCCCCGCGTGGCCGACATCCTGCGCGATCTGGGCTACGTGGAGCGGCACGGCCTGGGCATCGACAACATGGTCCAGTCGATGAAGGACGCGCACCTGCCACCGCCCGAGTTCGCCAACTCCGAGACGTCCTTCACGGTCATCCTGCGCTTCCGGGCGCCGGACGAGGCCGCTCCCGAGGCATGGATCGACGATATCGGAGCTGCGGCGCTGGGGCCGGCGCAGCGCAAGGCGCTCATCTTCACCCGGCGCATGGGCCGCTTGGAGGGTACCGACTACCAGTCGCTCAACCTGGTCGATGAGGCGCAGGCCGCCGCTCAGCTCCGCGTGCTCGTGCGGGACGGCTGGCTCGAACAGAACGGGACGCGCGAGCAGGCGTACTACACGCTCGGACCGCGAGCGGGCGCTGCCGGTGAGCGCACTCCGGACACGGCAGCACTACCGAAAGACGTGCTCGACTCGCTCCCGGCCGCGCAGCGGCGGATCCAGGACATCGTGATCCGTCAGCGCAAGGTGCGCGCCAGCGACGTGCTCGAGCTCTCGGGCCTCAAGGACCGTCGGACCGTGCAGCGCACGCTTGCCGCGCTGACCGAGCAGGGGCTGCTCGTCCGTCGCGCCAGTTCCCGCACCGACCCGAACGCTTCCTACGAGGTGAACCCCGACTTTCGCCCGTGATCCGTGCTCAGCGGGTGCCTACTGCGGCACGAGCTGCGGGGTTACTGCGGGGTAGGTGCGGCGTTGTGCGGGCCTGCTGCGGGCCTGCTGCGGCGTTCGTGCGGACAGACTGCGGGCGTGGTGCGGGGTTGCTGCGGGGTCGCTGCGGGCGTCAGCCTCGCTCGAGGCGCTCGAGCAACCCTCGCAGAAGCGGCAGGTCGCGCGGCAGGCATCGTGAGCTGGTGGAGCACGTGTCCCCGAAGCGGACCCGCCTCATCCATCACGGTCGGATCGGGAACACCCGAAGTCTGCACGATGATGCTCTCCATCGCGGCGACCATGTCAGCCACGTAGGCCGTGGTGTCACG
>JAUSBS010000086.1 GCA_030651905.1 Coriobacteriia bacterium
ACGAAGATCGTGGGGCTCGAGGCGTACGGATTGACCGTCACCGAACAGGTGGGACTCCAAGTGCCGTCGTGCCCGGAGAACATCGCCTACCTGCGCACGAAGAAGGAGAAGATGCGCCACGACCTCGACCTGTAGGGGTCGGGGCAGGCGCACTGACGAAGAAGGGAGGCGGCCTCATGACCGTCTTCGAAGGGGACCTGATCGGATCGGGACTGAAGGTCGGCATCGTGGTGAGCCGCTTCAACGAGCTGCTCTCCAGCCGTCTGCTCGGCGGCGCTCAGGACGCGCTCGGTCGTCACGGCGTGGCCGACAAGGACGTGGACGTGGCCTGGGTGCCGGGTGCTTTCGAGATCCCGCTCGTGGCCACGAAGATGGCCGCGTCGGGCAAGTACTCTGCGATCGTCGCGCTCGGGGTGATCATCCGCGGCGCCACGCCGCACTTCGAGTACGTCGCCTCCGAGGTCAGTAAGGGCGTGGCGAAGGCGTCGCTCGACACGGGCGTGCCGGTGGTGTTCGGCATCGTGACGGCGGACTCCATCGAGCAGGCCGTCGAGCGCGCAGGTACCAAGCAGGGGAACAAGGGCTGGGACGCGGCGTCCGCCGCCATCGAGATGGCGAACCTGCTCAAGAGCATGTAGGCACGTATCGTCCGAGGCGGGCCCACCGCCCCCGCGACACAACAAAGCCCCGCTCGGCGAATCGTCGCGCGGGGCTTTCCTGTGGTGGGTCCGGAGGGTCCTCGCGACCCTGTCGCTGTCGACCGCGGATCTCCGTCCTGCGAAACCGGGACCTCCCCCCGGAGACGCGGGAGTGCAATGTAGCACGCGCGTCCGGCCCCTCGCAACGGCTTCTACCTCGGTTCCGCTGTACGGGGCCTGCAAGGGTGTGGTCGCTCACGTTCGGGGTGCGAAGGGACGCCTGCAAGGGACGAAGGGACGCGGTGCCTTGCTCGCACCGTTCGTGGTTTGCTCTACAATCGAGGAGTCGACGCCGGGAGCCTCGCCGGGCGATGAGATGCGAGCCCGCCCGCCCACGCATGTGAGGGAGCGATCCGATGTCCGACGACGTCAAGGACAACGCCGACAGTAGTCGTTTCGCCGTGCTCGACGTGTTCGGCCTCAAGCTCGAGGTGAGCAATCCGCGGCTCGCTGAGTTGCTGACGATGGACGCGAAGGACGCGCTCGTCTCGGACGTGCGCGACCTCGGCACAGCACGCGCCGTGCAGGAGTTCCGGGAGGAGGCGGCCCAGGCGGCACCCGAGATGGTGCTGACCCCGCCTACCGCGAAGGACGAGGACGACGCGACGGCGCGACGCCAGTTCCGGGCTCGGGCGGCCGCGCTCGGCCAGGGGATCGGGTTCGAATGCACGCCCGACGGTGTGTGGCGCTCGGACACCGGCGTCTCGATCCTGAGCCGCGCGATCGAGCGCCCCGTATCCCTTGCGGCGGCAAGCCACTACGTGTCCGAGCTTGCGACACGCCGCGAACAGCTTGCCGGCCCAGGTGCCAGCGTGCTCTTCATCGCGGAGAGCCAGCAGTCGGCTGACGTGTTCAAGGTCGCCATCCGTCAGCAGCACCTCTACGACCTGATGCGCGTCATCTCGATCGCCAATCTGGACGACATCGGCCGGCTCTATCGGGTCGGCGGGGTGGACCACGCGAAGGCGGTCATCCTCCTGTCTCCCGCCGCCACCATCGATGTGGGTGAGATCCTGTCGGTCATCAGGGCTGCTGGCGCGGAGTAGGCCCCCCCAGCGCGCCCGGGGCGGTTGACAGCCGTCCGCGCGAGGCATATCGTCGATACCCGACCGAAATGGTAGTGATTGGGACGCGGTCGCTTTTCGGCTGCGTCCCGCGACGATAGGGTCACGCATGCGTCTCACCGCTCGAAGCGAGTACGGCGTCCTTGCGCTTATCGATCTGGCGGGGCGCTACGGCGACGGCCCGGTCAGCGCTCGCGGCGTTGCGGAGCGACAGCACATTCCGGGTAAGTTCCTCGAGCAACTGTTCGTATCGCTGCGACAGGCAGGACTGGTCACGGCGGTCCGGGGCGCACGTGGTGGTTTCGAGCTCAGCCGCGCACCTGGCTCGATCACGGTGCTCGATGTGGTCGAGGCGCTCGAAGGACCGCTGCAGCCGACCTTGTGCGGCGGTGGGTCTGGTTGCGAGCGGGGCGGCGCGTGCGCTGCCGCGAGTGTGTGGACGCGGGCCACGGACGCGCTGCGAAGCGTGCTGTCCACGACCAGCCTGAGCGAACTGGCCGGCGCACAGTCGGTCTTCGATGCAACAGCGGGCGACCCGGACGTGTCGCTCTAGCGGTGTCACAGGAGGCGAGTCACAAGACGATGACAGACGAGACGATCCGTACGGTCTACCTGGACTACGCGGCGACCACACCCGTCGACGATGCCGTGGTCGAGGCCATGCTGCCCTTCCTGGGCACGCGGTTCGGCAATCCCAACAGCCTCTATGCGATGGGGCGGGACTCCTACCGCGCGCTGGAGGAGGCCCGCGACACGTTCGCGTCCGCGATCGGCGCGGCCGCCCCGGGCGAGGTCGTCTTCACGGGCTGCGGGACCGAGGCCGACAACGCCGCCGTCCTCGGCATCGCCACCGCCGCGAAGGCGCGCAACAAGGGCGCCCACATCATCGTGTCCGCGTTCGAGCACCACGCGGTCCTCGAGCCCGCGAAGCGACTCGGCAAGCAAGGCTTCGAGGTCTCGATCGTGCGTCCCCGCGAGGACGGCATCGTATATCCGGAGGACCTGGCCGCGCTCGTCCGGGACGACACGGTCCTGGTCTCTGTCATGCACGGCAACAACGAGCTCGGGACCGTGCAGCCCCTCAAGGAGCTCGCCGAGGTCGCACACCGCGCGGGTGCGTACGTGCACACGGACGCGATCCAGACCCTCGGCAAGATCGAGTGGGATGCAGCCGACCTGGGCGTCGACGCCGCTTCGTTCTCGGCGCACAAGATCTACGGGCCGAAGGGAGTGGGCGCGCTCTATCTCAAGCGCGGGACACCCTTCGAGCCTCTGCTGATCGGCGGCGGTCAGGAGTCGAAGAAGCGCTCCGGAACCCAGAACGTGGCCGGGATCGTCGGGCTGACGAAGGCGCTCCAGCTCATGATCGCCGAACGCGAGACGGAATCGCCGCGCCTTCGCGCCCTGCGCGACCGCGTGATCGAGGGGATCCTCGCCATGCCGAACTCGCTGCTCAACGGGGGCCGCGATGTGCCGCGCCTGCCGCACATCGCCAACCTCGTGCTCAAGGGTGTCGAGGGCGAATCGATGCTGCTCCAGCTCGACAACAAGGGCATCGCGGTCTCCACCGGCTCCGCGTGCTCTTCCGGCTCGCTCGAGCCGAGCCACGTGCTGCTCGCCATCGGGTGCCCCCCCGAGGTCGCTCACGGCTCGCTGCGCGTGACGGTCGGTCGCTTCACCACCGAGGATGACGTCGACTATCTACTGGAGACACTGCCGCCCATCGTGGAGCGGCTCCGGGCGATGTCGCCCGTGTACGCGAAGATGTTCGGCAGCGGGGCGTAGCTTCAGCACACACCCCCACGAGCCACGAGACCGGAAGCGAGGAAGCAGCGTGCTCTACTCCGACAAGGTCATGGACCACTTCAACAACCCGCGCAACGTCGGCGTCATCGAGGACGCGGACGGTGTCGGCGAGGTCGGCAATCCCGTGTGCGGCGATGTCATGAAGATCACCATCAAAGTCGACGCCGCCGATCGCATCGACGACATCAAGTTCCAGACTCTCGGCTGTGGTGCGGCGATCGCCACCAGTTCGATCGTCACGGAGATGGCACGCGGGATGACCCTGGACGACGCCGTATCGATCAGCAAGCAGCAGGTGGCGGACGAGCTCGGGGGGTTGCCGCCCGCCAAGATGCACTGCTCCGTACTGGCGACCGATGGGCTGAAAGTCGCGGTCGACGACTTCCTCGTGAAGAACGGGCGAGATCCGATCGCGGGGCCCATCAAGAGTTCCGACCCGAACTTCGACCCGCATGGCGACGAGGACGACTAGGGTGCGGTGAGCTGAGACCATGGCCCGGGTATGGGTGGCGATGAGCGGCGGCGTGGACTCCTCCACGGCCGCCGCTCTACTCGTGGAACAAGGGCACGAGGTCACCGGTGTGACCATGCGCCTGCTCGACGAGGATGCGCCCGGAGGCTGTTGCCCGTCCGGGTCGATCCGGGACGCGAAGCAGGTCTGCGACCGCCTGGGCGTGAGCCACTACGTTCTCGATCTGCGATCGGTCTTCGCTGCGGCCGTCGTGGAGCCCTTCTGCGATGAGTACACGAGAGGGCGCACGCCGAACCCGTGCATCGTGTGTAACGACCAAGTGAAGTTCCAGGCGCTGCTCGCCCGTGCGATGACCAACGGTGCTGAGTTCCTCGCCACCGGCCACTACGCCCGCGTGGAGACCGACTCGGACGGGATCCCGTGGCTGGCCCGGGGCCTCGATCCCGCGAAGGACCAGTCGTACTTCCTCTATCGCGCGACCGAGGACCAGCTCCGTCACACACTGTTCCCTGTGGGGGAGCACACGAAGTCGGCCGTCCGCGCGTTCGCCTCGGAGCACGGTCTGCCGACTGCGTCGAGGGTCGAGAGCCAGGAGGCGTGCTTCCTCGCGGGCACGGACGCGCGATCGTTCGTTCGCGCGCGCGTCCCCGAGGCGTTCGTTCCGGGTCCTTTCGTGGACGCGGGCGGCCTGGACGTGGGAGCCCACGACGGTGCGGTGGGGTTCACGATCGGGCAGCGGCGCGGGACCGGATTGTCCGGTGGCGATCCGGCCTACGTCACGGGCCTGCGCCCGCGGGACGGCATCGTGACGGTCGGCGCGCGCGAGGATCTCGCCGTCCGAACGGTCGAGGCGACCGATGTGATGTGGCGCGGCGGGACCGGGGAGCGACCGGTCATGGCGAGTGTGCGGTATAGGACACCAGAGGCATCCGCGATGGCGCGGATCGAAGGCGGTCGGCTGCTCGTGGAGTTCGACGAACCAGTCTGGGCCGTCGCTGCGGGTCAGTCCGTCGTATGCTGGGACGGTACGAGGGTCCTCGGCGGGGGGACGGTGAGCGAGGCCGGATGATCGATCTCCATGTGCATACGGCTCGATGCGGACACGCGGTCGGAAGCGCGGCGGAGTACGTTGCCGCCGCTGCGTCCGCAAAGGTGTCGGTCATCGCCTTCACAGACCACCTGCCCCTGCCGCCCGGCTATACCCCTGGCTACGCGATGCCGTGGGTCCAGCTCCCGCTCTACGTCAACGAGGTCCGCGCGCTTGCTGACGCCTCGGCGGGATCGGGCGGTCCCGAGGTCCTCCTCGGCGTCGAGGCGGACTGGATCCCCGGACAGGAGTCGCTCGTACGGGGGGCGCTCGACGAGCACGAGTTCGACATGGTGCTCGGATCGGTCCACTTCATCGACGACTGGGCCTTCGACGATCCGACGTTGCGGGAGCGCTACTCGGAGTGGACGCCGGACCTGCTGTGGGGCCGCTACTTCGAGGACCTTGCGGCCGCAGCGGCCACAGGCCTCTACGACGTGATGGCGCACCCGGACCTCGTCAAGAAGTTCGACTATCGGCCTCTCGTGGACCCCAAGCCGCTCTTTCGAGAGGCGGCCGCGGTGTTCCACGAGTGCGGTGTCGCCGTCGAGGTGAACACTGCGGGTCTGCGCAAGCCGTGCGCCGAGATCTACCCATCGCTCGACTTCCTGAAGGAGTGCCGGATCGCGGGAGTGCCGGCGACCATCGGCTCGGACGCCCACTGCCCCGAGGAGGTCGGCGCGAGCTGGCCGGCCGGCCGGGACCTCTTGCTTGCGGCCGGCTACTCAAGCGTGGTGGTGTTCCGCCGTCGCGAGCCGCAGGAGATACCTCTGTGAGCACGGCGACGATCCGGGCGCTGCTCGACAGGCTCGACGATGTGTTCCCGGCCTCGTGGGCCGAGCCATGGGACCGCGTGGGGCTTCTCGTCGGGGATCCCGGTGCGCTGCTGCATCGGGTGTTCGTGTCGCTCGACCCGACACCGGCGGCGCTGGCGGCCGCCATCGACGCAGGCGCTCAGGTCCTGCTGACGCATCACCCCGTGTTCCTCGAGACCCCCGCGCATCTGGCGCCGGGGCAGGGCGTCGCCGGTGTCCCGTTCGCAGCCGCGTCAGCCGGCATCGCGCTCGTCGCGTGCCACACCAACCTCGATCGCGCTCCGGCCGGGGCGGACGCTCTCCCGCAGGCGCTCGGGCTCAGGATGGTCGGCCCGCTGGAATCGTCGTCGATGCGCGTGGCGACGCTGGTCACCTACCTCCCGCGAGGGGCTGTCGCGGGAGCACTCGCCGCGCTCCACGGCGCTGGCGCGGGACGGATCGGTCACTACGCGCAGTGTTCGTTCGTCGGCTCGGGAACGGGCAGCTACCTCCCCCTTGAGGACGCTTCGCCGGCCGCGGGTGAGCCGGGGAGCGTGCATGAGGAGCCGGAGGAGCGTATCGAGGTCGTGTGCGAACCCGGTATGCTCACCGCCGCGATCGAAGCACTTCGCCGCGTCCACCCGTACGAGGAGCCGGTCGTGCTCACGGGCGACGCGATGATGAGCAGGGGAGCCGCGCGCATGGGTCGCGTGTGCGAGACACCGGCCGGCTCCACGGTCGCGAGTCTTGCGGCGCACGTCGGCGGCGCGCTCGGCGTGCGCGTGCGTGTGTGGGGTGACGGGCGAGCGCCGGTCGCGCTCGCGGGCGTCGCTCCGGGTTCCGGGCGCTCGCTCGTGCGCGACGCCCGCGAGGCGGGCTGTGGCGTCCTCATCACGGGGGAGCTGCGCTATCATGAGGCGCTCGATGCGGTCGACCATGGGCTGGCGATCATCGAGGCGGGGCACGACGCGACGGAGTGGCCGCTCGTGCCCGTTCTCGCGGCGGCGGCGGCGCGGACTGCCGGGCTCAGCGCGGCGGCGACGATCCAGGCCGGACCCTCTATCCGCTGGTGGACGACGGAAGGCGAGTAGATGGATCAAGCGCGGATGCTGCTGGAACTCCAGGACCGCGATCTGCGGGTCCTTCGCCTGAACAAGCAACTCGACGAGATGCCCGAGAAGCGCGCCATCCTGGCTGCGCGGGCGAAGCTCTCCGAGATCGCCACGCTACTCGCGCGCACGGACGCTGTCGGGCGATCGATCGACACCCAGATCAGCCGCCTCGATGACGAGATGACCGCCATCCGGGTCAAGATGGACCACGAGCAAGCCAAGCTGCTCTCCGGTGAGGTCAAGAACCCCAAGGAGCTCACCGCCATATCCATGGAGCTCGACTCCCTCAAACGACGCCTGGACAAGCTCGAGGCCGAGGAGCTCGCCCATATGGCGAAGCGTGAGACGGCGACGGCACAGTCGGAGAAGGTCAGCGCGGCTCTGGTCGCCGGACGCGCCCGGGAGGCGGAGATGGTCACGGCGTTCAAGATACGTGGAGGAGACCTGCTGGGCGAGGTCTCCCGGCTTGCTGCCGAGCGCGCCACTCTCGCCGGGGCCCTGCCTCCCGCGCTGCGGGAGCGCTACGAGGCCGTACGTGCGGCGAAGCACGCGGTGGCCGTCGGTAACCTCGAAGGCGACATGTGCGGGGTCTGCCGGGTCAACATCCCCGCAGGCGAGCTCGAGAAGCTGCAGGCCGGTCCCGACATCGGTCGCTGTCCGATGTGCCAGCGGATCCTCATCGTGAGGGTCGCGTAGGTGCTCGGCTCTTTCACGCTCCGCACCGACGGCGGCGCCCGGGGCAATCCGGGTCCGGCCGGTGCCGGCTTCGTCATCGAGGATGCGAGCGGTGCGATCGTGCGCAGCGGTGGGCGCTACCTCGGCGTGGCGACGAACAACGTGGCTGAATACGAGGCGCTCGTTTGGGGACTGCAGACAGCGCTCGATCACGGCATCCGACGTATAGAGGTCAGAGCCGACTCCGAACTGGTGGTGCGTCAGGTCAACGGCCACTACAAGGTGAAGAACGCGGGATTGATCCCGCTGCACAAGGCGTCGTGTGAACTCCTGAAACGTTTCGAGTCCGCCCGTGTGATGCACGTCCGGCGCGAGGAGAACGTCGCGGCGGACGATCTGGCGAACCGTGCGATGGACGCTCGCGAGACGATCGGTGACGGCGTGGCGCCGGGCGCCGGCGGTCAGACGAGTCTGTTCGGCTAGGGGGCAGATGTGTACGAGCTCACGGTCAAGGACCACTTCGATGCCGCGCATGCCCTTCGGGGCTATCCCGGGCAATGCAGTGCCCTGCACGGACACACGTGGGACGTGGAGGTCACGGTCCGTGGCGAGTCACTCGACGAGGTGGGGATCGTCTACGACTTCAAGACACTGAAGGACGACCTCGGTGTGGTCCTGGCGGACTACGACCACGTCTCACTCAATGATGTCGCCCCGTTCGACCAGGTCAATGCAACGGCTGAGAACCTGGCGCGAGTCGTCTATGAGCGGCTGGTCGCGCGCGTCGGCGGTTCCGTGCGCGTGACGGAGGTCGCGGTGTGGGAGTCACCCGTCGCTCGGCTCGTGTATCGCCCGTAGGGGTGGGCGGGCCTGGCGCACGACGAAGGCCCGACCATCACGCTCGGGCCTTCGTGTGTCGAGGGCAAAGAGGTGTCCCAAGAAACCTCGCCTGCGGAGGATCTACTCGCCGACTTCCCGTTTCACACCTTCACGAGGAGCGGTACTCGGGTCAGCCTCACGACGGAACCCTTTCGCGCACACCCCACTCTGGCAGCTACTGGTACGCCGGTTTTCAAGTCTCGCTCGGTCCGACTTCTTGGGACGAGACGTACGTTACGGTACCCCTGGAAGCGGGTCAAGAGCGAAATCATGATTGTCATGGGATTGCGCCCAACGCGAAGAATCGGGGGCCGAAAGGAAGCATACGATGCGCGAAGGGTCTGCGACCGCTCGACCACGCTGAACGGTCGCAGACAGGCCGCTCACGACCTCGCGGTTCCGTCGGCTATACTCGGACCGGACGCGCGAGTGTCGATCCCGTAGCGACGCGTCCAGTGCAAGGGAAGCTGACGGACATGCCGAGCGCGACGCTGCAAGAGTACTTGGAAGTCATCTACAAACTCGCTCTGGAGGGGGTCGTCCGACCAGCGCAGCTGGCCGACGCGCTCGCCGTCTCCGCCCCGACCGTGACGTCGACACTGCGCCGGCTCGAGGGCGCGGGTCTCGTCACCAGGCCCGGTCTCGGCGTCGAGCTGACCGAGACGGGGCGCTTGGAGGCTCTCGCGATCATCCGCCGCCACCGCGTCGCGGAACGATTCCTCGTCGACGCGCTCGGGCTCCCGTGGGAGGCCGTTCACGAGGAGGCGTGTCTGCTCGAGCACGCGCTGTCCGAGCGGGTGCTCGAGGCCCTCGAGACGTTCCTGGACAATCCGGACGTGTGCCCGCATGGGCACCCCATCCCTTCGGCGGCCCTCGACGTCGCGCCGACCGACGGGCTGCCGCTGAGCGCGATGCCAGCAGGCTCCCGCGTGATCGTGGTGAGCGTACCTGAGGAGGACGATCAGGTACTCGCGTACTTCGGTGAGATCGCGATGCGTCCAGGCGTGGAGGTCCTCGTCGAGCAGACAGGGCCGTTCGCAGGCCCGTTGCTCGTGGTGGTAGGAGACCGGCACGTGGCCGTGGATCGCGCGGTCGCCGCCCGGATCCTCGTCCGGCCCGGACGCTGAGCCGGTGATCCGACGCAGACTCGGGGTCGTGGGCGTCTTCGCGCTGTGGAGCGCGGTCGTACTGGCGGTTTTCACCGTGGTGATCACGCTGATCGCCACGCATCAGATCGAGGGCATGGTGGTGACCTCGTCCGCGAAGTCGATGGCGGCGACGGTCAACGGCATGATCGTCCACACACTGAGTGACGAGCAGCTCCGCAACCTTCGCACGACCGACCTGACGCAGTTCGATGCGGTCATCGCGGACGCCATCAAGACGAGCGACATCCGCGCGGTGAAGATCTGGAGCCGGGATGCCTCGGTGGTCTACTCCTCGCTCGACAAAGGCGAGGTGGGCAAGGTCTACCCGGGCTACGCCAACATCGAGAGCGCCTTGGCGGGCGAGGTCGTATGGAACGCCGATACGAGCGACAAGGACGAGAGTCGCGAGGAGGCTGAGTTCTTCGGCGGCGACGTGGTCGAGGTCTACTCGCCCATCCAGTCCCGACCAGGCGGCGAGGTATTCGGCGTGTTCGAGGTCTACCAGCGCTACTCGCCGGTCCGCGGAACAGTGGTCTCGTCACTCTTGGGCGTGTGGGGCATCTCCGCCGCTGCGGCCATCCTGCTCTACGTCGTCCAGCTCCGCATCGTGATGAGCGCCGCGGAGCGCCTCAAGCAGTCCGAGGCGGAGGCGCGCGTCGTGAGCGTGCGGCTGCAGGAGTCGCTGCGTGACCTCGAGGAGCACTCGGTGGGAACGCTGCAGGCGCTGACGTCCGCAGTCGACGCCAAGGACAGCTACACGGCCCGCCACTCACTCGGGGTGACCGACTATGCGGTCGCGGCCGGACGGCATCTCGGGCTGGACGATGTGCAGATCGCGTCGCTGGAGCGGGCCGCGCTACTCCACGACATCGGTAAGATCGGGACCGCGGAGGCGATCTTGCTCAAGCCGCGGCAACTCACACGCGAGGAGTACCTCGCGGTCCAGGAGCACAGCGACATGGGCGCGAGCATCATCGGGTCCATCCCGTTCCTGAAGGACCTCGTCCCCATCGTCCGCCATCACCACGAGCGATGGGACGGGGGAGGCTACCCCGACGGGCTGTCGGGCGAGAACATCCCTCGGCTGGCGCGCGTCCTGTCCGTCGCGGACGCGTTCGACGCCATGACGTCCGACCGGCCGTACCGTCGCGCGATGAAGGTCGGTGCGGCGCGCGAGGAACTGGAACGGGGTGTCGGGACGCAGTTCGATCCGGCTGTCGTGACCGCGTTCGTCGCCTGTATCGAGAGCGGCGAGTGTGGGTCCCGCAACGATATGCACTAGCGCTACGTGTCTATCCACGGGGTCTGGGGCGATGAACGGTCGACTGCCGTACGGATGGTAATGCGGACCGAAAAAGGTCACTTTAGGACCGTTGGGAACAAATAGTGGCGATTCCATAAGTCGCTATTGACCCGCTTCCAGGGGTACCGTAACGTACCTCTTGTCCCAAGAAGTCGGACCGAGCGAGACTTGAAAACCAGCGTACCAGTAGCTGCCCGACCGGGTGGCGCGAGACAGGGCTTCGTCGTAAGGCTGGCCCCAGTACCGCTCCTTCGGAAAGGCGTGAATCGGGACGCTTGGTGAGTCGATTCTCCGCAGGCGAGGTTTCTTGGGACACCTCTTTGTAGTGACGAAAGACCCGGCCGCCTGGCCGGGTCTTTCTGCGTTCCATGAACGAGCGATGACAGCGATCCCGCTAACGACACCATGTCGGAGCGGTGTTGTATACCGAACACACGTTCGATATACTGACCTCGGGGTCGCAGGCGAGCTGCGGCCCTCGAGTGTCTCTTGCGAGGGAGGCCGCGCGTGGGCCGCAACACCGACATCAAACGATTCGACGCGCACCCACCGGGCAGGCAGCAGGACCTGTTCTCCTCCGTGCAGGGTAAGACGCCGATCGTCCTCGAACTGCTCGGTACGCCGTGGATCCGCCGGGGCTCGGACCTGCCGTTCGGGGACGGCAGCGGCAGGCGGGCCGAGGTCGTCGTCGAGGTGGTCTGGGACGGCGAGCGTGGGCGGCCGGCCTCGTTCGTCTACAAGGGCAAGCGTCACGCCGTGGACACTCTCGTCCAGTGCTGGGCGATCGAACGCGGCTGGTGGGACCGTACCAGCGCGGTCAGTCGGCGATGCTTCCGGGTGCTCGCGCGCGGCGGTGTGTGGGACCTGGCATATGACCGGTCGCGCGAAGAGTGGCTGCTGGTCGGCGTCGTGGACTAGGCGGCGAAAGAAGCGTGCCCGGCGGCTTCGTGCACCTCCACATGCACTCGGACTTCAGCTTCATGGACGGCGCGTCGCGGATCGACGGCGCGATCGAGCGCGCACGCCATCTCGGCATGCCCGCCCTGGCACTCACCGATCATCAGGGCCTCTACGGCGCCGTGCGTTTCTACCGTCGCGCTTCGAAGGCGGGCGTCAGGCCCATCGTCGGGGCCGAGGTCGTCGTCACGGCGTGCGGCGTCGATGGTGAGGAGTGCGACGAGCCGCCCGTCGGTCGGCTCGTGCTTCCCGGACCGTCCGGCCTCGGGCGAGCGTCGGCCACGGGCTTTCATCTGACTGTGCTCGCGAAGGACATGACCGGCTACCGCAACCTGTGCCGTCTGCTTTCGCGAGCGCACCTGCGCGGCGAGGATCCAGGCGGGCCGCCGCGTTCGGTGATCCCGCTGACGGACCTTGCGCGCATGAGCGAGGGGCTCATCGGGCTGTCCGGCTGCGAGCGGGGCGAGGTCGGCGCCTCGGTGCTCGCCGGAGTGTCATGGCGCGCTCGCGTCGCGGCGCAGCGACTCGCGGAGTGCTTCGCACCCGGCGACTTCCACATCGAGCTCGTGCACGCGATGACGGCGGGCGCACCGCGCTACATCGCCGCACTCGTGGACCTGGCCGACGCGCTCCATCTGCCGGTCGTGGCCACGAACGACGTCCACTACCTGCGCCCCGAGGAGTTCCGCCTCCATGAGGTGCTCTCCTCCGTCGGTGCCCGTACCACACTTCCCGGTCCGCTCGGGCGCCCGAACGCCGAGCTGTATCTCAAGTCGGCTTCGGAGATGCGCCGACTCTTCGCGAGCCATCCTCGGGCCTGCGACGCCACGCTCGAGATCGCCGAGCGCTGTGAGCTGGATCTGGGGCTAGGAAGCTTCCACTTCCCGAGTGTGGAGGTCCCGCGCGGAGAGACGCCGTACTCGGTGCTTTCGAAGCTCGCATGGCGCGGGCTCGAGGAGCGCTACCGCCCCGTGACGCCGGAGGCGGTCCGCCGTGTCCAGCACGAACTCGCCGTCATCGAGGAACTCGGCTTCCCGGAGTACTTCCTCGTCGTGCACGACATCGTGGAGCACGCGAGGTCGAAAGGTATCCGCTACTCGGGGCGTGGGAGCGCGGGCGACTCGATCGTGACGTACTGCCTCGGTATCACCGACGCCGACCCGGTCGCGCACGACCTGCTCTTCGAGCGCTTCCTCAATCCGGCGAGGCGCCAGATGCCCGACATCGACGTGGACTTCGACTCCGCCCGGCGCGACGAGGTCATCGACTACATCTACAAGCGCTTCGGGGCCAAACACGTCGCGATGGTCGCCACCGTCAACACGATGACGGCGAAGAGCGCCGTGCGCACCGCCGCCAAGGCGCTGGGGCGCACGGCGGACGAGGTCAACGCGCTCTCGCGGCACCTGCCGTGGGTGGGCGCGCGAAAGATCCGTGAGGTGCTCGCCACCTATCCCGAGTGCCGCAATCACCCGCTCAAGCAGCCCGGCAACGAGCTGCTGCTCGACATCACCGAGCAGCTGGACGGCTACGCGATGCACCTCGGCACGCATCTCGGCGGTTTCCTCATCACGGCTGCGCCCATCGAGACGTGGAGCCCACTGCAGTGGGCCGCCAAGGGCGTCGTCGTCTCCCAGTACGACAAGGACGACGTGGAGGCCTTGGGACTGGTGAAGATCGACATCCTGGGGCTTCGCATGCACACGGCGATCAGCGATACCGTGGCCATGGCGCGCGAGCGGGTCGGAGATGCGGCCGTCCCGGAACCGTTCACGCTTCCGCACGATGACGGGGCTGTCTACGACGCTATCGCGGCCGCCGA
>JAUSBS010000021.1 GCA_030651905.1 Coriobacteriia bacterium
CCCGCACGGCGAGGCGGAACAGCGCCCATCCCAGCACCATCTCGCCGCCGATCATGAGCGTGTTGAGTCCGATGACGGTGACGCCGCCGTGGCCCAGCAACGCGAGAACGACTTCGACGATGAATGCGGCGATGATCCCGAGCCACGGTCCGAGCAGCACGCCGGCCACCACGGTGAGGTTGACGTGATACGCGATCGGCACGATCTCGCTCGACATCGAGACGAGAACGAGCGCCGCGACGACACCGAGGAGCGGGACCTTGCGGCGGATATCGGCGCGCTTCGCGATGGCGGATGCGATCCACACCAGCGCGAGCGCTGCGATCCACCCGGTGGCCCAGAGCCACGCAGGCAGCACGCCGTCCGGGATGTGGATATGGGACACGGTCCGTTCGGCCTTCCCCCCGAGGGCATGAGACGCAACGAGCATACCCGACACGCACGTGTGTGGAGCCGGTGTCCTGCCGCAGCGCCCGATGTCCTATCATCGTAGGGGCCGGCGGGCGCGTGCGCATCCGCGTCGATCGCCGGGATGCTGAGAAGGCGGCAGAGAGGCGTACGTCCGATGATGAACGTGACCCAGCTCCGCGCGTTCGTCTCCGTCGTCGAGTACGGCTCGTTCTCCGAGGCCGCTCGCGTGATGGGGCTGTCGCAGCCGGCGGTCACGATGCAGATCCAGGGACTCGAGTCCGACCTGGGCGTGACCCTGCTGGAGCGCCACTACCGCCGGATCGAGATGACTGAGGCCGGTCGCGCGCTGCTCCCGTACGCGCGCACCGTGCTCGGCGAGATGGAGGCCGCGCGCGAGGAGATCGAACGCCTCTCCGACCAGGTCGGCGGCCATCTGCGGCTCGCTGCTTCGACCACGCCAGGTCAGTACGTCCTGCCGCGACTGCTCGGCTCCTTCCTTCGCACGCACCCCGACGCGAGTGTCTCGCTGCTCGTCCACGACTCGGCCGAGGTGGTCCGGCTTGTCGAGTCCGGCGAGGCGCACCTCGGCATGACCGGCGCGGAGGTGCCCGGTAGTCGCGCCGAGTTCGAGAAGATGGGTCGCGACCGGCTGGTGCTCGTCTGCCCTCCGGACAGCCACCTCCTGAGTCGCAAGGACCTCACGCTGGGCGACATCGCCGAGGAGCCCTTCATCGTTCGCGAGCCGGGCTCGGGCACCCGGATGATCTTCGAGGACACCCTGCGATTGGGCGACATAGACCCCGCCGAGTTGCGCGTCGTCATCGAGCTCGGTACGAGCGAGGCGATCGTCAGCGCCATTGAAGGCGGTATGGGCGTCGGCGTCGTCAGCGAATGGGTGGCCGCCAAGGCACTCAAGCTCGGCACGGTCGGGCAGGTCCCGGTACCCGACTTCCCCGTCGAGCGCCCCTTCTACTCGGTGGCTCCGCGGGGATCGCTCCGCCGTTCGGCCGAGGCGCTGCTCGACCACTTACGGGATAATCTCGACTGATGCGGCCCCATGGCCGCCGGAAGGAGCCATCCATGTCGGATCCACGTTCGATCTCTCGTCGCGTCGCTCTCGCGATCTTCGTCGCGGCGCTGGCAGTCGCGTTCCTCGCCTCGGGGTGCGGCGGAGGCAAAGCCACCGAGAAGCCGGCCGCCAAGCCGCCGGCGGAGCCGAGCATCGAGACTTCGGCGGCTGAGGGCGGAACCGCGGCGGACACAGCCATCGACCCCTCGGGGAAGTGGCCCGCCAAGGTCGCCGACTTCGCGAGCAAGGCGAAGATCCCCGTGTGGTATCCCGGCACCCTGCCCAAGGAACTCAAACTCGACGCGGTCGACGTCCTCGAGCTCGAGCCGGGCACCGGGCTCGTCTGCGACACCTACTTCGTGGGGACGACCACCGAGCTCGGCCTCATCCAGGGCAGCCCCAAGACCCGCGAGTACGAGATCGTCTCGCTCGGGAAGGTCCCGTGGGGCACCGAGACGGCCGACATCGTATGCGAGGACCCCGAGGACAGCTCGAGCCCGCGCATGATCGTGTACAGCTCCAAGGACAACCTCGCGGAGCTGTGGGGCGGCGCGAGCCTCGACCAGCTCAAGGCCATCGCCGCGAGCATGGTGCTCGTGAAGTAGCGGTTGTGCCGCGACGCGGCGGGGGTTTATGCTGACCCCTGCGCGTCGCGTGAGCGGCACGCAACTCCGATCCCGGAGCGGCCTACAGCGACAGGCGCTCGCCACGGCCACCGGGACGACAGGGTCACGCGGGAAACCGTCTGGCCTCCCGTGTTTGGAAAGGAGACATGCATGCGCCCGAACAAGAACGCCGCGACCTTCGGGTTGGCGGCGCTGGTCCTCACGGTCGCCCTCGCGGCGCTTCTCGTCGTTTCCGGTTGCGGCAGCAAGGAAGTCGTCAAGACTCCCGTGAAGAAGCCTGCGGTGGTTGCGACCGAGACTGTCGAGGTGACGGAGGCCGTCGAGGCGACGGTCGTCGCGCCCGTGGTCCCTGTCGCGCCCGCGGCCCCCGCGGCCCCCATCGTCCCCACGGGTCCGTGGCCCGCCAAGGTCGCCAGCTCTTTCGCGATGAAGGTCAAGATCCCCGCCTGGTGGCCCAAGACGCTGCCCAAGGGCGTCAAGATGGACTCCCTGGATGTCCTCGAGCTCGAGCCAGGGACCGGCCTCGTCTGCGACGCGTTCTTCATCGGAGGGGCCACCGAGATCGGGTTCCTTCAGGGCTCTCCGAAGACGCGCGAAGTCGAGATCGTCTCGCTGGGCAAGGTGCCGTGGGGCACCGAGACCGCAGACATCGTATCAGAGGACCCCGAGGATCCGGCGGCAGCCAAGATGATCGTCTACAACGCCAAGGGCACCCTCGCTGAACTCACGGGCGGGACGAGCATCGAGCAGTTGAAGGGTGTTGCCGCCGGCATGGTGCTCGTGAAGTAGTGCGTAACAGTTGTTACAAGGCGGATCGAGCGCTATGCTTCCGCCTACGTGCCGCGACAGCGGTGCGACTCCGATCCCGGATATAGAGCCTAAAGCGGCAGGCGCTCGCAACGGCAGCCGGGACGACAGGGTCACGCGGGAAACCGCATGGCCTCCCGTGATTGGAAAGGAGACCCATATGCGCCAGTCAGGTGGTTCGCCGGGATTCCGGCGGACGGCGGTCGCCGCACTTGCGGCCGTATTCGTTCTGTCGCTCGCGACGCCGGCACTCGCCAGCGCGGCGACATCCTACCGCTCGACCATTCGCCTCAGTTCGCGCTATCAGATCAAGGCGAAGAAGCTCACGGTCAGCGGCACCATCAACCGCAAGGCAAAGGGCAAGCAGGTCACGGTCGAGCTCCGCAAGCCGGGCCGTGCCTACTGGATCCAGCTTTCCAACCGCACGATCTCCAAGTACGGCCGCTGGTCGTACGGGTACACCCCGAAGGTCGCCGGCCGACTCTACTTCCGTGCGCGCTACGGGAGCAAGCTGTCGCGTATGGCTGGTCTGACCGTCAAGCGCGGTCCCGGTACCAAGTCGGAGCTCACTCTGTTCTCGACGTCGTCGGTGCGCGACGCCGGCCTGTGGGTCAAGCTCAAGCCGCTGTTCCTGGCGCGCTACCCCGAGTACACGATGACGACCGAGCAGTGGCTCGGCACCGGCCAGTCCCTCCAGAGCGGTGCGGTGGACGGCAACGCCGACGTCATCTTGGCGCATGCCCCGCAGGACGAGATCGATAAGGTCAACGGCAAGTGGGCGAAGAACCGCCGCGCGGTGATGTTCAACTACTTCATGATCGTCGGCCCCAACACCGGTGGCGTGACGTTCTTTGAGGATGAGTCGCCCGCGACGGCATTCAAGCGGCTGGCGGCGTGGCTAGAGGCGAATCCCAGCGTGAAGTTCTGGAGCCGCAACGACAACTCCGGCACGAACCAGGCGGAGCTCTCGTACTGGAAGTCGGTCGATCCGAGCTACCCGATGCGCGACGGCGGCACGCTCACGGGCGCGCCCAGGCCTTGGTACAACGCGGCTGGCGGTTCGGGAGTCGGCATGGGGACCATCCTCACCAACACCAACACCAGCGCGGGTTACACGCTCTCGGATCGCGCGACGTGGCTCTTCCAAGAGAAGAAGTGGCGCACCGCGGGCACCCCGCCGATCAACGTGAAGTCGGTGCTCTATAATCCGGGCCCCTCGTGGGTCAACGACTACAGCGTTCTCGAAGTGGTCCGCGCTCGCAACCCCGAGGGTGCGGCAGACTTCAGCGCGTGGATCCGCGGCGCTGAGGCGCAGGAAGCGATCCGCACGTACGGCGCGGGCGTGTACAACGGGCAGCTCTTCTACCCGAACGCGGGCGCGTACTAGCCGCAAGATCGGGCAGATGAGGTTCTACGTTCCGGCCGGTCGCCCAGGCGGCCGGCCGGAACGGCATCACGCAGTGTTGACGCGGGGTTCGGACGAGTGATCATCTTGAACGCGCGCCGCGTCCACGGCATCGAGGCGGACCGACAGGGGACGGGGACCGATGAAGGTCTACTACATCGCGATCGCGGAAGCGTGGCGCTTGCTCACATCGGGCGACGCGCTCGTGATGCCAGTGATCGGCATGTCTCTGACGGTCTCAGGTTCGGCCGTCGCAATGGCCGCGCTGATCGGTATCCCCTTGGGCTATATGCTCGGACTGAGCAGATTCGGCGGCAGGGCGGCACTGATGGTGCTGGTCAACACATCCATGGGCTTCCCGCCGGTGGTTGTCGGCCTGTTCGTGTACCTCGCGCTGACGCGGTGGGGACCGCTCGGCTTTCTGGATATGCTGTTCACCCCGCGCGCGATGGTCGTGGCTCAGGTCTTTCTGGCGACGCCGCTCGTGATCGGGGTCACGGCATCCGCGGTCGCTTCGGTTGCTCGTGACCTCCGGCTGCAGCTGAGGGCGCTGGGCGCTTCGAGGCTCCAGGAGGGGCTCGCCATCATCCTTGAGGCGCGGCGCGGAGTCATGGCGTCTGTCATCGCCGGCTTCGGCGCGATCATCTCCGAGGTCGGCGCCGTCTCGATCGTCGGAGGTGGCATCGAAGGCAAGACCGAGGTCATGACGACTGCGATCGTTGCCAACGTGGGCCGCGGAGATTTTGGGATCGCGATGGCGTGGGCGTTCATCCTGATCGGCATCGCACTCATGATCAACGTCGCACTCACGACTGTTCAGAACCTTGGCTCAGCGTATGACCGCTGAAGCGAGCGACATGCTGGCCCCGCCCACTGCGCCCGCGGTCCGCGGCGAGGGCATCAAGGTCGTCTACCGGCGCCGGACGGCCGTCGATGTGCCGTCCATCGAAGTCGCGGCAGGGAAGACGTACGCGCTGCTCGGCGCTTCGGGCGCGGGCAAGTCCACCCTGCTCCGAGTGCTCGGTCTGCTTGAGCGCCCCGCTGAGGGACGTGTCTTCATCGACGGCGTCGAGGCCTCAGGCAAGGATCTCGCCACACGTCGCACCATTGCCGCCGTGTTCCAGAAGCCGTACCTGCTGCGGGCGACGGTCGGCGCCAACGTCGGCTACGGTCTCAAGCTGCGCCGCGTGCCCAAGCGTGAACGTGAGCAGCGCTTGTCCGATGCACTGGCCCGCGTCGGTTTGGCAGGCTGGGAGGGACGCTCGGCTCTGACGCTCTCCGGCGGTGAGGCTCAGCGTGTCGCGCTCGCACGCGCGCTCGTCCTTCGCCCCCGGATTCTGCTCCTCGACGAGCCGCTCTCGTACATGGACCCACTGCTCAAGCGTTCACTCACCCTCGAGTTCGCCGAGATCCTGAAGTCCGAGCGCGTAACGGCCCTCTACGTCACGCACGATCGCGACGAGGCCGCGGTCGTCGCGGATCGGATCGGGATCATGCGCGACGGCCGACTCGTCTCCGAAGGCGACCCCGAGACTGTGCTCACGCTCCCGACCGACGAGTGGGTCGCGTCGTTCCTGGATGCCGAGGCGCCCGCAGAAGGCCTCGTCGCGACGAGCGGAGAGGGCGTCATGACGCTCGCCTGTGGGGATGCGATGATAATTGCCGTCGGTGACCTGCCTCTAGGTAGCCGCGTGCTGGTCGGCGTTCCTTCCGAAGATGTTCTGCTGTTCGAGCATGGCGTACAGATCCCGAGGACGTCGGCCCGCAACCAACTGGACGGCGTGGTGTCCGAGGTCGCACCCGCAGGGGCTGCGATGCGCATCACGGTCGCCGTCGGCGACCTGAGGCTTGCCTCCACCGTGTCTCGCAGCTCCGCTGCCGACCTCCGTCTCGCGCCCGGCTCGCTTGTCACTCTGCTCTTCAAGGCCACCGCGGTCCGCGTGCGGCCCCGTGATACGATTGCGCCCATCGTCTGACGCGTTGACCGGCAGCCCCGCCGCCGTCGCGCTGAGCCGGTTCGCAGGAGATCTGATGACCCCGGACCTCGACACCCGTCTCCCTGTCACCGCCGCGGTACTCGCCGGCGGTCGCTCCATGCGCATGGGCGTCGACAAGACGCTGCTTGCGGTGGACGGGGAGTCGCTCCTCGCGCGCGTGGTCGAAGTGGTGGGCCAGGTCTGCGCACACACCGTCGTGGTCACCAACCGCCCCGAAGCGCTCGTCGATATCGGTCTTCCCGCCGACGTCCCGGTGCTGGTGGACGAGGTCGCCTATCAAGGCCCGCTCGGCGGCCTCGTGACCGCGCTGAAGGAGGCCCCGGACGAGTGGATCCTCGCTGTCGCGGCCGATATGCCGTGGCTTCAGGCAGAGGTCGTCCGCACGCTGTGGGCCGCCCGCGAGGGCGCACAGGTCGTCGTGCCCGTGACCGACAAGGGCACCGAGCCGCTGCTGGCCCTCTACCATCGCGACTGTCTGCCGGTGGCCCGCAAGGTGCTCGACTCCGGACGCCGCCGCCTTGTCGCCATGTTCAGCGACCTCCGCGTGGTCGAAGTCCCCGTCGAGCAACTCCGCGGCGCCGATCCCGGGCTCGTCAGTCTCTTCAACGTGAACACTCCCGAGGACCTCATGGAGGCCCGCGAGAACGTCCCCGCCGACGCGAAGCCGGCCGTCCGCCCTGTGGTCGTGCATGCCGCCGATGAACGTCGTGCCGGGCGGATGCCGTCGGAGCGCCCCATCACCATCCACATGAATGGAGTAGAGGTCGCCACGACCCAGGCGAGCCCGACCGACCTCGAGGAGCTCGCCGTCGGATTCCTGCTCGCGGAGGGGCTGCTCTCCGACCGCTCCGCGCTCAAGTCGGTCGACGCGGACAACAAGCGCGGGCTGGTCTACGTGGAGACCGGCGAGTCCGTGCCCGACGAGCTCGTCTACAAGACCCGCTACATCACATCCGGCTGCGGGAAAGGGGTGACGTTCTCGTCGGTCGGCCACGCGCGCGACCTCGAGCACGTGGCACCGGGCCTGCATGTGGATGCGGATACCCTTCACCACATGATGCGTGAGATGTCCGCGCGCGCCGACGCGTACCGTGACACGGGCGGCATGCACGCGTGCGCGCTCGGGCGCGGGGGCGAGGTGCTCCTGGTGCGCGAGGACGTCGGTCGCCACAACGCGGTGGACAAACTGCTCGGACGCGCCTGGTTGGACCGCATCGCCACGGCCGACGCCGTCGTGCTCACGACGGGTCGCATCTCGTACGAGATGGCGGTAAAGGCGGCGAAGGCCCGCGTCCCCATCGTCGCGTCGCGCAGCGCCGTGACCGACCTGGCCGCGGAGATCGGCGAGGAGCTCGGCATCACACTCGCTGGGTACTGTCGCGGCGGCGGGATCGTCCTATACACACATGCGGAGCGGGTCGTGTCGCAGCCCGCAGAGGAAGGCCAGGTCTGAAGTGATCAGCGTCGAAGAGGCCCAGGCGCAGGTGCTCGCGCGGATCACGCGGCTGGCGCCACAGCGCATCGATGCACTCGACGCACTCGGGTGCGTGCTGGCCACGGACGTGGTCTCCGACATCGACGTCGCGCCGTTCGACAACTCCGCTATGGACGGCTATGCGGTCCAAGCGGCGGACACCGTCGGCGCGACGGACGAAGCGCCGGTCATCCTCCGTGTCGTCGACCACATCGCCGCGGGCATCATGCCTGCTCGCGATGTCGCACGGGGTGAAGCATCGCGCATCATGACGGGCGCTCCGGTGCCCGTCGGCGCGGACTCCATCGTCATGGTCGAGCACACAGCTGGGCTCGAGAACGGCGGGAGCACGGGCGGGACGGTCGCGATAGGGCGTCCGGCCACCGCTGGCGACCACATCCGGCGCCGCGGCGAGGACGTGCGCATAGGCGACGTCGTCCTGCGAGCGGGCGAGGTCGTCGGTCCCGCAGCCGCTGGCCTGCTCGCCGCCGTCGGCGCAGCGTTCGTCGAGGTCTACCGGCGGCCCGTGATCGCGGTCGTCTCCACCGGTGACGAACTCGTCGGCGTGACCGACATCCCCGGCCCCGGCCAGATCCGCAACTCGAACAGCTACTCGCTCGCCGCGCAGGTCCTCGACGCCGGCGGGATCCCCATGATGCTCGGGATCGCGCGGGATACCGAGGCGGCGACCCGCGCCGTCCTCGAACGCGCCCCGGAGTTCGACCTCATGGTCTCCACCGGCGGCGTCTCCATGGGAGACTTCGACGTGGTGAAAGACGTACTGGAACAGATCGGCGAGATGGACTTCTGGAAGGTGGCCATGCGTCCCGGAGCTCCGCAGACGTACGGCACCATCGGCGGCACGCCGTTCTTCGGACTGCCCGGCAATCCGACGTCCACGATGGTCGGGTTCGAGCTGTTCGTCCGGCCGGCCATCCGCAAGATGCGCGGTTTCACCGAGCTCGCGCGCCCGCGCACGCACGCGCTGCTCGTAGAAGACATCCGCAAGAAGTCGGACCGTCGCTACTTCATGCGTGGTCGCATCGAGCGTGCCGCGACCGCCTCTCCGGGGGCGCCCGCCTACGAGGTCGGCCTCTCCGGAGCTCAGTCGTCGGCGATGCTCACGGCCATGCACCACGCGAACTGTCTCATCTCGCTGCCGGAGGGCGAGTCGTCCTTCGCCGCCGGCAGCGTCGTCGAATGTATCCGGCTCGACATGGAAGAAGGCACGCCATGAGCGCGAAAGGCCCGAAGGAGCACGATCCTCGCTGGGTCGCCCAGGTGACCGACGAGCTGGTCGCAGGCGTCAAGGCGAAGGCGGTCGACGGCAAGGTCACGTGCCCGGTCCTGCGCAAGTTCGCGGAAGACCAGGGTGTGTCGTACAAGGTGGCCGGCACGGCGGCAGACATGGCCGGCGTGCGCGTCCACAACTGCGACCTCGACTGCTTCTAGCACCTACGTGGAGCAGCGATACCGCATCCCTGTCGTGTCCGTGGTGGGCAAGTCCGACTCGGGCAAGACGACCATCGTGGAAGGCCTCATCCGCGAGCTCTCGGCGGGCGGCTACCGCGTTGCCACCGTCAAGCACCACGTGCACGAGGTCGACATCGACGTGCCGGGCAAGGACTCGTGGCGACACGCCCGCGCGGGTGCGGTGACGACCATGATCTCCGCACCGACCCAGTTCGCCGTCGTGCGGGTCACCGAGCGAGACCGGACCCTCGAGGAGCTCGTCGAGGCGGCCGGCGACGCGGACATCCTGCTCACCGAGGGGTTCCAGCGCGCGGGTGACGTTCGCATCGAGGTCTCCCGGCGTGCCCGCTCCGACGAACTCGTGAACGATCCCGCGACGCTGTTCGCGCTCGTGACCGACAACGCCGAGTTCGCTTCCGGCGACACGCCGGTCTTCGGCCTCGACGAGACCGCGCGGCTCGCCACTCACATCGCGAAGGCATACCTCGAAGGCGGCGAGCGCTAGATGGGCACCGACGGATTCGGACGACGCATCGACTACCTGCGGATCTCGGTCACCGACCGCTGCAACCTGCGTTGCGTCTACTGCATGCCGCCCGATGGCGTGGAGTGGAAGGACCCGAACCTGATGCTCACCTTCGAGGAGATGGAGCGCTTCGCGGCCGCTGCGGTCGCCGAGGGCATCTCCAAGATCCGCCTCACCGGCGGCGAGCCGCTCGTCCGCAAGGGCATCGTCGAGCACATCGCACGGCTGCGAGCCCTCACGGGCATCGAGGCCATCGCACTGACGACGAACGCGACGCTGTTGCCGCGTATGGCGTTCCACCTCGCGGAGGCGGGCCTGGAGCGCGTCAACATCTCGCTCGATTCGCTGGATCCCGATGTCTACGCGAAGGTGACCCGCGGCGGCAAGCTCTCGGACGCGTTGGCGGGCATCGACGCGGCGTTCGAGGTCGGGATGTCACCGGTCAAGATCAACGTGGTCGTGGTGCGAAGCCTCGACCAGGACCTTCTCTCGTTCGCGAGGATGACCTTCGATCGCCCGATCCACATCCGCTTCATCGAGTACATGCCGGTCGGCGGCGACGAGGAGCCCGCTCCGGGCGGCGCATGTTCGTCAGAGAGCTCCGCGGTCGGTTGGACCGAGGCCGACCACGTGCCGTCGGACGAGATCCTTGCACGTCTCGTCGTCGAAGGCGCCGCTGCCGGCCTCGGCGCTCTGGCGCCGGTCGCCAAGGGCGACGCGCCCGGCGGATGGGGTCCCGCCCGCTACTTCCGCTTCGACGGCGCGCAGGGCACCGTCGGCGTGATATCGCCTCTCTCGCACCACTTCTGCGGCGAGTGCAACCGCCTTCGCCTGACGGCGGACGGCAAGCTGAGGATGTGCCTGTTCTCGGACGAGGAACTCGACGCGCGGACAGTCCTGCGGGAAGGTAGTGACCAGGACGTTCGCGCGCTCATCCGCGCGGCGCTCGCCGCCAAGCCCGAGAGCCACAACATGCGTCGCGGTACGGTGCGTCGCATGTCCCAGATAGGAGGCTGAGCCTACGTGCCCGACGACAGACTGTCCCATGTGGACGAGCACGGCGCGGCGCGCATGGTGGACGTGGCTGGCAAGCCGGTGACGCATCGCCGCGCTGTCGCTTCCGCGTTCGTGCGCATGCGGTCGGAGACGCTGGCCATGATCGTCGAAGGGCGCGCGCCGAAGGGCGACGTCATCGCGGTCGCCCGTGTCGCCGGCATCATGGCGGCGAAGCGGACCAGCGACCTGATCCCGCTGTGCCACCCGCTTCCGCTCACGCACGCGACGGTCGACCTCGAGCCGGCCGCCGACGGGATGCGCATCACCGCGGTCGCCGAGACCGACGGCACGACCGGCGTCGAGATGGAGGCGCTGACCGCGGCCGGCGTGGCGGCGCTCACGCTGTACGATATGTGCAAGGCCGTCGACCGGGGGATGGTCGTCACGGACGTCATGCTGCTTTCCAAAGAGGGCGGCCGCTCGGGTACATGGACCCGCAAGGAGGACCCGCAGTGAGCGCACTTCCCGGACCAGGCACCGTGGTGTCGGTCAATCTCTCAGAGCGCAAGACGATGCGAAAGAAGCCCGGCACGGACGGCGCGCTCGTCTTCGACCGTGGCTTCGACGGCGACGCCCATGCCGGCGACTGGCATCGTCAGGTGAGCCTGCTCGCGCAGGAGTCGATCGACAAGATGACCGCCGCCGGGCTCGATGTCGGACCCGGCGACTTCGCCGAGAACATAACCACACAAGGCATCGATCTGATGGCGCTGCCGGTCGGCTCGATCCTGAGCATCGGCGACGGTGTGCGGCTCGAGATCAGCCAGATCGGCAAGGTCTGCCACACGAAGTGCGCCATCTTCTATCAGGCTGGCGACTGCGTCATGCCGCGCGAAGGCCTCTTCGCCGTGGTGCGCGCCGAAGGCCCGGTGCGTGTCGGGGACGCCGTGACGGCGCTGACTCTCGGTGACGGCACGTGCGACCGGACGCCGCCGGAGGCGATCGCCGAGTTCGAGGCCGAGAAGGCGCGCGAAGCAGCGGCCGCGGGCGAGGCGTGCGCGCCTGCGTCCGTGCGCGCACGCACGAAGGGGGAGTAGGTCGCGATGGGGGAGATCCGTATCGGCGTCATCACGTCGTCCGACAGCTGCCACAGCGGCAGCCGCGAGGACGTGTCGGGCAAGGTCATCGCTGAGCTGTGCGAGGCGCGCGGCTGGGTCGTCGTGGCCTATCACGTCTGCCCCGACGACCAAGAGTGCCTCTCCGTCTCGCTCCAGGAGATGGCCGACTCCGACCGCGCCGACGTCGTGCTCACCACCGGCGGGACCGGCTTGGGCCCACGCGATGTGACACCCGAAGCGACGGCGGCCGTCTGTGACCGGCTGGCGCCCGGGATCGCCGAGCACCTCCGTGCCGAGAGCGCGAAGGTCACGCCCCGCGCCATGCTCTCGCGCGGCGTCGCCGGCATACGCGGGACCACGCTCATCATCAACTTCCCCGGCAGCGAGAAGGCGGTGCGTGAATCCTTCGCGTTCGTCGCGGACCAGCTCGAGCACGCCGTCGAGATGATCGCGGGCGGCGGACACTAGATGCGCAACGCGAAGTGAGCCAGCTCCGAACACCGGCGGTCTACCTCGACCACGCCGCGACGTCATGGCCGAAGCCGCCCGAGGTCCTTGCGGCGATGGTCGATCTCATGGAGCACGCGGGCGCCAACCCCGGGCGTGGGACCTACGGCATGGCGATGGCGGCATCGCGGACGGTCTTCGAGGCGCGCCGTGACTGCGCGGCGCTGCTCGGCGTGAAGGATCCGCGCGACCTCTTCTTCGTCTCCGGCTGCACTGAGGCGTGCAACTTGATGCTCAAGGGGCTGCTGCAGCCCGGGGATCGCGTGGTCGTCTCATCGATGGAGCACAACGCGGTGACCCGCCCCCTGCACGTGCTGTCCGGGCGCGGTGTCCGGGTCGACTTCGTCACGGCGGACACCGCGGGCCTCGTGGACGCGGAGGCCTTCGAGCGCGCGGTGGCCGAGGCACCTACCAGGGCCATCGTCTGTCAGCATGCGTCGAACGTCACAGGGACCATCCAGCCCATCGGCGACCTCGCCGACATCGCGCACGCGGCCGGCGCGCTCATGCTGGTCGACGGCGCGCAGGGGGCGGGGCACCTCGACGTCGACGTCGCGGCGCTCGACGTGGATGCCTATGCATGCTCGGGCCACAAAGCGCTGCTCGGTCCCCAAGGCATCGGTGTGCTCTACCTCCGATCCGGGCTCGATGCGATGCAGCTTGTGGAGGGCGGCACGGGGGCCAGCGGCGCCGACGAGCCGGGCCAGCCGCTCGATCGTCCGGAGCGCTATGAAGCCGGGACCCCCAACACGCCGGGGATCGCGGGTCTCGGCGCAGCGGCACGCTACCAGTCCGCTCACGGTGCCGGCATCCGCGCGACGGAGCGACGTCTCACCGTGCGCCTCCGAGAGGCACTCTCAGCCATGGATGACGTCGTACTGCTCGGCCCCGCTCCCCACGACGAGTCGGTGCCGGTCGTGAGCTTCACGTCGCCGCGCGCGGAGCCCGATCGCATCGCCTTCGAACTCGATCGACGCTTCGGTATCGCGGTGCGCTCCGGCCTGCACTGCGCGCCGTGGGCCCATCGCACGATCGGCACACTCGATACCGGCGCGCTGCGGATCGGCATCGGCCACGGCACCACCGACGCGGACATCGACGCCCTTCTCGCCGGGCTGGACGAGGTCTTGGCGTGAGCGCGCGCCAACCTCGCCTGTTCACCGCCTACGGCTTCGCCACCACGCACGACGCTCTCGCGGCCGAGGCTGCTGCCCGCCGGGCGGAGATCCACGTCACACCCATCCCCGCGCCGCGCGAACTGGGCTCCCTGTGCGGCATCGCGCTGCGCTTCGAGCCGTCCGATACCGCCAGCGCGGAGGCCGCCTTCGCTGTGGCAGGCCTCGTGTGGACCGCGCGAGCTCAGATCAGCGACATCTGAGCCGCCCGTGGCGTGCTTGTATCGCCGCGCAACTTGCTCGGTTTGACACCCCCGAGGATGCCCCATATGCTTCGAGCGTGCCCGGTTCGCATTGCCGGGCACAGACCAGCGAGGAGAACACGGCAGCGCCGGGGGTTGCGTCAGGCATACCCCGAAGGCGTCGAGAACGGCAGCCGCGTGTCATCGCTTACAGGTAGGGGATGTCCGGAACCGGCCCGGCAGCCATCCGGACGACAGCGCTTCAGGGGGTGTGAGCCATCAATCTCGCCGAAGTGAACGTCTGGCTTGACGTGGTCTTCGTATGTCTCGAGGTCCTCGTCATCATCGTCTTCTTCGTCGTGCACCTCGGGGTCTCGATCCCGACGGGGCGCTTCAAGAAGATGTGGATCCAGGGCATCTGGCCCAAGCACGACTGGCGCGCACCCGCGCTGCCGAAGTTCATCCATTTCCAGCACCTCTTGATGATGGTCATCCTCGGCATCACCGGCATGCTCATCCGCTTCCCGGTCTTCGACCGGACGCCGATGCGCATCGTCCACTATGTCGCGATGGTCATCGTCGGCCTGAACTTCTTGTGGCGCCTGTGGTACGCGTTCTTCTCCAAGGATCGCGACTGGCGTGAGTTCGCGGTCGGCAAGAAGGACCTCGCGACCCTGCTGGGCGTCGCGGCTTACTACACGTACTTCAGCAACAAGAAGCCCCACGTGGCCAAGTACAACGTGATGCAGAAGCTCGCATACGACGCCTTCGGCGTGCTCATGATCCTCCAGGGCTTCACCGGCCTGTCGCTCATCATGCAGCCGATCATCTTCGGACAGTCGCCCCGCTTCCTGCTTGTCGGCTGGTGGCTCGGTCCGCTCGTCGGCGGGACCGCGATGGCGGGTGCTTGGATGCGGATCGCGCACTATTCGATCACGTGGCTGTTCATCATCATCACGACCGTCCATATCTACCTGGCGGCCTTCATCGACTTCCCGTGCACGCTCGACTTCTTCGGCCTCAAGGAACTCAAGCTCGATCCGAACGCGCACGCTCACACGGACGAGCACTAGGCGGACCAGGGTGCACGCGACCCCACGCACGCTCGCGGCCGCCACACTGCTCGCGGTGTGTCTGGCGTGGCCGACCGGCGCCTTCGCGCTCGCGGCCAGCGTCCCTGCGTCTCCATCGGTCGTCGTGACCGCCACGCCCCTGGGCGAGTGGGCGCTCGACTTCACCCTGCCCACGTTCGGCAAGTCCGGGTGCCTCGTGTGCCACAACGATCCGAACCTCGTGGTGCCGTCCAGCGCCGGTGACGTCAGCTTCTGGATCGACGAGAAGGGCTACGACGCCTCCGCTCACGGCCGCGTCGTGTGCACCGGCTGCCACCTCGACTTCGGCTACAAGGCTCCTCATGCGAAGGGCGCCTGGCGCCCCATCGCGAAGCAGTCCTGCCCGAACTGCCACGGCGCGCAGACTCAGGACTACCTGGCGGGCCTCCACGCCGCGCGTCCGGGGATCGACAAGTCGCCCGACCCGAAGGCGGCCAGCAAGCCGCTGTGCGGCGACTGCCACGGTGCGCACGACATGGCCAAGCTCAAGGACAACCCCGCGGGGCGTGCCGCCCTGCGTACCACGGCCGAAGAGATGTGCGGCCGTGAAGGGTGCCACAAGGACTACTGGGACAACTACTCCGACTACTACCACGGTGCCGCATACAAGACCGGCACCACGGACGCGCCGACGTGCTGGGACTGTCACGGCACTCACACCGTCCTGGCGACGAAGGACCCGCTGGCTCCCACGAACCCGGCCAACATCGCGGCCACGTGCGGCAAGGGCGCCAACGGTCTGCTCGACGGCAAGAACGGCGCACCGAGCTGTCATGAGGGCTCGGGCGACGAGATGCTCGGCTACGCGAAGCTCATCCACAAGAAGAGCGAGGTCCAGGCGGCCAATCCGCTGCTCAAGATCCTCGCGACCGTTCGGTCCTGGTTCAGCAGATAAGTTTCAAGCCGACGGGTGCTCACCGGTCGGCGGGGGACAACGAGGGAAGGGGTACATCCGTGCAGCGTCCGACCGGCATCGGAACGCGGCTCGCGCTCATCGTCCTTGGGGCGGTGTTCCTGGCGCTCGCTTCGCCCGCGCTCATAGCGTTCGGCCAGGAGACCACGATCAAGACGGTCGGCCCGGTCGTCTCGCTCAGCTGCAACCCGTGTCACGCGAGCATCGCTGACAACAAGATCCCGGGGATCAAGTTCAGTCACGCGTCGCACATCCTGTACGAGTGCTCGGGATGCCACACGAAGTTCCCGCACCAGCCTGAGGGAACGACCATCCCGAACATGAAGGACTGCTGGAACTGCCACGGGCTGCGCCACGGCCCGCAGGGCGTGCTGGCCTCCGGTGACTGCGGCGTCAAGTGCCACCTCACCACAGCGAAGCGCCGTCCCAAGTCGCACGTCCCCGACTGGAAGAACAAGCCCCACGTCCAGCCGGGCGTGAAGGAGCTGCAGACCACCTGCATGCGCTGCCATGATCGCGCCTGGTGTGACGACTGCCACCTCAAGGACAGAATCTACTGGATCCCGCAGCAGCCCTACGTCTACGACCCGGGCTACGGTTGCATGGCATGCCACGGCGGCTACCTGCCGCGTCTCAGCGGCCCTGTCTCCGGCATCGACGCCTCGGCGCATCGCGACACGCGCTGTATCGACTGCCACCCGGACTTCAAGTACACGGATGCGAAGGACGCCACGCCTCTGTGGCGCGTCAACGCAGGCCAGGCCTGCCAGGCGTGCCATCTGACCAAGAAGCAGACCCCGGCGAAGCTCGCCTCCGTCAAGGCGTTCGAAGGTTCGATCCACGCGAAGCGTCTGGCCGAGAAGAACTACAAGTCGGCGACGTGTGCCAGCTGTCACGGCGGACACAACATCGAGCGACTCTCCACTCCGGCCGCGAAGCGACGGATCAGACTCGCCGGCGTGCAGATGTGCTCCGACTGTCACGCCGGAGCAGTCGCGTCGTACAACGACTACTGGCACGGCGCGGCGTACAAGGCCGGCGCCCTCGACGCCCCCGCATGCTGGGAGTGCCACGACGGCGCTCACGGTACCCTGCCCGTGAAGGACCCGAAGTCCACGGCCAGCCCCGAGCGTCTGGGCAAGACGTGCGGCGCATCGGGCTGCCACGAGGGCTCGGACCCGGACTTCGCGGCGAACGGAAGCTCGCTCATCCACCGGGGCGTGAAGATCAAGACCGACAATCCGCTCCGCAAGCTCCTCGGCGCCGTATTGGGCTTCCAGTAGGCGACGCATGACGACCGGCAAGTAGTACCATCGGCGCGAGGCGGCACGTGAAGCAAGAGCGACCGACATCGATGTTCCTGCGTGCAGGGCTGCTGACAGCAGCCCTGTGTGCCGTCGCGGTCACGCTCCTGGTCTCGCCTTCCGTCGCCGTCGGCGCCGCGGGCGCTCCGACGCCCCCCGTGGACGTCAACGCCCCCGTCAGTTCCGGCACGCAGTGCGCGCCGTGCCATGCGCGTATCGCCGAGGCCATCCGCCCCGGCCTCATCTTCACCCACGGCTCACACCTCCTCGTCAGCTGCGACGGCTGCCACTGGGGCCCGCCGCATCGGGGCGCGGCGACCCTACGGCCGGTGATGGAGTCGTGCTTCAACTGTCACGGTGTTGCGCACGGCGCCAAGCCGATCGCACGCGGTGATTGCGCGGCGTGCCACACGAAGTCGTTCAAGCTGCGTCCGGCGTGGCATGGTAAGGACTGGAAGGTCAAGCCGCACGCCGAGCGGGCCAAGACCGGTGCGAACACGTGTCTCATGTGCCACGACCCCAAGGCGTTCTGCGACGGCTGCCATGTCAAGGAAGGGCTGAAGCTCGCTCCTACACAAGCGGCGTACCGCCCGATCCTCAAGCGGGAGCCGGCTCGCACGCCGCTCAAGGTGTATCCGGACGGTCAGACGACGATGGCGCAGTGTGTGAAGTGCCACCCGGACCTCGACAGCTTCCTGCCGGGTCGGGTCATCTTCGCGCACGGCCAGCACCTC
The DNA here is from genome assembly GCA_030651905.1 of Coriobacteriia bacterium. Classification (GTDB taxonomy): domain Bacteria; phylum Actinomycetota; class Coriobacteriia; order Anaerosomatales; family PALSA-660; genus JANYAK01. The sequence goes on from JAUSBS010000021.1 coordinate 17,830, forward strand.
CAGATGTCCTTCCGCTGCGAGTCGTGCCACACGAAGTTCGGGCACGGCCCGGACGCGACGTACCGACCGGAGATGTCCACCTGCTACGCCTGTCACGGGCTCGCGCACTCGTCCCGGGCGCTCATCGCCACCGTCGAG
>JAUSBS010000099.1 GCA_030651905.1 Coriobacteriia bacterium
GGCGAAGGCGCACTGGGACCTCGGACCCGAGCTCGGCATCATCGACTTCGAGCGGGCCGTCAAGCTGGCGAAGTCGCGCTTCGTGCTCATGGGTGGGTTGGGCGCTCGCCTCGAGCGCGCCGTCATCAACTTCATGCTCGATACGCACACCGCGCGCGGCTACAAGGAGTGGTGGCCACCCATCCTTGCCAACGCCGAGACGCTCACCGGCACCGGCCAGCTGCCGAAGTTCGAGGACGACCTGTTCAAGACGGTCGGCGAAGGCCTCTACCTCATCCCGACCGCCGAGGTCGTGCTCACCAACATCCATCGAGACGAGACGTTGGAGGCGGCTGATCTGCCGCTGCGCTACACCGCGTTCACCCCCTGTTTCCGCGAGGAGGCCGGAGCCGCCGGGCGAGACACCCGCGGGATGATCCGCGTCCACCAGTTCGACAAAGTCGAGCTCGTGAAGTTCTCGAACCCCGAGGGGTCCATGGCCGAGCTGGAGTCCATGGTCGTGGACGCGGGCAACATACTGGAGCTGCTCGGGCTGCCGTACCGCGTGATCGTGCTGTGCACCGGTGACATGGGGTTCAGCGCTGCGAAGACCTACGATCTCGAGGTCTGGATGCCGAGCTACGACGGCTACAAGGAGATCTCGTCGTGCAGCAACTGTCTCGATTTCCAGGCACGCCGCGCGTCGATCAGGTACCGCGATCCGGCCGCGTTCAAGGGCTCTCGGCTGGTCCACACGCTCAACGGCTCGGGGCTCGCGGTGGGGCGGACGGTTGCCGCGATCATCGAGAACTACCAGAACGCGGACGGGTCTATCACGGTGCCTGACGTGCTGCGGCCGTACATGGGCGTCGATGTCATCACGGCTCCGTAGCCATGCTCGTTCGCCCGCCGATCCTCGCGACGCCTCGATGAGACGGAGATTCTCAGTCAGACCTCGCGCGCTCGCGATCATGGTCGCAACGCTCATCGTGGCAGAGCTCGCGTTCAGGTTCATGGCGCCTTCGTCTGTCCCCGTCGACTACAGGTTCCCCGACAAGACCCTCTGGGGGATCGAGGAGTTCGTCTCCACGATGTCGGGGACGCCCGGGGTGCGCGTTGCCGTGATCGGGGACTCGATCGTCTGGGGCAAGTTCGCCGACAGTAGTCAGACGCTCAGCGCCTACATGGATGCCGACTACGCTGGTGAGGGCAGACAGGTCCACGCGTTCAACTTCGGCATGATCGGCGCGCAGAGCTACGACATATATCCGCTGGCAGACGCGTTGGCCCGACGCCGTGCCGCGGATCTCCTCGTCATCAACTTCGACTACCACTTCTACAAGGACGCGCCGGCGGTCGACAGGTACCCCGGGTTGCGCTCGCTCGCCGCACAGGCGCCTGGCGTCGGCGTGGTGATGCCCCCGCCGACCTGGGCGGCGGGACTGTCCGCCAGCCCCACAGCCGGGCAGCCGGTGGCGGCGTGGGTGTCCGGAGCCTCGCAGATCGTTGCTCGCCGTGGCTACATCCTGGGGGCGACGCTGGGGGGTGATCCCTCCCTCGCTCTGGCCCACGCAGTTGGCGTGCACCTTCCGCTGCTGCGGGGACAGGCCCCGTGGAGCAAGCGCACTGAGGCGCGGCTCAACCTGGGGTCGATCCGCACCGCCTACGCGGTACCACTGCTCGCGGAGGACGACATGTGCGTGCGCTATCTCGTGGAGGCCGTGAGGGCCGCACGCGCCGAGAGGGTCCGGGTGGTCGTCTTCGCCGGACCGCTCGACAGGGGCCCCATTGAGGCCGCAGGTGCCTGGGATGCGGCAGTGTACAAGGCGAACATCGAACTCGTGCGCAGTCTCGTCGAACGGGAGGGCGGCACCTTTCTCGACCTGACGGACGCTGTGCCCGCAGCGCGGATCTACGACGTCCACCACCCCTTGGCCGAGGGCTACGCGTCGCTGGCCCGAGCGCTTGAGGAGCGGATCGAACCCACTGTCCGCGAGTTGGAGCGGGAGCGACCGGCGCGGACGGGGGCGCCGTAGAGATGTCGTTCGTCTCGCTGAGGTTCGCCGCCTTCGTCGCTGCCGCATTGGCCGTGTGGTGGCTCACGCCGCGACGGTTCCGTACACCGGTGCTGGCGTTCGCCTCGTTCGCCTTCTACGCGTGGGCATCGCCCGCGTACGCGGTCCTCTTGGCGGCACTCGCTGCCGCCGACTGGCTCGTCGGAATCCGGATGCATGTCTCCTCCCGGCCCCGGCGCTGGTTGGCGTGGGGGGTCGGGGGTACCGTCGCGGTTCTCGCTGCCTTCAAGTACACAGGCATGGCCGTCGCTACGGCGTCTGCCATCCTCGAAGCACTGGGAGTGGGCACGGCCGTCGCGCCGTCCATCGTCGCCCCCCTCGGCATCTCGTTCATCGCGTTCGCCTCGATCCACTACCTTGTCAGCGTGTACCGCGGGGACGCGCCGCCCGCCGGGCTCATCGAGACCGCCGCGTACCTCTCGTTCTTCCCGACCATCACGATGGGGCCGATCAAGCGCTACCCTGACTTCGTCCGCGCCTTGCGTGCCGGAGGCGACCCGACCGGCCCCGACGACGTCGCGTACGCCGCTGCGCGCGTGATCTGCGGACTGGCGAAGAAAGTGGTGCTGGCGGACACGCTGTTCGTGCTGACGGCACGGCTCCAGACACATGGCGCGGGCAGCGCCGCCCGCATCCTGCTGGCGGTCTACGCGTACGCGTTCTACATCTACTTCGATTTCTCGGGCTACTCGGACATGGCGATCGGGATCGCCCGACTGTTCGGCTTCCGCGTCATGGAGAACTTCGACTGGCCCTACCTGCGGCGCAATCTCGCAGAGTTCTGGGGCGCATGGCACATCTCACTCACGCGCTTCATCACCGAGTACGTCTTCATCCCACTTGGGGGATCGCGAACGGGCCGTTGGCGCACCGCGCGCAACACGCTCATCGCGATGGCAGTCAGCGGCCTGTGGCACGGTGCATCGTGGGGCTTCGTGGCATGGGGTCTGTGGCACGGGGCGGGACTCGTTGTGGTGCGATGGTGGCGGGAGCTGACGGGCGGACTGAAGTCACGGCATCCCGCCTTCGCGCGCGCGTGCGCGCACCCGGTCGCCCGCGGGCTGCTCGCGACCGCGGGCACGGTCGTAACGTTCAACTACGTGGCGATGGGCTGGGTCCTCTTCGCCGTGCCGCTGCGAGAAGCACCGGCCATCTACAGCGCGATGTGGCGGGCGATCGTCGCTCTCGTCACGGGATAGGAGCTGGGAATGGCACAGGACAGGATCGGAGCATCCGAACGCTGGAGGCGTCTTGCCGTCGACGTGGCGATCGGTATCGCGCTGGCAGCGCTCGTCCTGCTCGTGGTGTTGTTCGCTGGTCAGGCGGCGCCCAGCTTCGTGTACGAGATGTTCTAGGGGACTCGGCGCACGCGTGTCGGAAGCGCTCCGGTCGTGCCGGTGACTACAGTGATCTGGCGAGCAGGAAGTCCAGCATGACGCCCGTGGCGTCGAACGTACCCGGATCGGTGCCGACGATCAGCTCCGACATCGCGCTCGATCCGCCGGGCCATACATGCCCCGCTCCCGCCACGAGGTAGAGCACGACCTCTGCTCCGTTCTCGCCGCGCCAGTGCGATCGGGCCACTCCGGGTGCGGGCGCGTCGGTCGCGGCCGCGAGGTCGCAGCCCTGCTCGGAGGCCCACCAGGCGACACGATCGGTGTATGACGGCTGCAGTGTCGATGTCCCCCACGGCAGTCTGACCTTGCCGCCGTCAAGCGGGATGAGCGGGTCGGCCGTGCCGCACACGCAGATGGTCGGGACAGGTCGCGCGCTCTTCGCAGGCGAGACGAACGGATGGCCCGCGTCCGCGGCTACCGCCGTGATGCGGTCGGGGTGTTCGGCCGCCAAGCGCAGCGCCATCGAGGCGCCGTTGCTGAAGCCCATCACGTAGAGCCTTGTCTCGTCGACCCGGAACCGCTGTGCGACCTCGTCGAGCAGAGTGTTCAGGAAGCCGGTGTCGTCCACGCCGTACGCCGGACCGGTACGCCGGCCGGAGCCGTCGTTCCACATCTGCGGGTTCGCGAAGAACTGCGGCCGCCGATCGGGCATCGGGGACGTGCCGTCCGCGGCGATTACGAGCACGCCGCGCTCGTCGGCCATCTCGCCGATCCCCGACTGCTTCATCACGTTGCGGGAGTTGCCGCCGGCGCCGTGGAGCAGCAGCACGACAGGCATCGGTCCGTGATGATGGGGCGGCAGGTGGGCGAGCCAGTGTCGCCCCGCGGTGATCATCTAGTCGGCCGCCGCACCCGACGAGGCGGCCTTGCCCGGTGACTTCTTCTTCAGGTCCGCGAAGTGGGCCGCGAACCGCCCGCCGTTGCCCGCGCTCAGTACGTCGTATCCCGGAACCGAGTAGACCCGGAGCCGGTTGTCGAGGAAGTCGGAGAACACGAGCATCTTGCCGTCCTCGCTGACGTCGAGCGCGGTGCACTGATTACCCCCGACCACGGCGTCGAGCGGCTTGCCCGTCGCCGTGTCGAACAGCAGGATCGAACCCCACTCGTAGCCGGGAAGGTAGTAGCTCTTCGGATTGTTGGCGCCGCGGTTCGAGACGAACAGGACCCGACCGTCGGGCGAGAGGTCGATGGTGTTGGGTTTGTGGTCGGTGCTCGCGAACTTCGTGACCTTGTCGGTCTTCATGTCGAGGACCCAGATCGCGTCCTTGCCCATATCGGAGGCGTAGAGCTTCCCGGCCTTCTCGTCCGCGACCAGGTGGCGCATCGCGCCGCCCGTGCTCTTGAACAGGTGGGTCACGTCCCCGGAGGCCAGGTCGATCTTCTCGATCTCGCCGGTGCCGAACCCCGCCACGTAGAGCGACTTCCCGTCTGCCGTAGGCCATAGGCCCCGGGGCGTCTTGGCCACCGCGATGCGCTCGCGCACCTTGCCGCTGGCCAGATCGATCACCGAGACGTCGTTGCCGGCCCAGTTCGCCGAGTAGAGCGTCTTCTCGTCGGGCGAGAGCGAGACGACCTTCGTCATGGTGCTGACGGTGTCGAGTGTGCGCAGCACAGTACGGGTCGCGACATCCAGCTCGAAGACCTTCGAGGTCTGGCCGAGTTTCGTCTCCATCTGGCTCACGTACGCCCGCGTGCCCGCACGGTTGAAGATGACCTCGACCGCGCCGGCCTTGCCAAGATCGATCGAACCGGTGATCTTCGCGGTCAGCGGGTCGAATATCTGGATCGACGGCGGCCCGTTGAGGATCGCCGACCAGGCTTCACGGCCGTCCGGCGTGAGTGCCACACCCTTCGGCGCGCCCTTGGTGTTGATGGACCCGAGCGCGTGGACGAGCTGACCCTCGGGATCGAGGAGGAGATCGAACGTCTCGGCCGAGT
>JAUSBS010000104.1 GCA_030651905.1 Coriobacteriia bacterium
GCCACCGTAGAACGCCACATGATCGTCGGATACCGCCGGAGGCGTCGTATCCAAACGAAGGGAGAGAGTCCTTGGTCTCTCCTCGTTCTTCGCCTTGTCGACCGACCAGTACTCGATCGTCGTCGTCCCTTGCGCACTCACGGTGAAGGGGGATGTGCCGTACAGAAGCGGCACGTCTCCATCGAGCGCATAGTAGGTAGCGGCAACACCAGAGCCGGGCAGTCCGTCCCGCGTGTCCGTGGCGATGAGCGACACCGATGCGGCGGCGTTGATCCACCCCGCGGCGTTGGCCGACGGTGAGACCGACGCACTGGTCTCGGGGATACTGCGCGGCCTGATCGAATAGGTCAGCGTGTAGTCGCTCTGGTTGTCGAGGTTGTCGAAGGCCCGGAAGTCACGGACGTAGTCGCCCTCCGCGGAGTCGGCGAAGACCCAGGGTCCGCTCGTGGCGACCCAACTGGCGCCGTCAAGGAACTCCACGCCACTCAGGCCGGAGTTGGCATCGGTGACCGTCATCGTGACCGTCGCGGGGCCCTCATAGACCGGCTCCGCGTCGCTGGTGAACGCCGGGCCTTCGCGGTCGATAGGTATGAGGGTGTCGTTGCTGAGCTCTACGACGCCGCGCCTATCGACCGACCAGAACTCGATGGTGTGCGTCGCGTCCGTGGAGAGCATGTAGCCCCCGCCGGTATCGAGCACCGGAGTGGCGCCGTCGATGGAGATCCATGTCTCAGCGACGCCGGAGCCGGTATCTGTGGCATCCAGATGGAACCCCACCGCGGTCGTGTACCACCCGCTCGCGTCGAGCGTTCCGCTGTCGATGGTCAGCGTCGTGACCGGCGGTGCGTCGTAGACGACCTCCGCGGTACGCGTCTCGTCTTGGTTGCCCCACATGTCGACAGAGGTGTAGCTCACCGTCTGCGTGCCCTCTTCGTCCACGAGGATCGACGACGGCGATCCGCCCGTTATCGCGGTCCCCTGCGGGTCGATGGCCGCCCGCACCTGGTAGACGCCGGAGTCGCCGTCGGTCGCCGTGAACTCGAGCCAGACGGGGACACTCGTCACGCCCGACGGCACACCGCTCACGGAAGTCACCGGCGGCGTCATATCGACGAACTCCGAGAGGTCCATCGTGTAGATGTCCGCGACGCTCCCGGCGCCCTGCGGGGCCTCCACGACAGCGCGCGTGCCGTCGATCGAGGCGAACGCCACCTGCTCGGCCGCGTCGCCGAACCCGTACTCCTGACCTGTTATGAGGTTGTAGACGTGCGAGCCCGCGATCAGCGCGTGCTTGTAGATTGCCAACGGCCGGCCTGCCGTGCGCGAAGTCTCCAGGTAGAAGAAGTCCTCGAGCGTCTTCGTCTCGCTCGTGCGGAAGTCGAAGGTCTTCAGCGTGCCGCGATAGTCGGTCCACCCGGGGTTCTCGTAGAGGGGGTCGATGAAAGCAGCGCGCGGGTAGTCGAACGCGAAGGCGTCGAAGGAACCGCGCAGCGGCAGATCGGCGACGGCGACGTCGGCGCCCGTGGCGATGTCATAGAGGCGGGTCAGACCTGCGCCGTCCTGGTAGAGCACCTTGCCGTTCGACACCTTGAAGTAGACGGCGAAAGGCTCCAGGGGATCGGTGATCGACGCGATCGTGGTCTCGTCGATCGCGCCGATCTGCTTCAGCTTGAGGTCGACCGTCGCGATGCGGTTGTCCCCGCCCGTCCACACGAACCGGTCTCCCGACAGTGAGCACAGCGGCGCGTAGTACTGGGGATTCGTCGGATCGTAGTCCGACTGCAGGTACACGGTCGTGACGAGTTGATCCGTCTCCTCGCCAGTGAGGTCGTGTGCGTAGATGTCGGCCTCGTACCAGTTGCCGCTCGCGGCCGGCATCGCGTAGACCACCCACCGGTCCGAGACTCGCGGGAGCCCCATATCCTGTGAGTAGTCGTACGCACCCTCCGCGATGAGCTCCTCGTCTTCGCCCAACCGCTTGTAGTACACGTCCGGTGAGTACGGTCCCGCATGCGTTCGCCAATCGAGCCACACCGTGCCCTCGCCACTGACGTCCGGCGCCTGCTGATCGGCCGGGACGAAGCGGTCCGCGTCGATACGCACGGTGAGGAACGGGTCGATCACGGACGTGTACACGTGGGTGTCGTCGTCGGGAGTCAAGCCCCGGACGATCGCGGAGGGCGGCGCAGCCGACGCGAAGTCGAAGTCGCTGTAGGCATCGAAACTCGAAGCGCTCGGTACGACCGCGATGCTGTCGCGGCCGCCCATATCGTAGTAGCGAAGCGAGGTGTCGCCCGAGAACGTGAACGGGCTGTGACTGAACGAGTAGAGGAAACCGGAGCGGGCCCCATCGCCCGTGATGTCGCTGATCTCCCCCGTGGGATCGACGCCCGTGTCGGGGAGGGTCAATCGACGCGGCGGCGCGGCTCCAGATCCGTCGACCTCATCCTGCCTGATGACGCCCGCATCCTGGTCGACGGACAGGACGTACGTGTCCCACACGATCGCGCTCTCGCACGGATCCCAGCCGTACTCGCTGACCCGCTCCGCGATCTGTGTCTGAGCGCCGGTCGAGTACCGGAACGCGAAGACCGCGCTGGTCGTACCGACGCTCGGTGACTCCGGCGAGGATGTCACAGCGGTGAGACCACCGCTCGTGCCGCCGGGCTGGAGTCGCATCTTGTGATCGATCGGCCGAACGAAGTCGGTGTACTCGCTCGTGAAGCCCCCGACGATGTCGAACACGCGCAGTCGCCACGTCCTCGTGAGGAAGTCGGTCGACGGCATCTCATAGAGATAGGCCGCGAAGCCCTGGTCGCAACTGACGACCGCCTGCGTGGCTCCGTCGATGCCGAGCGTTCGCGTCACCGCTTGAGTGGACGCGGCGATGACCCGCCCGTCGCCAAGGAACACGTACGTGTCGTTGACGTCCCACGCCCCATCGTACGGGGTCACGGCTGCTCCGAGGACCACCTCGGCGCCGGTCGCATTCTGCGGGTCCGCACGAAGGACGAGGCCTCCCGCCGAGTCGTCGTACCACACAGCCCACGCGTCTTCGGATCGCCGCACCCACTGCTTGTTGGAAGGGACGGTGCTCGCAGCGGAGTTGACGACCGCTCTTCCCGGCAGCGCTTCACGCGAGCGGCTCGCGAGGTAGAAATCGAGACCGGCGACTTGCGAGCCTACGCCCATGGTGACCTTGCGCGCGAGAGCGGGAGTCACCTGGAGGGTGTAGAACTGCCCGCGCTTGTCGGGAGCGAACGCGCCCAGCGTGTAGTCACCCCAGAGCTCGGTGCCGGCGAACGGATCCACGACCTCCCAGAACGTGAAGCCGCCGGATCCGTCGGTGATCTCCGTACACAGTTCCGGGTACTTCAGGTCCGCGGGGATCGGGAATCCGAGCGTCCCGTCGTACAGGAACACCTTCGCACCCGGCAGCGCCTCTGCCGGTGTCCCGTTGTCGCGGACCGTACCGGTGAAGTAGCCCGCGGGATCGAGCACGACGTCCGCGACGACGCCCGAGTCGGCCACCATGATGTCCGCCACGACGTCGCCGTAGTGCTGCCTCGACGGGTCGTAGGGATGGAGTTCGTACGAGCCGGCGGGAAGCCCGCTCACACTGAAGCCCCCTGCGAAGCCCGACTGCGCGGAGTGGCCGGTGTACCCCATCACGCCCGTGCCGTCGTCGACCCAGACCTCCACCGTCACGCCCGCGATACCGGCCAGACTCACCGAGTCCTTCACGGTACCGGAGATCGCTCCGTTGTAGCCTGGTAGCGCGAGTGCCGTGGTCGCCGTGAGGGCCAGGAGCGCGGCGGCGATCGTTGCGACGACAGCCAACCTGATTGAGATTCTCATCCGGTTCTC
>JAUSBS010000110.1 GCA_030651905.1 Coriobacteriia bacterium
CTCGTCGACGAATCGGACGCGATCGAAGCCAAGGCCGCGGTGCATGAGGCCGATCGCCTGCGGACACACGTGTTCAAGGGCATCTCGGTCGGTCTCCTCACAGGGCAGATGAAGCCGGCCGAGAAGCGCGCAGCCATGGACGCGTTCCGCGACGGCACTACCCAGATACTCGTCTCGACTACCGTCATCGAGGTCGGCGTGGACGTCCCGAACGCGACGGTCATGATCGTCGAGGACGCGGAGCGGTTCGGCCTGGCGCAGCTCCACCAGCTCCGAGGCCGGGTCGGCCGAGGCGTGCACCCGGGCGAGGTACTGCTCTTCGCGGACGCGAAGACCGCCGAAGGGCGTCAGCGGATGGCCGCGATCGTGTCGACCACCGACGGCTTCGCGCTCGCGGAGGAGGACTTGCGCCTCCGCGGTGAGGGTCAGATCCTCGGCTCGCGGCAGCACGGCATGCCGGAGCTGCGGATCGCCTCCGTGTTGCGCGACGCCGAGCTTCTCGACGCGGCCCGCGAGGACGCCGTGGTCATCATCGCGTCCGATCCCACGCTGCGCCGCGCGGATCATGCTCCCCTCGCTGCGCACGTCCGACATGAGTTCGGCCGAGACTGGCAGTGGGTGTCGAGCGGATGAGGATCGTAGGCGGCGCATGGTGCGGACGTCCGCTCGTGTCCCCAAGCGGACCCACGACGCGACCGACGTCGGACAGGGTCCGCGAGGCGCTCTTCGACGCGCTCGGCGCACGCCTGGGATCGGACCTCGGCGGGGGAGCGGTACTCGACCTGTTCGCGGGGACCGGGGCCCTCGGCCTCGAGGCTCTTTCGCGTGGTGCTTCATCGGCGGTCTTCGTTGAGAGTGATCGGGCTGCACTGGTCGCCCTGCGGCGCAACATCGAGACCCTGGGCGCCGGCCCTCGAGCGGTCGTGGTCCCGGGGGATGCCACAGCAGCGGGCCTGGCGGCAGTCCGGGGCCGCGGACCGTTCTCGTTGCTCCTCGTCGACCCTCCCTATAGGATGGAGACCGCTACGGTCGCCTCGATCGTACGATCGCTCGATGCGGATGGGGCACTGTCGACAGACGTGTTCGTGGCCAGTGAGCATGCGAGGGCGTCCGAACCGGTGGCACCGCAAGGGTTCGTGATCGTACGAACGTACCTGTACGGCAGCACCGGGGTCACGTTCATGAGCCGGTCTCAAGGGAGTCGATGATCCGAGAATGAAGCGTGCGATCTGCCCCGGGACGTTCGATCCCGTCACGTGTGGACACCTCGACATCGTCGAGCGCGCGTCTGCGATCTTCGACGAACTCGTCGTGGCCGTGGCGCTCTCGCCCGACAAGGGCGGGGGACCGATCTTCTCCGCTGAGGAGCGCTGCGGATTCATCCGCGACGCCACGGCTCACCTCCCGAATGTGAGCGTGCGACCCTTCGATTCACTTCTGGTAGACTTGGCGCGGGAATGTGACGCCCGCGTCATCATCAAGGGGCTCCGGGCGGTCACGGACTTCGAACGTGAGTTCCAGATGGCGCAGTTGAACTACCGGCTCGACGACGACATCGAGACGATGTTCATCATGTCGATCCCGGAGTACATGTACCTGAGCTCCTCGGCGGTCAAGGAGATCGCGGCGTTCGGAGGAGACATGAGGGGCCTGGTCCCCGACCAGGTGAGCGACCGGCTGAAGGATCGTCTCCGCAAGGGGCGGTAAGGGAGGACCAGCATGGACATCATGGCCCTGATCGACCGCATCGAAGAGGCGATGGACAACGCACGGTCCATGCCGCTCACGCGGCAGCGGTTGATCGACGTCGAGAAGGTCTACGAGATCATCGACGAGGTCCGTGCATCGTTCCCTGACGAGCTCAAGCAGGCGCGCTGGATCGTCAAGGAGCGCCAGGAGATGCTCGAAGAGGCCGAGAAGGAATCCAATCGCATCCTCGAGGATGCTCGCGACCGTGCCGAGTCCATGGCGTCCGAGCAGGAGGTCGTGAAGCGCGCGCAGGAGCAGGCGGCCTCCATGATCGACTCGGCGCGTCAACAGGAGCGGGAGATCCGCCTCGGGGCCGAGGACTACGCCGACGAGATGCTGGCCAACCTCGAGGTCAACCTCGGGAAGCTGCTGACCGCCGTCCAGCGGGGTCGCGACCGGCTCCAGGGCAAGGTCAACCAGCGCGGGTAAGCCCGCACGTCGGAGGACCCATGCCCTATCTGTTCGTCACACGAGGTGTCCTCGACGCCCTCAGCGACTCGCGCGTCGTCTCGGACACGCTCGATCTCACCGAGGTCCGTCTGGGTGAAGACGTGTTCACTCCGCTCACGCCGGCGACATTCTCACTCACGCTGTCGAACACCGGCGCGGGCATCGTGGCGTCCGGGACCGCATGCGCCACGTTCCGCACGCGTTGCGTCCGCTGTCTGTGCGAATACGACACCGACGTCGATGCGGAGGTCGACGGCTTCTACGTCGAGGTCGGCGATGATGTCGATCTCCCCGAAGAACAGGAACGCGAGTTCATCACCGACGAGAGGATCGACCTCGAGCCGGCCGTCGTGCAGTCGCTCGTCTTGAGCCTCCCGTTCGCGCCACTGCATTCGCCCGACTGCGCGGGCATCTGCCCGTCATGTGGGGTCGATCGCAACGAGGTCGCCTGCGCCTGCGCACCCGACGCTGGCGGCTCTCCGTTCGCGGCGCTGAAGGACCTGTTCGGCGTCGAAGAGGACGTGTAGCCCGCCGCATCACCGCTGTGCTACAATTCGCGACCGTGCCGCTACTCGGCACCGTGACACTGATCTCAAGAGATGCGACGTGCCCTCGCCACGGAGGCAGGGCGCGCATCGCGAAGGAGAAGGAAGACACCGATGCCAGTCCCCAAGCGAAAGACCGGCCGTTCAGTGAGCCGCTCGCGGCGCGCCCACGACAGCCTCGAGATGCCGGCCGCTTCGGTGTGCCCGCAGTGCCATCAGCCGAAGCTGCCGCACCATGTGTGCGCTGCCTGTGGCTACTACAAGGGCAAAGAGGTCGTCGAGACCGACTAGTCGTCGAGTCCCTCATCGCGTGACCAGACCAGGCGCCCCTCCGTTCGCGGAGGGGCGCCTGTGCGTCACACGGGTATCCTGCATGTGCGAGTATGGGATCAGGCACCGCCCGTTTCGGGTTGTGCCGGCGAACAGGTGTCCATGCCGGTGGGGGAGCGCAGCACTCACATACGATGACTCTCGATCACTTCTTCGCGCCTAGGAGTGTTGCGGTGGTCGGCGTCGGGCGGGAGCCCGGTGGCGTCGGCCGATCGGTGTTTCGCAACCTCATCGCGTCCGGCTATTCCGGCGGCCTCTTTCCGGTCAATCCCAGACTCGAGGACGTCGAGGGCCGTACCTGCTACCCGAACGTCGCCGCACTTCCTGAGGTACCGGACCTCGCGGTGATCGCGGTACCTGCCGCTGTCGTGCCCGGCGTCGTGCGTGAGTTGGGAGTCACGGGCACGCGCTGCGTCATCGTCATCTCCGCCGGATTCAAGGAGACCGGTCGTGAGGGCGCGGCCCTCGAGCGCGAGTTGATGGCCGCTGCCGCGGAGAACGATGTGCGGATCCTCGGGCCTAACTGCCTCGGCCTCATCGCCACGCCCGCCAAGTTGAACGCGTCCTTCTCGGCCACGTGGCCGCGTCCCGGTGGGACAGCGTTCATGTCCCAGTCTGGAGCGCTCGGCACCGCCGTGCTCGACTGGGCGAAGGGGCGGCGCATCGGCCTGTCGTCCTTCGTGTCGCTCGGCAACCGCGCGGACGTGTCGGAAAGCGACCTGCTCGACATCTGGCGCGAAGACGATGGCACTCGCACGGTCGTCGCGTACCTGGAATCGATCGCGGACGGCCCCGCGTTCGTCGAGGCCGCTACAAAGCTCACGGCCGTCAAGCCGCTCGTCGTCCTCAAGTCGGGCGGCTCCGACGCGGGTGCGCGGGCGGTCTCATCACACACCGGCAGCCTGGCCGGGTCGGACGCCGCCTACGACGCCGCATTCCGTCGCTCCGGCGTCATCCGCGCACACACCGTGCAGGACCTCTTCGACTTCGCAGAGGCGTTGAGCCGCCAACCGCTGCCCGCCGGCCCCGGTCTGGCCATCCTGACCAACGCCGGCGGTCCCGCGATCATGGCGACCGACGCATGCGACTTCTACGGTGTGACACTCGCGGGGCTGGACCGGAGCACGACCGACGCCTTGCGCGAGGCGCTTCCGGCGGCGGCCGCGCTGTTCAACCCGGTCGATGTGCTCGGAGACGCCCTCGCCGCGCGCTACTCTGCCGCGCTCGACGCGTTGTCGCGCGATCCGAACGTGCGCTCCGTGCTTGTGGTCCTCACGCCGCAGGCGCCGACACAGGCGGTGGAGACCGCGCGGTCCGTCGTGGACTTCGCCACGCGCACGGGCGTGACGACGCTTGCGTGCTTCATGGGAGCGGACGCGGTCGCCGAGGCGTCGCGCGTCTTGGCCGATGGTGGGGTCCCGGCGTACAAGTTCCCCGAGCGCGCCATCGCGTCGCTGGCGGCCATGGAGCGTGTCCGCGAGAACCGAACGCGTCCCCGGACCGTCGCGCCGCCCATCGATGCCGATCGGGATACCGTACGCGCCCGGATCGACTCTGCTCGTGCGGCCGGGCGCACGTTCGTGACCGACGAAGGCGCCAGCTCCATCGCGCAGGCGTACGGTCTTCCGACACCTGCGAGCGCGCTGGCCAGAGACCTCGCGTCCGCGCGCGTCCTGGCCGCAGAGATCGGCTACCCGCTCGCACTCAAGATCGCGAGCCCGGACATCCTGCACAAGTCCGACATCGGCGGTATCCGGCTCGGCATCAAGGGCGAGGGAGAACTGGCGGCCGCCTACGAGGCGGTGATCGGCGCTGCGCGCGACCGCATGCCGGACGCCGACGTCTGGGGCGTCACCCTGCAGGCGATGGTACCTGCGGGCCGAGAGGTCATCGTCGGGGTGGATCGCGACCCTCAGTTCGGACCCCTGCTCATGTTCGGCCTCGGTGGCATCTACGTCGAAGTGCTGCACGACGTCGTGTTCCGTCTGTGTCCGGTCTCGCCCGAGGATGCCCGCGAGATGATCTCCGAGATCCGCGGCTTCGGATTGCTTCGTGGCGCTCGAGGTCAGGCCCCCGCGGACATCGACGCGATCGTCGACGTCCTCGTGCGCGTCTCCGCGCTCGCGGTGGAGTTCCCCGACATCACGGAGATGGACATCAACCCACTCATCGTCATGGATCGCGGCGGCGGAGCTGTCGTCGCGGACGTGCGCATCGGGATCGGAGGGTGAGCTAGCACCATGAAAGCCATCGTGGTCTCATCGACGATGCCCTTCTCGGGCAAGAGCGGCGTGTGCATAGCGCTGATCAAGGAACTCGAGGCGCGGGGAAGGGATGTCGGCTACTTCAAGCCGTACGGCACCATGCCGGCGCTGGTCGACGGCGTGGAGACCGATCAGGACGCTGCGTACGTGAACCGCCTCCTGCAGCGCCCAGGCCCCGCGGACGCCGTCTGTCCTGTGATCAGGACGAGGTCGTTCATGGAGGACGTACTCGCCGGGCGCGTGGACGATGTTCTTCCCAAGGTGCGTGACGCGTACTCGCGCGCGTCGGCCGGGCGTGACGTCGTCATCATCGAGGGTCCGTCGGATGTCTCGCAGGGCATGACGGTGGGCCTGGCGCTGTGTGAGTCCGCGTCACTCCTGGATGCGAGGATCCTGCTCGTGGAGAAGTTCGCCGGACTGCATCTGCCGGACGCGCTCCTCAACGCTCGCGATTGCCTCGGCCCGAGGCTCGTCGGCGCCGTGTACAACCACGTTCGCGAGTCCGACCGCCCGACTGTGCTCGATCATGCCGGGCCGTACCTCGAGCGGATGGGAGTGCGCTTCTTCGGATCCCTCCCTGCGGACCCGATGCTGTCCTCGGTGACGGTAGGGGAGATCGTGGATGCCCTCGGCGCATCGATCCTCACCGCGGAGGAGCATCTCGACGAGAACGTCGAGACCTTCATGGTCGGCGCGATGGGGCAGGAGAAGGCGCTGCGGTTCTTCAGACGCAAGGCGCACAAGGCCGTCATCACGGGCGGCGACCGTCCCGACGTCCAGTTGGCCGCGCTGGAGACGTCCACCCGGGCGATCATCCTGACCGGGAACATACCTCCGTCTTCGATCGTCCTCGCACGGGCCGACCAGCTCGGCGTGCCGATGCTGATGGTCGACATGGACACGCTCACAGCCGTCGAACGCATGGAAGCGCTCATGGGAAGAGTGCGACTCCATGGTCCGGGCAAGGCTGATAGAATCCGGGACATCTTCGTCGAGGGTGTCCGTGTGGACGAGCTGCTCGCAGCCTTCGGCGTCTAGCCCGGATTCGGACGGAGCATCCATGTCATCCTCTTCGCCCATCCGCATCGCAGTCGACGCCGTGGGGGGCGATCACGCTCCCGCCGCGGTCCTCGAAGGTGTGACGGCAGCGCTCGCCGCGGACCCCGGACTCGAGGTCCTGCTGGTGGGACCTGCCGATGTCGTGTCGGCCTACGCGTCCGCGCACGAGCGTGTCGAAGCCGTCGTGGCCTCCGAGATCATCGGGATGGACGAGCATCCGGCAGCTGCCATCCGCGCCAAGAAGAACAGTTCGATCGTCGTCGGCTGCCGTCTCGTCAAGGACGGCCGCGCGCATGGGTTCTTCTCGGCAGGCAGTACAGGAGCGATGATGGCGGGCGCGACACTCGTCATGGGCCGCATCAAGGGCGTCTCGCGACCGGCGATCGCAACGGTCATCCCCACGGTCGATCTCCCCGTCGTCTTGCTCGATATCGGCGCCAACGCCGACTGCAAGCCGGAGCATCTCGTCCAGTTCGCTGTGATGGGCGCGGCCTATGCCCGCACGGTGCTCGGCGTGCCCGTGCCACGCGTCGCGCTGCTCAACATCGGTGAGGAGGCGACGAAGGGCTCTGTTCTCGCGCAGGAGGCTCACGCGCTCATGGCCGCCCAGGTCCCGGGATTCATCGGCAACGTCGAGGGTCGGGACATCCCCGCGGGCGGGGCGGACGTGATCGTCACGGACGGGTTCACGGGAAACGTCGCGCTCAAGTTGATGGAGGGGATGAGCAAGGCGCTGCTCGGGCAGTTCAAGGCCGCCATGCTCTCGTCACCAGTGAACAAGGTCGCCGCCGCGGTCCTCAAACCGTCGCTGCAGTCGATGCGCGACCGCCTCGATCCGGACAGCCATGGCGCCGCGCCGTTGCTCGGCGTAGCCGGGCTCGCGCTGATCGGGCACGGCAGCTCCGGGCCCAAAGCCGTCGCGTCGGCCCTTCGTGTGGGAGCGACCGCGGTCCGTGGCGGGTTGGTCGAGCGCATCGCGGAGGCGCTCGAGTCTTAGGGTATGGATGTGTTGCACCGCGCGGTCGTGTACCATTCCTAGACCGCGACCCCTAGGGCACCTGCGAGGCGGATCCCCCACATGACTCACGCAGCCGTGATCGGCGTCGGTTCGTATCTGCCCGAGCACGTTCTCACCAATGCGGACCTCGCGCGGATGGTGGAGACCTCCGACGAGTGGATCGTGACCCGGACCGGCATCCGCGAACGGCGGATGGTCGGTCCCGATGAGATGACTTCCGACTTGGCCGCCCGCGCGGGCGAGCGCGCGCTCGCGGATGCGAACATCGCTCCCGAGAAGGTCGACCTTCTCGTGGTGGGAACATCAACGCCGGACATGGCCTTCCCATCCACGGCATGCCTCACTCAGGCGAAGCTGGGGCTCACGTGTCCGGCGTACGACCTCAACGCCGCTTGCACCGGCTTCATCTTCGCGCTGCAGCACGCCACGGCCGCGATCGAATCGGGGCGCGCCAAGACTGTCCTGGTGATCGGCGCCGACGCGTTGACGCGTCTGGTCGACTTCACCGACCGCTCGACGTGCGTGCTGTTCGGAGACGGTGCCGGAGCGTTCGTCCTCCAGGCGTCGAAGGAGCAAGGCGTCCTCGGAGTACACCTCGGCAGCGACGGCCATGGGGCCGACTTGCTCTACGCGCAGACCACCGCCCCCGTCCCGGCCGATGCGTTCCTCAAGATGAACGGCAACGAGGTGTTCAAGTTCGCCGTCCGGGCCATCCCGAAGGTCACGCGACAAGCGCTCAGAGAGTCGCACCTCACGGTCGACGACGTGACGTGGTTCGTCCCGCATCAGGCCAACCAGCGGATCTTGGACACGATCGCAGACCGTCTGGGCGTACCCCACGAGCGTGTCGTGAGCACCATCGAACGCACGGGGAACACGTCCAGCGCCTCGATCCCGTTGGCCATCGACGGCCTGTATACTGCTGGGAACCTCAAGTCCGGCGACATCCTTGTGCTCGTGGGATTCGGAGCCGGCTTGACCTGGGGCGCGGCCGTGGTTCGCTGGACCAAGAAGGAGATCAGCTAGATGGCCATGCGCACCCGTGTCACGGAGCTGCTCGGCATCGAGCATCCGATCATCCAGGGCGGCATGGCATGGACTGCCACGTGGGAACTCGCGGCCGCGGTCAGTAACGCCGGTGGCTTCGGAGTCATCGGTGCTGGTCACATGCCCACCGACCTTCTGCGGGAGCAGATCAGGAGCGCCAAGCGCGCCACCGACCGCCCCTTCGGCGTCAACCTGATGTTGCTCACGCCGCACATCGACGACATCGTCGAGATGGTACTTGCCGAGGGCGTGCACGCGGTCACCACCGGGGCGGGCAATCCGGGCAGATACATGGATGCGCTCAAGGCGAAGGGCATCAAGGTCCTGCCCATCGCCCCCAGTGTGGCGCTCGCCAAGCGACTCGAGTCGATCGGCGCGGACGCCATCATCGGCGAGGGGATGGAAGCCGGCGGACACATCGGAGAGCTCACGACGATGGTCCTCACACCGCAGCTCGTCGATGCGCTCGACGTGCCGGTGATCGCCGCGGGTGGGATAGCCGACGGACGTGGCGTCGCCGCGGCGTTCGCTCTTGGAGCGGAGGGCGTCCAGATCGGGACCCGCTTCATGTGCGCCACAGAGTGCGTCATCCACCCGGCCGTCAAACAGCGGGTCCTCAAGGCGAAGGATCGCGACACGGTGGTGACCGGATACTCGACAGGACACCCCGTTCGCGTGCTCAAGAACAAGCTCTCTCGCCAGATCGAGAAGCTCGACTCCGCGAACAGGCCCGACGAGATCGAGGCGCTCGGCGCCGGCAGACTCGCCTTGTGCATGCGCGAGGGTGACGTCGACATGGGCTCCGTCATGGCTGGGCAGTGCGCAGCCATGGTCGTGTCGATCGAGCCCGCGGCCGACATCGTCCATGAGTTGGTCGCCGATGCCGAGGCGCTCATGCGAGCCCTGGGCGCGCGCGTCTCCTAGCCACCTCACACGCGGAGCGATCACTCATGACCGCACGGTTCGCAGCAGTCTTCCCCGGTCAAGGATCCCAGCGACACGGCATGCTGGCGTCCCTGCCTGATCCCGACCCTGTCATCCGTCTGCTCGACGCCGCGGAGGCGCTCTCAGGCCTCGATCTGCGGGATATCGCCACGGACGGCACGCCCGACCAACTGGCCGACACACGAGCCGCTCAGCCACTCCTCTACCTTGCGGACTGGGCGTGGGGGAGTGCGTTGCTGGAGCATGGCGCGGTACCCGTGGCTTTCGCCGGGCACAGTCTGGGCGAGCTCGCGGCTCTTGCGGTCGCTGGAGCCTTCTCGGTCGAAGCCGGCCTCGAGCTCGTCGTGGAACGCTCCCGCCTCATGGCGCGGTGCGCGGCGGACACGCCGGGCGGCATGATGGCCGTCATCGGGATGGACAGCGCCGTGATCGCCGCCTGTGTCGCCGACCTCGGTGGTGTGTGGGTGGCCAACGACAACGCACCCGGACAGGTCGTCTTGTCGGGCACCTACGAGGGACTCGGCGAGGCCACGCGCGCGCTGTCGGAGGCGGGTGCCCGCAGACTCGTTCCACTCAACGTGGCTGGTCCGTTCCACAGCCCGCTCATGGAGCCAGCGGCAGCCGACTTCCGCGCGGTTCTCGAGCGCGCCGCGTTCAACGACATCCCGGTTCCAGTGGTCCAGAACGCGGGCCCCACGCCCGCGACGGATGCTGGGACACTTCGCGAGCGTCTGGCGGCCCAGATCACATCTCCGGTCCGCTGGACGGAGACCATGTCGGCTCTGCAGCAGGCCGGCGCCACCGTTGTAGTCGAGTGCGGGCCGGGCGCTGTGCTCAGGGGCCTTGCCCGGCGCGTGGACGGGCTCGAGGCTATGGGGCTTGAAGAGACCGGGGTCGAGACGGTCGTTGAGGAGCTGGAGGAACGATGACGCTACAGGGCAGGACCGCACTCGTGACCGGGGCGTCGCGCGGGATCGGCGCCGCCATCGCACGCCGCCTGGCCGCGGATGGAGCCACCGTGGCGGTCAACTACTCCGGCAGCCGGTCAGCGGCCGAGGCCCTGGTGGCTGAGATCGTCGGCCAAGGCGCACGAGCGGTCGCACTGCAGGCCGATGTCTCGGACCCGTCCGCGTGCACGACCCTCGTGGAGTCCACGATCGCTGAGTTCGGGCGACTCGACATCCTCGTGAACAATGCGGGCATCACCCGAGACGGGTTGCTCGTCCGCATGTCGGACGACGACTGGGACGCGGTGATCCGCACGAACCTGGGTGGTGTCTTCGCCATGACACGCGCCGCCGCGCGACCGATGATGAAGGCCCGGAGCGGGTGCATCGTCAACATCACTTCCGTCGTGGGCATGATGGGCAACGCAGGGCAGGCGAACTACTCGGCCGCCAAGGCAGGGGTCATCGGCCTCACGAAGACCACAGCGCGTGAGTTGGCCAGCCGCAGCGTCCGCTGCAACGCGGTGGCTCCGGGCTTCATCGCCACCGACATGACCTCCAAGCTCAGCGACGAGCAGCGGGATGCGATCGCCACTCAGATCGCGCTCGGCCGTCTGGGTAGCGCCGATGACGTCGCTTCGGCCGTGGCGTTCCTCTGCAGTGACGACGCCTCATACGTGACAGGGCAGATACTCGCCGTCGACGGCGGCATGACGTTCGCATAGACTGCAACGCAACCGGGCCGCACCGCGGCCCCCGAGTAGCACGACCCACAAGGGAGGTGTCACGCCACACATGGAGCATGAGGAGATCTTCGACAAGGTCAAAGAGGTCATCGTCGAGCAGCTGAACGTGGAAGAGGACGACGTCACTGAAGACGCTGCGTTCGTCGACGACCTGGGAGCCGACTCGCTCGACATCGTCGAGCTGGTCATGGCCCTCGAGGAGCAGTTCGGTGTCTCGATCCCCGACGAGCAGGCGGAGAAGATCAAGACCGTCGGCGACGCTGTCGGCTTCATCACCGAGAGCATCTAGGAAACGTCTCTCAAGCGGCGCGCCTCACCGCGCACCGCTTGCCAGTTGTCGCGTAGCGCCCGAGCCCGGCGTCCCCTCATCATGGAGAGCGGGGCGCCGGGTCCGTGCATCGTAAGAGCGTGAGGACTCATACGTGGAACTCCCTTCGCTGACCATCGGACGTGTGACATCACGTCTACCGATCATCCAGGGCGGCATGGCTGTGCGGATCTCGCTCGCGCCACTCGCGGCGGCGGTCGCCCAGGCCGGCGGCATCGGTATCATCGCCGGCTCGGGGCTGACGCCGGAGGAGCTCGCCGCTGAGATCCGAGCCGCGCGCGCCGTCACCGACGGGGTCGTCGGCGTCAACATCATGGTCGCGGTGCGCAACTTCGCCGAACTCGTGAAGACCGCGCTGGCCGAGGGGATCGACCTGGTCATCTCGGGTGCCGGCTTCTCTCGCGACGTCTTCGAGTGGACGCGCGAGGCGGGTGTGCCCATGGTCCCGATCGTCGGGTCTCCACGCGTGGCCGAGTTGAGCCAGAAGTTCGGTGCGGCCGCGGTCGTGGTCGAAGGCAGTGACGCGGGCGGCCACCTCGGCACGGACGAACCCGTCCGCCAACTCCTCCCGAAGATCCTCGAGTCAGTGGACCTGCCGGTGATAGCCGCGGGCAACATCGTCGACGGCGCGGACATCTTCGAGCTGATGTCTGCCGGCGCCGCGGGTGTCCAGATCGGCGGAAGGTTCGCCGCCACCGTCGAGTCGTCCGCACCGGACGCTTTCAAGCGCATGTACGTGGAGGCGACCGACGCGGACATGGTCATCGTGCGAAGCCCCGTGGGACTTCCCGGGCGCGCGCTTCGCAACCCGCTGACGCAGCGGCTGGACGCCGGCACGGAGCCGGCCATCGAACGCTGTGTCGCCTGTCTGAAGAAGTGCGGCAAGCAGTTCTGCATCATGGACAAGCTCATCAAGGCACAGTCCGGTGATGTCGAGGACGGACTCGTCTTCACCGGAGGGGGAGTCGGACGCATCCATGACATACCGACCGTCTCGACTCTGATGGAGCGGCTCGTCGCGCAGTACTGCATGGCCGCCGAGGGAGCCGGAGCATGAGACGCGTAGCGGTGACCGGACTGGGCGTCGTGTGTCCGGTGGGCATCGGCTGCGACGAGATGTGGTCTTCGCTGGCGGCGGGCCGATCGGGTATCCGCGCGATCGACACCTTCGACACGACCGAGTACCCCGTCCACTTCGCCGGCCTCGTCGATCTCGACACATCGCAGGTACTCTCCAGCAAGGAAGCACGACGTATGTCGCGCTTCCAGCACTTCGCGATGGTCGCGGCGGACGAGGCCATGCGGCAGGCGGGCCTGGAGACGATCGACCCGGACGAGGCCGATCGGGTCGGTGTCATCGTCGGCAGCGGCATCGGCGGGCTCCACGTGTTCGAGGAGCAGACGCGCACGCTGCTGGAACGCGGACCGTCCCGCATCAGCCCGTTCCTCATCCCGATGATGCTCGTGGACCTTGCGGCCGGCCTCATCTCGATCAAGTACGGCGCGAAGGGCGTCAACTGGGCACCGGTCTCCGCATGCGCGACCGGCACGCACGCGATAGGTGAGGGCTTCGAGTCGATCCGTCGAGGACAGAGCGACATCGTCGTGACCGGCGGCTTCGACGCGGGCGTGACACCACTCGGGTTGGCCGGCTTCTGTGCCGCGCGGGCGCTGTCCACCCGCAACGACGACCCGCAGGGCGCCTCGCGCCCGTTCGACGCCGGCCGGGACGGGTTCGTCATGGGCGAGGGAGGTGCCATCCTGGTCCTCGAGGAGTGGGACCACGCCGTCGCTCGTGGCGTACGCATCCTCGCCGAGGTGATCGGGTACGGTGCATCGGCCGACGCCTACCACATCACCAGCCCCGCCGCGGATGGCGACGGCGCCCGTCGAGCCATGGTCGCGGCGCTCGAGCAGGCCGGTATAGCTCCGGCGGACGTGGGCTACATCAACGCGCACGGCACGTCGACCGAACAGGGCGACGCTGCCGAGACGCTCGCGGTCAAGCGCGCCTTCGGACCGGACGTGCCTCCGGTGTCGTCGACGAAGTCGATGATGGGTCACCTGCTCGGCGGCGCCGGAGCGGTCGAGGCCGCTGCATGCATCAAGGCCATGGAGGCCGGAATGCTGCCTCCGACGATCAACTACTCGGATCCCGATCCCGCCTGCGATCTCGACTACGTGCCCAATGTCGCGCGGAAGTCCGATTTCGATGTAGCGATGAGCAACTCCTTCGGGTTCGGTGGGCACGACGCCACCATCCTGCTGCGTCGGGCCTGACCGGTGCCCACATCTCCTCGCGCCGGTGATCCCGACGCCGCGGTCCTCGCGGCCAGCGTCGGGCTGACATTCGCGGATCCCGAGCTGTTCCTGCGGGCGATCACCCACTCTTCCTTCGCGGCCGAACACGGTGGTGAGGACTACGAGCGCCTCGAGTTCCTCGGCGACTCCGTCCTGAGCCTGGTGGTCTCCGAGTTCCTGCACGAGAGCTTCCCTCAGCGCCCTGAAGGCGACCTCACGCGCATGCGGACCTCGGTGGTGCGCGGCGGTGTGCTTGCGGACGCCGCGCGCGACATCGGCGTGCCGGACCTCGTCCGCCTCGGACGCGGCGCCACGCGAGCGGGCGACAGGGACCGCGCCTCCGTGTTGGAGGCCGTCTTCGAGGCGATCTCTGCCGCCGTGTACCTCGACGGAGGCCTTGAGGCCGCGAGGGGCTTCATTCTCGGGGCCCTTGGATCCAGACTCCGCCCGGAGGTCCTGCTAGCAGAGCTCACCGACCCGAAGACCCGCCTGCAGGAGGCGACGCAGGCCCGCGGTCTCGGCCTGCCGTCCTACGAGGTCGTCTCGGAGGGCGGTCCGGCCCACGAGCGCTGCTTCATGGTCGAGGCGGTCCTCGGCGGTCGAGTGCTCGGACACGGTAGCGGTCACACGAAGCAGGCCGCGGCACAGGCCGCCGCCGCGGAGGCCTTGAACTCCTTCGAGTGAAGGCGGATCCGGACCTTCCAGCAGGCCGGCCGTATGCCCGGCCTGTGATAGCATTGGGAGCCGCGCCTCGAGCCTCGATGTCGCGCCCCGGTCTCGTCCACACGCTTGCATGGGAAGGGTCGACTACGCGTTGCATCTGAAGTCGCTGACCCTCAAGGGCTTCAAGTCCTTTGCGGACCGGGTGCCGATGCGTCTCGAGCGCGGCGTCACTGTCGTCGTGGGCCCGAACGGGTCGGGCAAGAGCAACATCACCGACGCCATCCTGTGGGTCCTTGGCGAGCAGTCCGCCAAGACACTTCGCGGCAACGCGATGGAAGACGTCATCTTCGCCGGATCGTCCGGCCGCCAGGCCGTCGGCGTCGCGGAGGTCGACCTCGTTCTCGACAACACCGACGGCTCGCTGCCGCTGGAGTTCACCGAGGTCACCATCACCCGCCGCATGTATCGCAGCGGCGAATCCGAGTACCTCATCAACGGCTCTCCATGCCGTCTCATGGACGTCCACGACCTCTTGCACGACTCCGGTCTCGGACGCGACACGCACTCGATCATCAGCCAAGGTCGTCTCGACGAGATCCTCAACTCGAAGCCTGAGGACCGGCGCGCACTCATCGAGGAGGCAGCCGGCGTCCTCAAGCACAAGAAGCGCAAGGAACGCGCCCTGCGCAAACTCACGTCGATGGATACCAACCTCGAGCGCGCACGCGACGTTCTCGGCGAGGTCGACCGCCAGCTCCGGCCGTTGCAGCGGCAGGCCGACAAGGCCCGCGAGGCCGGATCGCTCCAGCAGGAACTGCGCGACCTCGAAGTCTCGCTCGCGGTGGCCGACCTTCGTGTCCTGCACGGCGACTGGGACGCGATGTCCAAGCGCGAGCGCGAGCAGGACGCCGAGATCGAGCTGGCACGCTACCGCCTCGCCGAGAAGGAGCGCGAGCTCGGCAACTTCCAGTCCCTCCTCGAGGAGAAGGGGCTCTTCGTCGGGGATCTGGGCGAGCAGCGCCGCCGCCTGCAGGCGGTTCTGGAGCGGCTCAACGCCGGACTCCTCCTGCTCGAGGAGAAGGGCAAGAACCTCGTCGAGAAGCTCTCCGAGCTGCGCGCGAAGGTCCACATCAGCGAGTCACGGCGGACGAGGCGCGAGACCGAGCTCGTCCAGCTCACCGAGGAACGCACCACGTCCGATGCCCAGCTCAAGGGGCTCTACACCCGTCTCGGTGAGCTGCGCCGTGAGGCGGAGATCGCGCGCAAGGAGCGTACGGCCGCCGAGGAGGAACTCACGGCGGTCAACCAGGCCATCCGTCGCGCCCGCAAGGAGGCCGATGACGCGAAGGCCGACCATGCCTCACTCGAGCAGGCGTTCGCCGCCTACAAGCTCGAGGTCGAGCTTCTCGAGGAGCGGACCGAGGCCCTGCGCGGGCAGCGCATCTCGCTCATGGCCACGCTCACAGCGCGTCGTACCCGCCTCGGCGAACTCGAACAGGCGCGCAATCGCACAGCCAAGGAGCTCCAGCTCGCGGACTCGGACGTCGAGAAGCGCGTCCGGGTACTCGAATCGCGTCGCAAGGCGTTGGACGAGACCCGGGACGCTCTCTCTGGCGTGCGCGCGGAGGCCATGGGCCTCGAAGAGGTCGATCGGGCGTTCGCCACCGCCACGCCCGCGCTCGCATGGGTGCTCTCGTCAGAGGCGCGCATCCCCGGGCTCATCGGCCCGGTCACGGACAGCATCTCCGTCGATCCCTCACTCGAGAAGGTCGTGGAGCGCGCCCTGGGTAGCGACCTGTTCTGCGTCCTGGTCGAGGACAGGGCCGCCGCCACGGGTCTCGTGCGCATGCTCGAGGACCACGAGGCGGGAGACATCGCTGTCCTGCCGGTGGATGCCGCAGCAGCCCCGCCCGCACCATCCGGTCCCCGTATCGGTACACGTCTGGTCGATGCGGTGACCTGCGACGCGACGGTCCGTCCGGCCATCGAGTCCCTGCTCGGGGACGTCTGGTACGTGCCGACGCTCGTCGAAGCCCTCGACGCGGTCAAGCGCGCTCCCGGCGTCCGCTACGCAACCGACGAGGGTCACATGGTCTGGCCTTCAGGCAAGATCACGCTCGGTCCCAGCGTCGATCCCACGTCATCGGTCCTGGCACGCAAGCGGCGCATCAACGAGCTCCACGATGACGAACAGGCGGCATTCTCCCGCACCGGTGACGCCGAGGCCGCGGTCACAGAAGCCGACGAGGCGGTCGGTGCGGCCCAGCAGGATGCACTCGAACTCGGGCAGTCGCTCGCAGCGCTCACGGGAGAGCACGCGTCGCTGCTCTCGGACGTCGGCCGATTGGAACAGGCGCTGACCGACCTGGACGCCGAGACCGCCAAGATAGCCACCCGTCAGTCGGCCATCGGGGAGCGGACGGCGAAGGACGTTCCCGCGCGCGATTCGATCGCGGAACGCATCACCGGGGCGGAGGCCGAGATCGAGCGGCTGGAAGAGGAGGGCGCGCTCAAGCGCGAACTCCGTGACAACCGCTTCCGTGACGAGGCCGCCATCGGCGACCGCCTGTCGCAGTGCCAGGTCGACGTCGCGACCGTCTCTGAGCGCGAGGTACATATCAAGCGCCAGGTCACGACCGCCACGTCCGACCTGACGGAGATCACCGAGACGCTGCGTGCTTCGGTCGAGACGGAAGCTGCCCTGGAACTGCTTCGCGACCGTATACAGCCCGTTCACGACCTCTATGCCGGTCTGCTGGAGCGTGCGGAACACTGGGCCGTCAAGCTGCGCGACCGAGCGAGATTCGAGGCCGCAGACTCCGAGTCACTGCGCGAGACGATCCACTCCGCTCAGGAAGCCGTGCGCGAGGCCCAGGCCGGGGTGGACGCTGAGAACGCCGCCATGGCCGATGTCCGGGTCGAGAAGGGCCAGCTCCAGCTCCAGGTGGACGCCGCGGTCGCGCGGATCGTGGACGACTTCGACACACCGATCGAGCGAGCGCTCGAACTCCCGGGACTCGAGGACCTCGAGAAGGCCCGGGATCGCGCGCACCGCATACGCAAGCAGATGGCGAACATGGGTCCGGTCAACGAGCTCGCCGTCGAGGAATTCGATGCTCTGACGCATCGACGTGAGTTCATGGGGGGACAGATCGACGACCTCGCGTCCTCCCGCCAAGCACTCCAGAGGGTCGTGCGCGCCATCGACCGCAAGATGCGGGACCGCTTCCTCGAGACGTTCGAGCAGGTCAACACGCACTTCCAGAGCGTGTTCACCGTGCTCTTCCCGGGCGGACACGCCGAGCTTCGCATGACGGACCCGGACGACCCGGAGCAGACCGGAATCGAAGTCATCGCGCAGCCGGTCGGCAAGAAGCTTCAGAAGATGACGCTGATGTCGGGAGGGGAGAAGTCGCTCACGGCACTCGCGCTGCTCTTCGCCCTCTACCACACGCGCCCGTGTCCGTTCTACGTGCTGGACGAGGTAGAGGCCGCACTCGACGACAGCAACCTGCGCCGCTTCATCGCGTTCGTCGACACGCTGCGCACGCGCACCCAGTTCATCGTGGTCTCACACCAGCGACGGACGATGGAGATGGCCGACGTGCTCTACGGTGTCTCCATGCAGTCCGACGGCGTCAGCAAGGTCGTGAGCCAACGGCTCGACCGCAGTGGTGTCCTCGTGGAGACGACCCCGTGAACTCGACATGGTTCGACCGCCTCTCGTCCGGCCTGTCGCGTACGCGTGAGCAACTCGTCGAGCGCGTCGCCACTCTCGTCGGCCGTGGCCCGTCGCTGGACGACCAGTTCTGGGACGGCCTGGAAGAGGCGCTCATCGGGTCGGACATGGGGGTTCTGGCCACGACCGAGATAGTCTCCCGGCTCCGCACCGAGGCCCGCCGCGCTGATCTGGCGGATGCTGACGCCGTACTCGCAGCCCTCGCGCACATCGTCGCCGAGGAACTCCCGGCCGCACCGGACCCACTCGCGCAGTCGCCTCTCACCGTCCTCTTCGTCGGCATCAACGGTACCGGCAAGACCACGTCGGTCGGCAAGATCGCGGCCGAGGCCGCAGCGGCCCGACGCAAGGTCGTCGTCGGCTCGGCCGACACCTACCGTGCCGCTGCCATCGAGCAGCTCCGCGTGTGGGCCGACCGCGCGGGGGTCCCCGTCGTC
>JAUSBS010000115.1 GCA_030651905.1 Coriobacteriia bacterium
TCTGTTCGCGATACGCGCGGTCGTGGCGGCCGCGTTCCCGGACAGCGGCGAGGCGAGCCTCGTCGACGCCCTGAGATCGACCGCCCGGCCGTTCCTGTCTCTCGTGGCCGAACTCGAGGGAGAGGTCGTCGGCCATATCGCCTTCACGCCTCTGGCATTCGACCCCATGAGTTCGCGTGACCGCCTTGCGCTGGGCTTGGCGCCCCTTTCGGTCGCGCCCGCGCATCGCCGGAGCGGCATCGGCCGCGCACTCGTCGAAGCAGGCATCGACGCGAGTCGCGAGATAGGCGCTGACGTCGTGGTCGTCCTGGGAGATCCCGGCTACTACGCCCGGTTCGGGTTCGAGCCCGCGTCGAGTCTGCATCTTCGATGCGCCTACGATGCGCCTGCGGAGGCGTTCCAGGCTCTCGTCCTCAAGGCCTTCGAGGTGCGACCGGCGATGACGTCCGTACTCTTCCGTCCGGAGTTCGACGCCTTCGCCTAGAAGGGTCCACCTTCGTCTTTGCGCAATGTCGGCGCCGTGCCGTACACTGAACATACGTTCGATACATCAGCATGCGAGGGGAGCCGACGCACCCGTGATCATCCTGGGCATCGACCCCGGTCTGGCCAACACAGGATGGGGCGTCGTCGAGGTCGAGGGCAACCGCTTCCGCTGCCTCGGTCACGGCTGCATCACCACCGCGTCGACGCGCGAGACGGCCGAGCGGCTCAAGGCGGTACGGGACCAACTCGCTTCGCTCATCGCGCTGTACTCGCCGCTCGAGGCCGCGCTGGAGAACGTCTACTTCTCGACGAACGTACGGTCGGCGATGGCCACCGGGCAGGCACGAGGTGCCGCTCTGGTCGCAGTGGCCGACGCGGGCCTTCCCGTGGGAGAGTACGGACCCGGCGAGATCAAGCTCGCGGTGACGGGCCATGGGTCGGCCGACAAGCGCCAAGTGACCTACATGGTCCGCGCGGTGCTCGGCATGCGCGAGGCACCGAAGCCGGATCACGCGGCCGACGCGCTCGCGGTCGCGATCTGTCACGCGAACTGTCGCGTGGCGCGCGCTCGCGCCCGCGACCTGCGCACGGCGGCGGCGAAGTGATCGCCTTCCTGACCGGCAAGGTCGTCGCGAAGGCGGCTTCGTTCGCACTGATCGAAGTGGGTGGGGTCGGCTTCCGTCTCGCGATGTCGACGACTTCGCTCGCCGCGCTGCCCGTCGAGGGTGACGAGGTCACCGTGCACACATACCTGCATGTCCGAGAGGACGATCTCTCGCTCTACGGCTTCGAGTCGGACGACGAGCGCGCCTTGTTCGAGCGGCTCATAACGGTCTCGGGCGTCGGGCCGAAGGTCGCCTTGGCGGTGCTGTCGTCTCTGCGTCCGGATGCGCTCAAACGGGCTCTCGCGAGCGAGGACGTCGCGCTGCTGTCATCGGTGCCGGGCATAGGCAAGAAGACCGCGCAGCGGCTCATCATCGAGCTGAAGGACAAGTTGGATCTGCCCGATCTTGCGTCGGCGGGAGTGGGATCGGAGCCGGTCGCTGCGGCCGGCGCCCGCGATGCCCTGCTCTCCATGGGCTTCTCACCCGCGGAGGCCGCGGCGGCCCTGAGTGGCGCCCCGACCGACGCGTCGGCCGAGCAGCTTCTGCGCCTCGCACTGAAGTCGTTGGGCTCCGGCAGATGAGCACCGCGACGGGACTCGATCTTCGCCGTGCATTGCGCCTCACGGGGGTGTTCGCTCCGGTGAGCGTGCTCGTCGCGGTGCACGTGGCTCTCGTTGCCATCTTGAACTCGGAGTGGGGGACGTGGTCCGTGGCGGCTCTCCTACCCGCGGCTGTCGCGGTCGCGGGTTGGGTGGTCACGCGCGGCGAGCGGCCGCTCGTTCGCGCAGGCTCGGCCGCTGCATGCGTCGCGATCTCAGCGCTGTCGGTGTTGCTGGTGTTCTGGGGCATCGTGCCCGGCATCCAGGGTGTTGCGGGCGGCGTGGTCGCGTCCGTCGTGTGGTACCTGATGCTCGGGGCACCGTGGGCGGTGCTGGTTCTCGGCGGCACGAAGGCGGCTCGCGCCGGGCGATACGAGGGCAACGCGCGCGTGACGATCTGGTGGATACTGGCCATCGGCGCGAGCGGGCTCGCTGTCCCGATCACCGCGTGGATGGCGTCGGCCGGCATCGCCGACGATATGTCGATGCTCGTGCTCTACTTCATCCCGCCCGTGGCGATGTGCATGTGGTTCGGACTGGCCACGTTCGTCGGCGGGATCGCGTTGGCTCGGCGCCGCGATGTCTCGACGGTCCGTGCCGTTCCGGCCTCGGAGGTGACCGCTACGTGAGCGACTGGACACCGGAGCAGGAGCGACTCGTCTCGGCGCGCTACACGCCCGATGACCTCGAGATCGACCGGAACCTCCGGCCGAAGCGCCTGAGCGAGTATCTCGGCCAGGGCAAGGTCAAGGAGTCGCTCAGTGTGCTCATCGAAGCGGCCAGTGGGCGCGGTGAGCCGCTCGACCACGTGCTGCTGTCCGGCCCTCCAGGACTGGGCAAGACCACACTCGCCGGAGTCGTCGCCAACGAGCTCGGCGTGTCCATGAAGACGACGTCCGGCCCGGCCATCGAACGCCCAGGTGACCTGGCCGCGATACTGACCAACCTCGAAGAGCGGGACGTGCTCTTCATCGACGAGATACACCGCCTCAACCACATGGTCGAGGAGGTCCTCTATCCCGCGATGGAGGACTTCATGCTCGACGTCGTCATCGGCAAGGGGCCCGCGGCGCGGTCCCTGCGCCTCGACGTGCCCCGCTTCACCCTCGTGGGGGCGACCACTCGCACGGGGCTGCTGACCGGCCCGCTGCGCGACAGGTTCGGCATCGCCTTCCGGCTCGACTACTACGCACCAGAGGACCTCGAGGCCATCGTGAGGCGTTCGGCGGGGATCCTCGGCGTCGACATCGACCGCGAGGGTGCCGCTGAGATCTCCCGTAGGAGCCGCGGGACTCCGCGGCTGGCGAACCGTTTGCTCAAGCGCGTCCGCGATTACGCACAGGTGCGCTACGACGGCGTGATCACCGAGGATGTCGCGGCCGAAGGACTCGCGTTCTTCGAGGTCGATCATGTCGGGCTGGACAAGATGGACGTGCGTATCCTCGAGACGCTGATCGTGAAGTTCTCGGGCAAGCCGGTCGGCCTCAACACGCTCGCGAGTGCGGTGTCGGAGGATGCCGAGACGCTCGAGGACGTCTACGAGCCGTTCCTGCTGCAGTTGGGCTTCCTCGACAGGACGCCGAAAGGCCGGCAGGCGACTCGGCGGGCGTACGAGCATCTCGGCCTCACGCCGCCCCATGACGGGCAGTCGGGGCTGTTCTAGCTCACCGCGATCCGTATCGAACGCGACGTCCTTTCGTGCGCTGTATCACACTCATGATCGATTCCACCGCGTGCGCGGCGTCTTCGAGCATCGCACGGCTCAAGTGCGGGCGCGATTGGCCGATGAAACTGGAAGCGCGGACCTCGCCCGCGTGTTCGGCGACAGAGTCTCCCGACCGAGAGCGAACGGACAGCCACGATGCCCAGAGTGGATCGCCAAGACGGGTTCACCCTCGTGGAACTGATGGTCGTTGTGCTGATCATCGGCATCCTGGTGGCCATCGCGATCCCGGTCTTCAACAACGC
>JAUSBS010000123.1 GCA_030651905.1 Coriobacteriia bacterium
GGCCTGTGGGATCGACTCGTGACCTCCGAACCGCTCCTGCGGCGCGTCGCCGCCGTGACGGTATGCGGCTGGCTCGGATGGTCCGGCGTCTCGGAGCTCGGGATGGGGTTGCCGGCCGCCCTCGGGGCGACCCTCGTCGCAGCGCTCGCGGCCGCGCTGGCTCCTCCGCTCGGCGTGGCCGCAGGACTCATCCTGTTCGCCGCAGGCGCCTTCGCGCGTTCGCTTGTGCTCGGCCTAGCGGTGACCGTGATCGGCGCCCTGTGGTGGGTCGTCGCCGGTCGTCGTCGCGACTGGGTCGGGCTCGTGCCGCTGCTTGCCCCACTGTTCGGCGCCGCGGGTCTCGCTCCGGCGCTGCCGCTACTCATCGGCTTCTTCGTGCCGGGCACGTGGCTGGCGATCGCCACGGGAGCCGCTTCGGGGGCGATCGCCGTGACTGCGGCCGTCGCCTCGGGCACGACACAGGCGCCCTTTCTTCATGTGGCACCGCGCTTCCTCGCCGCCCCGCTGTCTGCGGCGGGCCTGCACGCATCACTGAGCGGAGCGCTGCCCGCACTCGCGGTGGTGGTCGGTTGGGGGCTTGCCGCCGGCGCGGTCTCACTCACGGCACGGCGGGCGACGCGCCCGTCCGTCCTCGGCGGCGTGCTCGTGGGATCCGTCGTGACGCTCGCTGCCGCGGGCCCGTGGGTGACGGGTGGCCAACAGCTCGACGGTCGGGTCGTCCTCCAAGTCGGGCTGTCTCTTATACTGATGCTGTTCGTCACTGTCCTCGGGCCGCCGATCGCAGCGGAGCCGGACGAATGACAGACCAGAACAGGACAAGTACGCACGCGCGACCGGGCAGACCGACGATGATGGGGACATGAGCATCCTTTCGGACTTCGAGGACCGCGTCGCATCCGCCGTCGAGGGGCTGTTCGCCGGCGCGTTCCGCTCACCCGTCCAGCCCGCCGAGGTCGCCAAGGCTCTCGGTCGCGCCATGGATGACGGTCGCATGGTCGGGGTCGGGAAGGTCTACGCTCCGGTGGCATACACCGTGGCGCTCTCTCCCGCCGACACTGACAACCTGGCGCGCTTCGCATCCGTGCTCGCCGGCGAGCTGTCCACCTACGTCACCGAGCGAGCCCGCGAGGCGGGCTATCACCTCGCCTCCAAAGTGACCGTCTGCTTCATCGAGCATGACGATCTGCGCATCGGACGCTTCCGGGTCAGCGCAGAGCACGCGCCAGCCGAGGGAGCTGTCACGGAGCCGCAGGCCGTCAGCCTCGACGCGTCGGTGGCCGGTGTCTACGACTACGAACGGGATCTGTTCGGAGATGATGAGGCCGAGGCCCTCTCCGCCGGCATCGACACGGTCACCATCGGCGAGACCGACCACGATGTCGCCTTGCGCGGCGATCGCGTGGTGTTCGGCCGACTGCAGGACTGCGACGTGTGCCTGGCGGATGCCAACGTCTCGCGGCACCACGCGGAGCTGCTCCTCATCGAGGGCGACTGGTACCTGCAGGACCTCGAATCCACGAACGGCACGATGCTCAACGGAGAGCCCGTCGCGCGCGCGCGCCTTCGCGACGGCGATGTCGTCGAGATCGGCGTCACGAGGCTCACCTACCACCGCGCCCGGAGCTGACGATGATCGATGTCGTGCTGCTGTTCGGCCGCCTCCTGCTTCTGGCGCTGCTGTACCTGTTCCTCTTCGCGGCGATCCGTGCCGGGATCGGACTCGTCCGCACCGGCGCGCCCGTGCGCGGGGAGCGCCCGCTCGCGCTCGTGGTCACTGCGGGACCGCCCGCCCTGAAGGGCGTGCGCGTCGCACTGGACCGGACCATCCAGATCGGCCGCGAACCGGGGCTCGAACTCGTCATCGCCGACGACTTCGTCTCCACACGACACGCCCGGGTGGTCCCGGGGTCGGACGGACCGGTCCTCGAGGACCTTGGCTCGACGAACGGCACCGTGCTCAATGGAAGCGCGCTCACGACGCCCCTCACCCTGACAGCCGGAGACGAACTCTCCATCGGCACCGTGCGGATGAAGGTGACGCGGCTGTGAGCGCGTCCCACCACACACCCGCCGCGGGACTGACCGACACCGGCCTGACGCGCGCCTCGAACGAAGACGCCCTGCTCATCGAGCCGCCGCTCTACGCCGTGGCGGACGGTATGGGCGGCCACCGCGCAGGCGAGATCGCCAGCCGCGTGGCGCTCGAGGAACTCCTTGCGAGCGCACCCGCCCGCCTCGATGCGAAAGCACTCGGGCGCGCGGTCCGGGCAGCGAACCGTGCAGTCATCGCTGCGGCGACGAAGAGCCGCGGCCGGACGGGCATGGGCACCACGCTCACCGCAGCGATGGTCGATGGCGCCTCTCTGGCGATCGCGCATGTGGGCGACAGCCGCGCGTACCTGCTCCACGAGGGTTGCCTCGAGCGACTCACGGACGACCATTCGATGGTCGGCGAGCTCATTCGCGAAGGAACGCTCACTGAGGAGGAGGCTCGCTTCCACCCGCAGCGCAGCGTCATCACCCGCGCACTCGGCTCGGACGCGAACATGGTGGCCGACGTCTTCGAGGTCGAGGGCTATCCGGGCGACCGGTTGCTGCTGACGACGGACGGCCTGACGGCGATGCTGGCCGACGAGTTCATCGGCGAGATCCTCATGGCCGAGAAGGAGCCCGAGCGCGCTGCGCAGACCCTGGTCGACGCGGCGAACCGGGCCGGCGGCTACGACAACATCACCGTCGTGGTCGTGGACCTGACGGGCACGCCCGCACAGGCGTACTCGCCCAGGCGCGGGAGCACGGCGTCGGGCCGCAGGATCGCCTCGCGGCTGCTCTGGGTCGTGGCTGCGATCGCGCTCGCGGCTGCAGCGATGTACGGCGCCTGGTCCTACGCTCGGTCGAGGGCCTATCTCATCGACGAGGGCGGTGTCGTCACGGTCTATCGCGGCGTTCCCGGCTCCTTCGGCGGCGTGTCGCTCCACTGGCGCGTGAGGAGCACCTCGGTCCAGGTCGACCGGCTCGAACTCCCGTTGGCCACCCGGCTGCGGACCGGCATCCCCTTCGAGGACGTGGCCAGCGCACTCGAGCGTGCGGACCAGCTCCAGGCCAGCGTGGCGCCGACGTCGTCTCCGGACGCCACCGCGACGCCGATGCCGTAGGAAGGGCCTAGCCATGGCGAAGGCCGACCGACCACTCAGATCGACGATGCCGCGGCGGAACACCGAACTCGCCCTTCTCGGCGCTGCCGCGCCGATCGTGCTCCTCATCTACGCGCTGGTGCGCGGCGCCGTCGGCACGGGCGTCACCCTCGTCGATCTCTGGGTGCCGGCGGGACTGCTGCTCGCCTTCGCCGTGGCGCACCTCGCGGCGCGGAGATTCGCTCCCGGAGCCGATCCGGCCTTGCTGCCCATCGCCGCCGTGCTCTCCGGCGTCGGCATCGCCATGCTCTCGCGACTCGACGCGGCCGGACAGGGCTCGGACCTCGCGTCGGCGCAGGTGCTGTGGCTGCTGGCCGGCGTGGGAGCCCTGATCGCGACGCTCGTGCTCGTCCCGTCGCTGGAGCGCGTCGGGCGCTACAAGTACTCGATCATGCTCCTTGGACTGGTGATGCTGCTGCTACCCGCCGTAGTCGGACGCGAGATCAATGGCGCGAAGCTGTGGCTGCGCATCGGCAGCTACTCGTTCCAGCCCGCCGAGGTGGCCAAGATCCTGCTCGTGCTCTTCCTGGCAGCCTATCTCGCGGAGAACCGCGAGGTGCTGTCCGTGTCCACGCGGCGCGTGCTCGGAGTGTGGCTGCCGCCCGCGCGTCAGCTCGCGCCGCTGATCGTCATGTGGGCCATCTCGCTCGTCGTCCTCATCGCGGAGAAGGACCTCGGCAGCAGCCTGCTGTTCTTCGGCATCTTCCTCGCCATGGTGTACGTGGCCACG
>JAUSBS010000022.1 GCA_030651905.1 Coriobacteriia bacterium
CGTGGAGGTCCGTGTGAAGGTACAGAGCAGTGTTCGATCGATGGGCGCCCTGGCGTCCAGGGTCTTGGCCGTCGGCGTCCTGGCCATCGTGCTGGCTACGTCGGGAGCCGTGAGCGGCGTGGCTGAGGCCCAGGCCCACACTAAGGCTCAGACGCGGGCCGCACACGCGGCGCGGCACAAGCGCCAGCGTGTGAAGGCGGCAGCGGCCCGGAAGCGTCGCCTTGCCCGGCAGCGCCGCATCGCCGCGGCGAGACGAGCCAGGGCACGCAGCATCGGCGTGAGCAGCGTCGCATCGACCGGATGGCGCACGGCGAAGGCATCGTGGTACGGCCCCGGCTTCTATGGCCACGGGATGGCCGGCGGCGGGATCCTCAAGAAGTCGAGCCGCATCGTCGCTCACAAGACGCTCCCGTTCGGCACGCTGGTCGAGTTCTCGCACGACGGCAAGACGATCGTGGTCCCCGTGAGGGATCGCGGGCCGTACGTCTCCGGCCGCGAGTTCGATCTCGGTCCTGGTACCGCCAGGGCGCTGGGCATGTACCACACCGGCACGCTGAGCTACCGCATCCTCGGGCGCTGACGTAGGACCGGGCGACCGGCTCTCGTATTGGGTATGCTCTTGTCGGCCCTGAAAGGCCGGTACTTCCACCACGGAGGCACGCATGCCCGAAGAGACCGACACCTCCGCACGAGCCCCGAAAGGGGATGACTTCCTGGCGCGCATCCTCGACTCGGTGGTCGACTTGCTCGAGACCGCCCGGGACTGGGTGCAGCAGGAGGCGGAGGCCACCGTCCGCGAGAAGATCGTCCTGCCGCTGCAGCGGCTGGGCCTCACGCTTGCATCCGCTGCCGCCGCTGCGGCGCTGCTCGTCATCGCGCTCATCTTCATGGCGGTGGCAGCGGTCATCGCACTGGGCAGCGTGATCGGCTACGCGTGGACGTTCTTCGCCATCGGAGCGACGTTCCTGACCGGCTCGACCGTGTTTCTTGCGATCAAGGTGAGGTCGATGCAGAAGTGACGCCGCAAGCGAAGACCGCGAACAAGGCGGCCCCCGTGCGCCGCGTCCCTTCCGCGCAGCGCATCACCACCGACGACCTGCGCCACAAGGCGCTCGCCGTGCGCGACATGACGACGGACGAGGCGCGCCACCTGCTGGAACGCAACAGGGTGCGGCTCATCATAGGCAGCGCCGTGGTCGTCGCGGTCGCACTGTCGGCGGCGTACTACTTCGGCTCCCGTTCGGGCGCCCGCGCGGCCCGCAAGCGCCGCCGCTAGCCCGCACGTGCGCGTCGAGATCACTGCGAACGACGATCGTCGGGCGGAGTTGACTGTCGCGTTCGCTCCCCACGAGCCGCTGCGCACATCCGAAGGCCCCGGCTCCGCGGCCCGCGCGCTGAGCGTCCTGCCCGGACTGCGCGGTCACCGCTGCGACAACGGCACCGGCGCCACGTTCTCTGACGAACTGGGCGACACGGAGTTCGCGCACCTGCTGGAGCACGCCTCGCTCGAGATCATGGCGCTCGCGGGCGCTCCGGACACGCTGCGGGGCGCCACGACATGGGACTTCGCTCGCGACGGCGCAGGCGTGTTCCGCATCCGGCTCCAGCACGACGACGCCGCCACGCTCAAAGGCGCGGTCGCGCTCGCCTCCGAGGTCGTACGGTGGGCGGCCGGACACACCGAGGCGCCACCGGACGTCGAGTCGGCCGTGCGGCGGATACGACGAGCGCGGCGGCGCTGAGGCTTGACCCTCTCTCCGGCCCGGTGATACGGTACGCGGCAATCTTCGCCGCCGTTATGCGGGCAGGGAGCATAGAGTCACCACGGACGTGAGGGAAGAGGGCGCGAGGAGCGCTCAGCCACCCCTCCGAAGTCCCCGGCCAGGGAGCCAAGCGAGCTCCGGAAGCCGGTCGGTCTCCCGGACCGTTATCGCACCGGGGTCGAGGCTTTGCGGGAGCTGCGTGCTCTCGCGAGCGAAGACAGGTGGTACCGCGAGAGACGACCCTCGCCCTGTCGATAGGGGTGGGTCGTCTTTGTGTTTCCCGGGACGCGTCCCGGGTCGCGAGTCAGGTGGACAGCGATGGGCTCTGCACGAGTGATCTTCGACCGCTGGGATGGGCGCTACGCCGCGCGGATGGCGGGTGTTCGCTCCTCCGCCGTGCGCGACCTGTTCGCCGCCGCGTCCCGCCCGGACGTGATCTCGCTCTCCGGCGGCATGCCCGACGTGCGCCGCGTGCCGCACGAGGCCGTGACCCGCGCGACCCGCGATGCGATGCGCCACGACGGGGCATCGGCGCTCCAGTACGGCGGCAGCGAAGGCCGCTACGCGCTGCGAGAGACGATCGTCGGGCTCATGGGCGAGTCCGGAGTGCGGCTCGGGCCCGACGACATCATCGTCACGGCCGGCGCCCAGCAGGGCCTCGATCTGCTGGCGCGGGTCTTCCTCGACCCCGGGGATGTCGTGATCGCGGAGGGGCCGACGTATGTAGGCGCTCTCCAGGCCTTCTCCGTCTACCAGCCTGATATCCACTGCATCCCGATGGACGAAGACGGAATGCGGATCGACCTGCTCGAAGAGGAGCTGCGCCGTCTGGGTCCGCGGGGCGCGAAGTTCATCTACACCATCCCGAACTTCCAGAACCCGGCCGGGGTGACACTCGTGCCCGAACGCCGCCGCCGTCTTCTCGAGCTCGCCCGCGAATACGACATCCCCGTGGTCGAGGACGACCCCTACGGTCGCCTGCGCTACGAGGGCGGCCACATCCTGCCGCTGCGCGCGCTCGACGTCGACGTCATCTACCTCGGCACGTTCAGCAAGATCCTCGCGCCGGGTCTGCGCCTCGGCTGGATGTCCGCCCCGAAGCCGATCCTGGCCCGTGTACTGCTCGCGAAGCAGGCGGCGGACCTATGCGGCAGCGCCGTCTCACAGTCGGTCGCGGAGCACTACATGACCGGCACCGGCTGGCGGCGCGTTCTGGCCGATCTCACCGCGACGTACGGGGCACGCAGGGACGCGATGCTCGCGGCGC
>JAUSBS010000031.1 GCA_030651905.1 Coriobacteriia bacterium
CGCCAGCGAGACCGCTGCTTCCCGAAGCGTTCTCCGCGCGCGCTCCGAGCCCGTAGGGGGCCGAAGCATACGCGCATGATACGCGAACAGGTTCGCGCGCGCGACGGGAATCCCTGCACCTCTAGGACGGGGTGAGTTCCAGCAGCTCGGCGGGCGTGACGAAGCGGATGCGCGGGACGCTCAAGTCCAGCAGATGCGCGTCTCCGGTGACCACGTAGATGGCCTGGCCGAGGATGGCGGTCTGGACGATGGCATCGTCGTCCGCGTCGGCGCACCAGGCTCCGGGGACGGCGTTGGAGACGAGGACGTCGCAGAAGCCGGCAAGTCTGCTGGCGGCGAGGTCCACGTCGGCTTGCGTGTGGCCGAAGCCCGGGCGCATGAGCACATCGCGGAACTCGCCCAGGATGTGCAGGGAGATGACACCGTCGATCTCGCCGGTGCGCGCGGCGCCGACCACAGCGCCCGGAACCCCGCCCCATCGCGCGGCGCAGACCAGAACGTTGGTGTCGAGGACGACCCGCGGTGGAGCCATCAGGCAGCGTCGTCCGGCGCTGCAGCCTTCGCGGCCCGGCGCTCGGCCGCCGCCTGTGCGCGCACGTCCGCTATGGCCTGGAATACGTCGGCCTCGGTGATGTCGGACTCTGCGGCCTGCGCGCGCATCCGCATCATGAGCCGGTCCCACTCGTCGAGCACCGGCTCCATCACGACAGCACCCTCGCGCACGAAGACGTTGAGATCGGTGTCCGCGGTGAGACGCATCTCGTAGACGACGTCTTTCGGGATGGTGACGGTGAGACTGTTGCCGACCTTGCGCGCCTTGACCTTCATGCGGACCGCCCCCTCGCAACGTGTATACGCAGTGTACACGCCTCAACGGGCGGTCTCAATACGTCGGCGGGCGGAGTGTGGGAGGGCCTACTGTGCCCCGTAGCGGACGGAGGGCTCGCGTGCGACGAATTCGTCCTCGTCTCGCGCCTGCTGGGCGAGCGCGGCGAGCACGTGGTCGCGGCTCTGATCCTCACTCGCGTCGGGCTCCAGCTCTGCGGCCAGCCCCAGTCGTTCGGCGACCAGACGATACAGTCGAGGCGCTCCGACGTACTCCCGGCCCCCGCCGGCTCCACGCGCAGCGAGCACGCCAGCCGTGCGCAGCTTCGCCAGATCGCTGGAGGCGGCAGCGATCTCTATGTCAACGACCCCGCGGTAGTAGCGGTTCGTGATCGGCCGACACATGAAGGCGTCGAAGAGAGCGTCCGACCACCTCGACGGACCGCTGAGGTCCTCTTCGACGATGTCCTCGAGAACTCCCCACAGTTGGCGTTCGACCACCTGCCGAACCGCGACCGTCTGCGCCTGACGCCGCTGCGCGCCGACGTGCGTCGCGACGAATCGCGTCACATCCGCTCCGCCGTCCCATACGGGGCCCAGACAATCGAAGGACGAGTAGTAGCCTCCGAGGTGCGATCCCCACCACTCTTCGAGGCCCGTGAACTCGGGCGCCCGGTAGCCACCACGCAGCATCGCCAGCGCAGCACACACGCGAGCGGTCCGGCCGTTGCCGTCGCGGAACGGGTGGATCGCGGCGACTCCGACGTGGACCATCGCGGAGACGATCGCTGCGGGCACGTCGGCTGCCTCGTTCGCCCACGTCATGAGCTCCAGCATCAGCGCGGACACGTCCTCGGCCCCGGGAGGAAGGTACTTCGTCCCCCCTGTGGCGTCGGCGATCCGAACCGTGCCCTCGCGAAACTTGCCGGCCCCCCGAGCGAAGGAGCGCGCCAGCACGAAGTTCTGCAACGCGAGGACAAGGTCCGAAGACCACTCGAACGCACGAGCATCCGCTCGCACCAAGGCGAACTCCATCGCCTGTCGGTAGCCTTCCACCAACGCGGCGTCGTCCGGCGTCACGTCCGCTGGCGCGTCCCCGACGAGAAGCCTGCGGACGTCCTGGACGTCCACGCGGACGCCTTCCATGGAAGTGGAGGCGGCGATAGAAGATGCGGCCAGCTCCCGCCGGAGTCGTCCCATCCACCTGCGCGATAGCGTCGCGCGGAAGTCGAGCCGCTGCTTCAGCGACTCAAGTACGCACAGATCGCTCTCAATGGAGTCGGTGACGGTGTAGAAGAACACGTGGCCTCCCGTGGCCTGGCGCTGTCTGACACCTGCATCTTACACCAATGCATAAGGTCGATGTCAAGAACTCGCACGTCACGAGCAGGAGGCGCTCCCCTAGACCTGGCGCCAGATCCTCGGTACGAAGAGGCGCTCGAAGATCCGGATGGCGTAGCGGTCGGTCATGCCGGCGATGTAGTCGGTGACCGCGGTGGGCAACTCGGCATCCGTGGCCGGACGGTAGTCGTCCGGCAGCTCGTCCGGGTTGCTGAGGAAGTAGTCGAACAGCTTCACGACCAGGTCGTGCGCCTTGGGCTCCTCGGCCTTGGCCTCCCCGCCCATGTAGACGTGTTCGAACAGGAACGCCCGCAGGGCCATCATGGCCTGCCATGCCTCGGGCGCCATGCGGATGTCGCCTTCGGCGGCCGAGCACTCCACCATCGAGCGGATCATCGTGGCGATCCGGGCGCCGTGGCTCGTGCCGAGCACGTCGGTGCACTCGCGCGGCAGGTCGGCCTCGCTGATGATGCCGCCGCGCAGCGCGTCGTCGATGTCGTGGTTCACATACGCGATGCGGTCCGCGGTGGCGACGATGCGCCCCTCGAGCGTGGATGCGCGCTCCGTGGTGCCCGAGTGGAAGCGGATCCCGTCGCGGACCTCCCACGTGAGGTTGAGGCCCTTGCCTTCGTATTCGAGGACCTCGACCACGCGGAGCGACTGCTGGCCGTGGCGGAACGGGACGGAGACGTCGGGGAAGCGATCACCCTGTTCGGCGCGGACCCGCACCAGACACTCCGTGACCGCGTCCTCGCCCGTATGGCCGAACGGCGTGTGCCCCAGGTCGTGCGCCAGCGCGATCGCCTCGGTCAGGTCCTCGTTCAGCCGCAGCGCCCGGGCCACGCTCCGCGCGATCTGCGCGACCTCCAGCGTGTGCGTGAGCCGCGTGCGGTAG
Organism: Coriobacteriia bacterium; assembly: GCA_030651905.1. Classification (GTDB taxonomy): domain Bacteria; phylum Actinomycetota; class Coriobacteriia; order Anaerosomatales; family PALSA-660; genus JANYAK01. The sequence goes on from JAUSBS010000031.1 coordinate 3,062, forward strand.
TGGTCGCCTTCGGGTGCTATGAAGACCTGCGTCTTGTGGGACAGGCGCCGAAACGACTTGCAGTGGATGATGCGGTCCCGGTCGCGCTGATACTCCGTGCGCAGGCGGTCGGGCGCGATCGCGCGCTCGCGCCCGCGCGTGGAATCTGAGAAGGCAGCGAGCGGCGAGAGCCGCGTACGCTCCTCGGCCTCGATGTCCTCGCGCGTCAGTGGAGCGCTGGAGTCCGCGGCGCTCACCGGAGGAAGAAGTACCACACGGCGGCAGCGACAGCGAGCACGGCGGCGGCGAGGGCGATCCAGCGCCACACCCTGCGGACAGGACGCGTCCAGCCGCCGATGAGCGGCGAGCCGGTCGTGCGTATGAGTCTCGTCCTGCCGACCATGACGCTTCCCCTTCGCGCCGGCCGTGCACGGATGTGCGTCCTACCTGTTGTCGGAGACCTTCGCCTTGTCGGCGAGCGCGGCCTGTCCCGCCGCGAGGCGCGCCAGCGGCACGCGGTACGGCGAGCAGCTCACGTACGTGAGCCCGATCTTGTGGAAGATCTTCACGCTGTCCGGGTCGCCGCCGTGCTCGCCGCAGACACCGAGCTTGATGCCCGGATTGACGCTGCGGCCCTTCTCGCATCCGATGCGCACGAGTTCGGCCACGCCCGAGTCCACCGTCTCGAACGGGTTGCGTGCGAGGATCTTGCGCTCGAGATAGCGCGGCAGGAACTTGGACTCGATGTCGTCACGCGAGAAGCCGAACGTGGTCTGCGTGAGGTCGTTCGTGCCGTAGGAGAAGAAGTCGGCGAAGGGTGCGATCTCGTCGGCCGTGATGGCGGCGCGCGGGAGTTCGATCATCGTGCCGATCGGGATGTTGAAGACGCAGGCCTCGGCCTGCTGGACCTCGTCCACGATCTTCTGGGATTCGGCGCGCAGGGTCTCGAGCTCGGTGACCACGGAGACGAGCGGGATCATGATCTCGGGCCGGGGGTCCTTGCCCTCCTTCTTGAGCTTGCATGCGGCGAGCGCGATGGCGCGCACCTGCATGCCGTAGATCTCGGGGAACATGATCCCGAGACGGCAGCCGCGCAGGCCCAGCATCGGGTTCATCTCGTGCATCGAGTCGACGAGCGAGAGCAGCCGGCGCTTCGGGGCCAGCACCGCAGCGTCGGCACCGCCGCACTCCAGGCGTGTGATCTCCACAGCCAGCTCGCGCGGGTCGTCGAGGAACTCGTGCAGCGGCGGGTCGAGCAGCCGGATCGTGACGGGCAGGCCGTCCATGGCCTCCAGGATGCCGACGAAGTCGTCGGTCTGGACCTGGAGCAGCGTGGCCAGCGGGATGTCACGGCCCTCGGGGGTCTCGGCGATGATCATGTCC
>JAUSBS010000035.1 GCA_030651905.1 Coriobacteriia bacterium
CGCCGTGTTCGCGAACTCGTAGTAGGCGGGGATCATGCGTGCGCTCCTTCACTGGGGAGGGCGGCTGGTAGGACGGCGCTGCGCGCGAGCAGGCCCGCGTACGCGCGCAGGTGCCCGACCTCGCGTGTGGCGGGCCGCGGCAGGATGCGGCGGGTCATGAGGTCGGGGAAGAGGTAGCCCTCGACGACGTGGAGGCATCTCACCAGCGAGATGCCGAGCGAGACGTCGCCTGCCAGCGTGGCGCGATGCTCCGCGAACGACTGGAGGACGCCTTTCATGCCGAGCAGCACGGGGATGGCTCCCTCGACGTTCTTGAAGCTGACGAGCAAGGTGGCCTCGATGCCCCTGCGACCTCCGAGGGCCTCGAGCCGGTCACCGACCTTGCGCACGGTGGTCCGCGGACCGCGCGGCGCGATCTCGAGCGTGACGACGGTCCCGTCCGGCCACGCGGCCGCGTCCGCGCGCACGCGCGAGTCGAGCCGTGCGCATGCGACGAGACCTCGCCCCATGACAGTGAACACGACCCCGGCGAGCAGGCGCTTCGCGGCCTTCGCAGCACCGGGTCTCACGCGGACATCCGTCTCCATGCGCTGCTCCCCCTCGAACGCTCGACCGCCTCTCGAAGAATCGTACACCCGCGAGACGCCGGCGGGCTCGCGCACGCCCACACGACACCCTCGCGCGTTGACGCTCCCGCGCGCGGGGATGATAGTTGCGCCTAGCGCACCCGCGAAACATGGAGGCCATAACGTGCGTACGGTCATAGGCGTGATGGGATCGGGAGAGAGCGGCGACAAAGCCCTGCTCGCGCAGGCGCGGGACTTGGGCGCCGCCATCGCGACCGAAGGTTGGGTCCTGCTCAACGGCGGACGCAACTCCGGGGTGATGGACGCGTCGGCCGTCGGCGCCCGCAACAAGGGCGGATTCGTCATCGGCATCCTTCCGGACGAAGGCACCGCTGCCGCCTCGCGCCATCTCGATGTGGCCATCCGCACCGGTATGGGGGACGGCCGCAACTGGATCAACGTGCTGTCCTCGGACGTGGTGATCGCGCTGCGCGGCGGAGCGGGGACTCTGTCCGAAGTCGCGCTGGCGCTCAAAGCCGGCCGCACGGTGATCACACTGGACTTCGAGCTCGGTGTGGCTTTCGATCGCTACTCCCGGACCCACAAGCTGCATCGCGCCGCGAGCGTCGAGGAGGCCATCGCGATGGCGAAGAAGGCACTGAGGCTGCGGGCAACAGCCCCACTGCACTCGCCGGTCGGCTCACCGACGCACGATCGGGCGGCCCGCCATGCGGGCAGCATCACTCCCCCCGCGGAGGAGCGCAGCTCATGACGGCAGGCGCGCTCGCAGGTAAGGTCGTCGTCATCACGGGCTCCACCCGGGGCATCGGCCGCGCCATGGCGGAGGCGTGCGCCGATGCGGGCGCCACCGTCGTCGTGAGTTCGCGCACTCCCGAGGCCGTCGACGAGACGGTCGCGGCGCTGCGCGCGAAGGGCGCTTCCGCGTCAGGGATCGTCTGCGACGTCGCGTGCGACGCGGACCTCGATGCCCTGCTCCGGCACGCGATGGACACCCACGACGGTGTCGACGTGTGGGTCAACAACGCCGGGATCTCGCTCGGCATGCGACGCCACGTGGACACCTCACCGGAGGAGATGCGCCGGATCGTAGCCATCAACCTCACCGGCACGATGGTCGCGTCGCGCCTCGTGGTCCAGTACTTCGTCGAACGGGGCGGCGGCGTGCTCATCAACGTCTCCGGTCGGGGCGGACGGGGCGACGCCGCGTCCTTCACGGCGGCCTACGCGGCCACCAAGGCCGGTGTGATGGTCTTCACGCGCAGCCTCGCCGAGGAGCACAAGGGCGACCCGGTCTCGGTGCTCGTCTTCATGCCAGGGATGGTGGAGACGGACTTCTACGGCGAGACGATGGAGGTCGGACCAGGCCTCGCCGACCTGGCCGGCAACATCCGCATCGTGCTCGACGCCATCGGGACCCCCATCGAGATGGTGGGCCCGGCACTCGTCGATGCGGCCTGCACGGTTCCCGGGACGAGGACCGGCGGCGTGCACAGCGCCGGTGGCGGCGCGCGGATGATGCTCGGCGGATTCAAGCTGATGTGGGCGCGGATGACGGGTCGCATGAAGCCGATGTAGTTCTGGGGTGAAACGGATGCGGGACGACATGCGCAGCGATAGGCCCGAAGGAAGACGCGAGTCGGCCGGACGGCGCTCGGGACCCGCGAAGAGGCGCCGTTCGGAGCCATCGCCGTACGTCTCCCCGTACGCTCGTGGCACGGGCGCTCGCTCGCCGCGCGAGGTGAATCCCGCGCGGGCACTCGGGCCACGCAACGCGGTGACGACCCTCGGGCGTCGTCGCCGCTCGCCACTACCCGCCATCATCGCGGGCGTCGTCCTTCTCGCGGTGGTCGGCTGCGGCGTGACGTGGTGGCTCCTGACCCGACCCTCGGCGTTGGCGCTGACCTCGGAACCCAAGGACGCGCTGATCACGGTGGTCGGGCCGAAGATCTCCGGCTCGAAGACGACGACGGGGACGTTCGCCGCCGAGAAGCTCGAACCCGGAACGTTCAACGTCACCGTCGAGCGCACCGGCTTCGCGCCGCTCGCAGTCTCGCTGGAGTTGTCCCGCGGGCAGCGGCTCGAGAAGCTCCTGAAGCTCACGCCACTGCCGTTCGAACTCTCGTTCACGACGCGGCCTTCGGGCTCGGCCGTCCGGGTGACGCGCGACGGCAAGACCGTCACGGGCACGACGCCGTGCAAGCTCACGGTGGACGCGGGTGACGTCACCGTGGCGATCGCGAAGGGCGGCTACAACGCGTTCTCGAAGAAGCTCTTCGTCGAGTCGGCTGAGACGTTCGACGTCCTGCTCGACCCTGAAGGCCAGCTCGTCCACGCACTCGGCTCGATCAACACCAAAGGCGCGCCGAAGGGGGTCGCACTCACGCCGGATGGCCATGAGGCCTGGTCGGCGATCCTCAACGGGCCGCCGTCGATCCAGATATTCGACCCGATCACAGCCAAGATCACCGGTTCGATCGATCTGGGCAAGGCAGGTGCGGTCGAGGTCATCTTCAACCGTGCGGGCACGCGAGCATACGTGAGTCAGATGGAGACGAAGCTCGGCCAGACCTCGAAGGTCTTCGAGCTGGATGTCGCTACTCGTACAGTGCTGCGAACGCTCGACACCGTCAGCACCATGACGAAGGTCATCTCGCTCTCGCCCGACGAGAAGACGCTCTACTCGGCGAACTGGGCGGGCAACGACGTCTCGGTCATCGATCTGGCGAGCGGCAAGGTGCGCGAGCGCATCGCAGTGGCGAACACGCCGCGAGGACTGTGGCCGACCGCCGACGGGAAGTCCCTCTACGTGGCAGGGTTCGGCACGGGTGAGATCGAGAAGATCGACCTGGCATCCGGGGACGTGACCCACCTGTTCAAGAGCACCGGCGGCGCCATGCGCCATCTGGTCGCCGACGAGAAGGCCGGGAAGCTCTACGCATCCGATATGGGCAAGGACGCGATCTGGGTCCTCGACATGAAGACCGACAAGGACACGAAGTTCGCGAGCACCGACAACAAGCCCAACAACATCGACCTCTCTCCCGACGGCCGTGTGCTCTTCG
>JAUSBS010000039.1 GCA_030651905.1 Coriobacteriia bacterium
CGCTTGACGTATTCGCCGGCCGCCGCGCGCCAGTGCGCCTCGCGGAGCTTGCCGACGGCCAGGACCCGGATCCTCACGCCTTCGGCCGCATCACGTGGCCGAGTCCGAGCCGAGCGTGGCGGAAAGCGTCGTACGCGACGAACCGCGAATGACCACGAGCTCGACTGTCTGTCCGACCTTCCGGCTCCGGATCGCCGCGAACGCATCCTCCACGCTGGTGATGGGCTCTCCCGCCAGGGAGACGAGGACGTCCCCGCTCTTCATGCCGCACTTCTCCGCGGGCGAGCCGACGACCACGTCTTCGATGAGCGCGCCGGTCGTGCCCACGGGCAGCGCCATCTGGGCCGCCACACTCTCGTCCACGGTCGCCATCGAGACGCCGAGGTAGGGATGTACCGCCTTGCCTGTCGCGATGAGCTGGTCGGCGATGGAGCGGGCGAAATCGATCGGGATCGCGAAGCCGATGCCCGCCGACTGTTGCGCGCCCCCGGTCTGGATGAGCGTGTTGATGCCGATCACGCGACCGTCGAGGTCCGCCAGCGCACCGCCCGAGTTGCCCGGGTTGATGGCCGCGTCCGTTTGGATGAGGTTCGTGTACTGGGTGATCGTCCCACTGTCCTGCGACAGGTTCGACCGATGGAGCGCCGATACGATGCCGGTGGTGACGGTCTTGTCGAGCCCGAACGGGCTGCCGATGGCCACGACCGTCTCCCCGACCTTGACCGAGTCGGACGCGCCGAGCTCAGCGGGCACGAGTCCGGTCCGGTCGACCTTGATCACCGCGAGGTCCGTCGAGGGGTCGGTGCCCACGACCTTGGCCACGACGTCCTCGTCGCCGATGCGCACGACGATGCGATCCGCCTTCTCGACCACGTGGTTGTTCGTGAGGATGTAGCCGTCGGCCCGGATGATGACGCCACTGCCGTTGCCCACGACCTGCGTCGAGCGTCCGCCCGTGTACGGGTTGTAGCCGGCCTGCTCGATCCCGATGTTGACGACAGACGGTGTGACCTTGATAGCCACGGCCTCGACCGGTTCCGAGCGAGTGCCCGTGGCGATCGTGATCTTCCCCGGCTGCGACACGGGCGCCTTGGTCACCACGGTGCGCGTCGGCGGGTAGAGGTAGACCGCCGACGCGACGAGGGCCGCCCCCAGCACGCCGCCGAGGATGCCTGCGGCGAACACGGCCCTACCGCGATGCTCCTTGCTGGCCGGCTGCGGGGGTGCAGGCGCGTACGCGGGCGGAGGCTCATACGCGGGCGGCGGAGGCGGAAGCAGGCTGTCGGTCATGGACTCACCTCGAAAGACTTCACGGGGTCGGTGTTCGCAGTGAGAAGCGTATACCCTCACGAGCGCCGCGAACGAGCACCCATCGAATCTCCACGGCGGCGCCACAACCGTCCGAGATGGAACCACGCCCACCCGGCCCCGCAGCAGGCGACGACGGACAGAAGCACCCAGCCCGGGTCTCCGCGCTGCAGACCCCCGACGCCGAACGCGAACCACACGGCCTGTACCAGGAAGATGTGGTAGCTCGCCATGCCGAGTTCCGCCACCGCATTCAAGACGGCGCCGGTCGTCGATCGAGGCAACCAGGTCAGTCCAGCGGAGACGATCAGGAGTGGGTAGCCAAAGGCAAGGATGTTGTACATGTGCTCCCGATCCAGGAAAGCCGTCCGTAGGCCGAACGCATACGCCACGAGGTACCCAACGCTTGCCAGCGCGCATGGAACGATGAACCAGTTTCGGCGCGACGTCGGCCTGGCATCGTCGCCCAGCCACATCCCGAGGCCGAACAGTGCGATGAATCGAAGTGGGATCACCTGGTAGATGTAGTAGGTGCTGGCGAACAGCGGCACTTGCGTCGCTAGGATCTCGAAACCAAGGTCAAGAACGACACACATGATCACGGTCGCCGAAGAGTTCTTGCGGTAGGCGACGAACAGCAGCGGAGCAAGCAGGGCGAAGGCGATGCTTACCGCAACGAAGAAGTTGCCCCGGAGAGGCACCGGCAACCGGAGAAGCAGGGAGAGCCACCCGAAGTAGAGAGGTCGCCCCGACATGATCCCACCCACTATGGAAACGGCGACTGCGACACCCAACGGGAGTGTCAGACGCAGAAGGCGACGGCACACCTGCCCGGATCGGTAGATGTCGAGGAGCGTTGCCCCCTCGAATCTGCGGTCGAATGACCGCTTCGCGTTGAATGCCATCAGCAGGAAGAACACGGGGACCGCCTGCGCAATGAAGAATGCGGTCTGGTAGGCAATCTGCTGACTGCGAGTCATCGCGTGTAGGAGCACCACAGCGATGATCGCCGCGCCCTTCAGCAAGTCGACCTGCAGAAGGCGGTCAGATCCGATCGTGTCGGCGCCCCGTATCACACCGCGGTCCCTTCCGTGGTCCAGATTCTCGGATGTCCACCATGAGCGCAGGTCGCCCGGCCAATGAAGTCTATCTCACTGGCCGTTGGCGGCACGTCCGCGCCGGCGACCGGGGCGGTATTCGATAGAACTCGAATCTCCTTGCGGGTGGGCCGGGAGCGCAGCGGCGTGAGTGTCCGCCACCGACGTGCAAGGACGCCCTCCGGCTTCACGAAGGGCGTCCCATTTCGAATGTATGGAGCCGACGCGGGGATTCGAACCCCGGACCCCCGCATTACGAGTGCGGTGCTCTGGCCAGCTGAGCTACGTCGGCGCGCAAGACGGCAGTATACCGTGAAGAAAGTCGGGCGCAAGCCTACCTTAGGCGCTCTCGCCCCCGGCGGCCGAACCGCCCGAGCGACGACGACGGCGACGGCGTCCCGGAGTGGCGCTCGCCTCACCCTGCGGTGCGGGCGGCTGCGCCGGCGCGGCCGATGCCTGGCCCGATGTGGCCGACTGGCCCCCGCGCTGCGCCTGACGGCCCCTGGGCTGCTTGGCGCCGGACCTGCCACCCTGCTTGCCCGTCTTGCCGCCCTCGACCGGTTGCGGAGCTGCCGCGGCACCTTCGCCGCCACCGCCACCGCCCCCGCGCCTGCGACGACGCGAGGTGCGCTCCGCCGGCGCCGCATCCGTCGCGGACGGCGCGACGGCCGGCGCGGACGTTCCCGACGTCAGAGAAGGCGAGCCGCTGACCGTCGCTATCGACGAGATGCTCGCCGACATCGCCGCCGCACGCCGTTCGAGCGCCTCGGCCTTGACCTTGCACGGGCAACCTTCGCCCTTGCAGCACTCCATGTCCTCGAGCGGGACGGTCATCGTGCCGCCCTCCTCGAGCCGCATGGTGACGGTCTCCTTCGGCGTGTTGAACTCGACGACCTTGCCCTTCTGCTCCCCGACCTCGATGATCGCGCCCTTCTTCGGAGCACGGCCCTTGAAGTCCTTGTACGCCTCGTACTCGTAGCGCAGGCAGCACATGAGCCGGCCACACAGACCGGAGATCTTGAGCGGGTTGAGCGGAAGGTCCTGTTCCTTGGCCATGCGGATCGAGACGGGCTGGAACTCCCCGCCGAAACGCATGCAGCACAGCTGCTCGCCGCAGTGGCCGAGTCCGCCGATCATGCGCGCCTCGTCGCGAACGCCGATCTGGCGCATGTCGACACGCGTGTGGAACTCGGAGGCCAAGTCGCGCACGAGGTCGCGGAAGTCCACGCGCTCCTCGGCGACGAAGTAGAAGACCGCGCGGGTGCCGTCGAACGAGAACTCGACGTCGGTCGGCTTCATGTCGAGCTTGTGCTTGTTGACGAGCCGGCGGTAGACCGGCAGCGCCTCACGCTCTCTGCGGTGGATATCCTCGGCGGAGCGCAGGTCGTCGGCGGTCGCGACGCGGACAATACGGCTGGCCGCATCGACCCGGTCTCCCGCCAGAGCTTCGCGAGGGTCGAACGTCACGGCCCCGAGCTCCGGTCCGCGCTCGGAGTCGACCAACACGATCGTGTCGGCGGCGATCCCCTCGATGATGTCTATGTCGAGCAGCACCGGCTTGGCGGCGTTGCGCAGTCTCACTCCCACGATCGCGGGCACGTTATTGCCTCCTGTATGTCGAACAGCATGGCCTCGATGGCCAACTGGGGGCTCACATTATACGAGATGCGGCGGCGGGCCTCGGAAACCGCATTCGCGGCCCTTGCCAACTGCCGATCCCCGATGCACGATGCCGCCGCGGCTATGTCGTCGGCCGCATCACGGTTCGCCACCAGTTCGGGCGCTCCGGCGGCCGTGGCTGCCACGTCGCGCAGCCAGCTCCCGGCGACATTGACCAGCTCGCCGATGCCCTCGCGCTCCCGTGCGCTCAACTCGCGCTTGTGCCGGTCCTCGATCGGCTTGAGCGACCCGGCGGTCTTTCCCAGGAACTCGACCCGTTCCCGCAGTTCCGCCTCCTGCCGGACGCGGACCTCGTCGAGCGGGGCCTTCACGCTTGTGAGCAACTCCCGGGCCGCCTCGAGCACGTCCCTTCCGTCCATGACGGGCAGGTCCCGCAGGACGCCGAGCAGACGGCCACGTGCCGCACGACGCACGGGAGACGAGATGAAATCGAGTGCGCGCGGGATCACGCCTCCTGACGCGGCGAGCGCGGCCATCGCGTCGTCGGGCCCCACGCCGGAGCGCTCAGCCATGAGCGCCACCGCCGTCGACGGGCTCACGGGCGCGAAGCGCACCACCTGGCAGCGAGAGGCGATGGTCGGGAGCACGGATTCCCACGAGATCGTGAGCAGGATGAGCACCACGTCATCGGGCGGCTCCTCGAGAGTCTTGAGCAGCGCGTTCGCGGCGGCGGGGTTGAACGCCTCCGCCCGGTCGAGGATGTAGATCTTGAGCGGTCCCTCGACGGGACTCAGGTTCGTGTCGTGGATGATCTCGCGAGCCTGTTCGACCATGTAGGTGGCCGCGCCCTCGGGCTCGTAGACGCGGACGTCCGGATACGAACCGCGCTTGATCCGCGTGCAGACCGAGCACGTGCCGCAGCCGCCGTCCTCGCACAGCAGCGCGCAGGCGAGCGCGCGCGCAGCCGACCGCTTGCCGGAGCCTGGAGGCCCCACGAAGAGGTACGCGTGCGTGGTCGTACCCTCCGTGGACGACTTGCGAAGGAAGGAGACCACCTTGTCCTGCCCGACGAGGCCGTCCCAGACGTCGCGGTGGGTCATCGTCCGCCCTGTGGGGCGTCGAGCACGGGGTCGAGCGCCACAACGGCACCCCACACAGCCTGGGCGACCTCCCCGACGGTCCCCGAACCGTCCACGACCACGTGCCCGGGCTCCTTCGCGATCTCGAGGTAGCCCGCCCGGACGCGCTCGTGGAAGGCCAACCCGGCGGCCTCGAGCCGATCCGCTCCCGCGCCGGTCGCTCGGTGGAGCCCCAGGGCCGCGTCGAGATCGATCAGGACGGTCAGCGCCGGCGCGAGGCCCGCGGTCGCGAAATCGTTGAGCGCGTTCACGAGGTCGAGGTCGATCCCTCGGCCGTATCCCTGGTACGCGACGCTGGACTCGGCGAACCGGTCGCACACGACCCAGGTGCCGGCCGCGAGCGCGGGGCGTATGACCTGCACCACGTGCTGCGCGCGGCTGGCCTCATAGAGCAGCAGTTCCGCACGCTGGTCGAGGCCCTCGCTTGCCGGGTCGAGCACTATCGTGCGCATGGCCTCGCCCACCAGCGTGCCGCCCGGCTCGCGCACGGCGATGGCGTCCACACCCGCGGCCTGGAGCCGCTCGACCAGGAGACGCGCCTGCGTGGTCTTGCCGGTGCCCTCGCCGCCTTCGAACACGATGAACCTGCCGGGGGTCATCGCGTCACACCCCCGCGACCTGTGCGTAGAGGTCGCCGCCTGTCGGATCGATGGCGACGAAGACCGGGAAGCGATCCAGCGTCATGCGGACGAGCGCCTCGGTGCCCAGATCGCCGTAGGCGACCGGCTCCGCCGCGGTCACATGCTTCGCCAGCAGCGCGGCCGACCCGCCTACGGCGGCGAAGTAGACCGCACCGTGCTCAGCGAACGCGGCGCGGACCTCGTCGCAGCGGGGACCCTTTCCGATGGCGCCCGCGATACCGGCGGCGAGCAGTCGTGGGGTGAAGGCGTCCATGCGTCGCGCCGTGGTCGGCCCGACCGAACCGACCGGCCTTCCCGCGGCCGGCGGCGTCGGACCCGCGTAGAACAGGATCTGCCCCGACAGGCCGTACGGCAGCTCTCCGGTGAGCTCGAGTTCCTCGAGGAGGCGGGCGTGGGTGGCGTCGCGGGCGGTGTAGACCGGTCCGCTCAGCGCGACCTCGTCGCCCGCGCGCAACGTCGCGAGTTCGGTCCTCGACGCAGGGAGTGTGATCTCACGCATCGATGCTCTCCTGGGCGGCCGTCCGTCCACCGCCACGCCTCCAAGGGATGGCTCTGGAAGCATACACCGCAGCCGCGAGCACGATGAGGGAAGCCATGATGAGCGTGATCCGGGGACCCGTCATGACGAGTTTCGCGGGGTCGCCGCCGGTCGCCTCGATGAAGCGCCGTACCTGCCCGCTCGCAAGGTCGCCGATAGGCGCGACGACGACCATCGAGGCCAGGAGCGCCACGCGTAGCACCGACTCGAGCGCGGTGAACACGCGGCCGCGCACCTCGTCGGCGACCGTCTCGGCGATGAACGTGTTGCCCGCCACGGTCACCTGAGCGATGCAGAAGCCCGAAGCGATCGCGAACAGGGCCGCGACCGCGTAGTAGCCCGTGGTGGAGAAGCCGAGCATGGACAGGCCGAACATCCCGACTCCCGACACGAAGAGCATCTCGAGTGAGACCCGCACGGCGATCCGAGGCACGATGACCGCCCCGAGGAACATGCCGAGTGCGAGGAACGCCATCATGAACGTCTGCAGACCCTGGCTCGCCATGCGCTGCAGCGGCGGGATGAGCTCGAGGAACGGGATGCCGCCGATGAGGTCCTTCACGTACACGAGGCCGACGGAGACCACAGCGCCGCCGCCGAGGATCGCAAGTCCGATGCTGAGGAGCAGAGCGCGCAGCTCGCGGCGCTCCTTGAGCACCGTGAACGACTCCAGCACCTCGCGTCCGAAGAGCTTGAGGCTGAACTCCCCGCGGCTGTCGAGCTCCGCCTTCGCATGCGTCCGGATGCGCCAGATCAGCAGCGCCGAGAAGAGGAACGAGACGCTGTCGAGCGCCACGCCGGCGAGCGAGCCGGTCAGGATACCGAAGTAGGGCGCTGTCTTGAGCGCCGCCGAGAAGAGCGGCACCTGGGCAGCCACGAGCCCGCGCACGACCGCCACGAAGGTCGCGACAATCGCGCCCGAACCGAGCAGGCCGATGAGCATGCTCGCCTGCTGGGTCGTGTACGACAGCCCGTTCGCCGCCGCGAGGTCGCGCTCGTCCACCAGCGCGGGGATCAGGGCGTTCTTCGCCGGGACCACGAGCAGGTTGCATATCTCCATCAGGAACGTGATCGAGTAGATGAGCGCGAGAGCCTCGTACTTCGGCACGCTGTTCATGAAGAGCAGGCCGAG
>JAUSBS010000046.1 GCA_030651905.1 Coriobacteriia bacterium
GGCCGTGAGTGCGGCGACTATGGCGAAGGCGACGCCGAGCTGGACGCCAAGGCCGGGTCGCCTCACGAACCGGTCGCCTCTCCCGTGCCGCGCCGGGTCTCGAATCTGTAACCGACGCCCGTGACGGTGTGGATGAAGCGAGGCTCGCGCGGGTCGTCGTCCAGTTTCGCGCGCAGGTTCTTCACGTGGCTGTCGACGGCGCGCTCGTATCCTTCGAAGTCGTAGCCCAGGACCTTCTCGACGAGCTCCATCCGGGGATACACGCGCCCCGGGTACCGCGAGAGCGTCACGAGGAGCTTGTATTCGCTCGCGGTGAGATCGAGTTCGCGGCCGTCGAGATTGACCTTGTGCGAAGGAAGGTCGATGACGAGTCCTTCGTGTTCGATGCGAGCCCGCTGGGGATCGGAATCGGCGTGCGCGCGGCGCAGGAGCGCCCGCACGCGTGCCACCAGTTCGCGAGGACTGAACGGCTTGACCAGGTAGTCGTCCGCGCCCATCTCGAAACCACGGACGCGCTCCTCCTCCGCGCCCTTGGCCGTGAGCATGATGATCGGGACGTCGGATGTGTCTCGTATGACCCGGCAGACCTCCTCGCCCGAGACCTTCGGCAAGTTGAGGTCGAGGACCACCAGGTCGAACGGCTTGCGCGCAGCCGCATCGAGCGCCGCTTGGCCGTCGGCGACCGCGGTCACCCAGAAGCCTTCGCGCTCAAGGTAGGCCGCGACCGCGTCACGTATGGTTCGCTCGTCCTCGACGAGCAGGACGCGCTGGACCGTCTCAATGCTCACTCGGGCTCCTACGCTATGACGGGAAGGACGACCGTGAACGTCGAACCCTCGCCGGGCGTGCTTTCCACGTCGATGCGGCCGTGATGCGCCTCGACGGTCTGCAGAGCAAGGTACAGGCCGAGACCGACACCTCCGAACGAGCGCGTATCCGACATGTCGGCCTGGGTGAACCGATCGAAGACATGCTCGCGATCCACGGCGTCGATACCGATCCCGGGATCGGCGACGGATATGCGGACGCCGTCGGGTGATCCCGTCACGTCGACGACGATGTCGCCACCATCCGGCGAGTACTTCACCGCGTTCTCGACGATGTGTGCGATCACCTTTCCCAAGCGGACGCGGTCGATGAACACGGTCGGGAGATCGTCCTCCGCAGAGAACACGAGGTGATGCCGCTCGGATGTGCAGGCGCGCTCGACGGATTCGCGAACGAACCCCGCGACCTCGGCACGCTCCAGATCGAGGCGGAGCGGCCCGGACTGGACCTGCGACACGGCGAGCAGGTCGTCGATGAGCCTGCGCATGCGATCGCCCCGGTCACGGATCTTGCCGAGCAGCTGGTGGAAGAGCTCCGGCTTGGCGCGCAGGTCGACTTGCTCGAGCAGGTCGCTGTAGCCGATGATCGACGTCAGGGGCGTGCGGAGCTCGTGCGAGACCATCGATACGAAGTCCGACTTGAGCATCTCGATGTGTCGCTGCTCGGTGACGTCCTGGAAGATCGAGAGCAGGCCGCTCACGCGGCCGTCCACGCCGTGCAGGGCGGCCACATGCACGCGCAGATCGACTTCCGTGCCATCCGCGCGACGCCGACGGACGTCTCTCGCCATCGTCTCGACCTCGCCGCGCATGAGCGGTCCGTACGTCTCCCTGAACTCCGCCTCGCCGTCACCGGCTGCGGGCGCGTAGAAGCGCCCCATGGCCTGCGACGCGCTCCAGCCCAGTACCCGTTCGGCAGCCGGGTTCCACACGGTGACTTTGAACTCCGTGTCCAGACCGACTATGGCGAGTGGCGCCGCGGTCACGACGGTGAGGAGCGCCTCGTTCGCCGCCGAGAGGTCCGCTTCGGCCCGCTCTCGGTCGACGATGTCGCGGGTCAGCTGCTCGATGAGCGTCTTCTTGACGTCGACCTCGTCTGTGATGACCTCGAGAGCCTGTGTCAGGCTCTGATTCGTCCGGTCGAGTTCGGCGACCTTCTGCTCGAGCTTGCTCACGAGCCGCTCGCTGTACTCCCGGAGGACCTCGGTCTCCTCGCGCGGTTCCGCTGCTCTCGTCGTGACCTTCGCGACCGAATTCTGCGCGTACGCCTCCTCGATGAGGTGGAGCAAGACGTCGGGCTCCTGTGGCTTGACGAAGAACCCGTCCACGCCGAGGCTCTCCGCGAACCGCCGGTCGGCCGGGTCGGTGTACGAGGCGGTGTAGAAGAGGATGGGGACGCTCGACAAGGACGCGTCGGACTTCCACTCCCGGGCGAGCGTGTAGCCGTCCATGACGGGCATCAGGATGTCCGTGACCACGATGTCCACGGCCTGTGCCCGAGCATGCTCGAGAGCCTCGCGACCGTCACGGGCCTCGACCACCGAATGACCGTGTCCGGTGAGCAGAGATGCGAGCAGATAGCGACCGGAATCGTCGTCATCGACGACAAGGACCCTCATTCGACCACCAACCGTCGTGGGGAGCATGGCATCGTTCTGCTGCAGGCGCGCTGGGGACTCCGCTCACAAGGGGCGGAAGTACTCCTCCATCTCGGAGACGAACGTCTCCGGGTCGATCGGCTTGCTGATGTAGCCGTCGCACCCGCTCTCGAGGATCTTCTCGCGGTCGCCCTTCATGGAGTACGCGGTGAGCGCGACCACCGGAACGTCCTTCGTCTCAGGACGTGCCTTGATGCGTCGTGTCGCCTCGTACCCGTTCATCTTCGGCAGGAGCATGTCCATGAGCACGAGGTCCGGGACGTGCTTCTCGACCTCCACCAGAGCCTGCTCGCCGTCCGCGGCGGTGACGACCTGGTAGCCGTTCTTCTCGAGGATGAACCCGATCAGATAGGAGTTCTGGGCGTCGTCCTCGACGACGAGCACGGTCTTGCTCACGGTCGCTCCTCTCGGGGTCACCCCACGTGCTTGCCTCGATTATGCCCGACCTTGCTCTTCACGGCACCTCGCACCGCGGCGATGAACGGTACTTCGGCGAGAGGCTTCACCAGACACGCGTCGGCGAGCCTCGGTTCGCCGTACGAAGAAGGGTCGTTCGACGAGATGCACACGATCGGCACATCTGCCACCCGGGGGTCGGACCTCAGGCGCTGCAGCGCCTCCTGCCCACTCATGCCCGGCAGCATGATGTCGAGCACGAGCACGTCGATGGCGCGCTCCCCGACCAGCGAGATGGCCTCCGCCGCGTCCGCCGACTCGATGACCCGCATGCCCGCGCGCGCCAGCCACCGAGAGATGAGCGCGAGGCTCGAGGGATCGTCGTCCACGGCAAGCACCAGCAAGGCGTCATCGGGCAACACATCCGTCGCATCGGGCGTAGCCTGCGGGAGTCGCAGCGGCAAGACCACCTCGAAGACGGAGCCGACGCCCACTTCACTGCGGACGAGCAACTCCCCTCCCATCATGTGGACGAGCTGCTTCGTGATCGTCAGACCGAGGCCGCTCCCCTGGGACTTGTCCCCCTCCGGCCGCGGCACCTGGTAGAACTCATCGAAGACGTGTTCAAGCTCCGCGTCCGGGATCCCAGGACCGGTGTCGCTGACGGCGATCTTGAAGCGACGGCCCGCCGGCATGGCCGCCAAGGTGACCGACAGTGACCCGTGAGTGGTGAACTTCACCGCGTTGGACAGCAGGTTCGTGAGCACCTGTTGGACCTTCCCCCGGTCCGCTAGGACCGCGAGAGGCGCATCCGGCAGGGCCTCCTCTAGAACGAGCCCCTTCTGCTCGACCAGGAGTCGCATGCTGGCCACCACGCCCGCCACCGCCTCGACGGCGTCGAACTCCTCGGGCTCCATCCGCACGCGACCGGCCTCGATCCGCGACAGATCGAGCACGTCGTTCACGAGCGAGAGCAAAGACTTCCCGGAGCGGTACACCATCTCCAGTTGCTTGCGCTGTTCGTCCGTCAGTTCGCCCGCGATGCCTTGGAGGATGATGCCGGTGAACCCGATGATCGAGTTGAGCGGCGTACGCAACTCGTGACTCATGTTGGCGAGGAACTGGCTCTTCGCGGTGTCCGCCTGCGCGAGACGCTCGTTGGCCAGACTCAGCTGGGCGGTCCTCTCGTCGACGCGCACCTCCAGTTCGGCCCGGTACTGCTCCAGCTGCTCGAACGCGGTGCGGCGATCCTCGTCGCGACGCTGGAACTCGAGCCCGAAGGACATCGCACCGGCGATCCGCTCGAGCAGGGCGACAGCATCCGAGTCGAAGAAGCCGGCGTCAGCCC
Organism: Coriobacteriia bacterium; assembly: GCA_030651905.1. Taxonomy (GTDB): domain Bacteria; phylum Actinomycetota; class Coriobacteriia; order Anaerosomatales; family PALSA-660; genus JANYAK01. The sequence goes on from JAUSBS010000046.1 coordinate 4,230, forward strand.
CATAGACGACGAACACCCCGACGATCTCGCCGTCGAGCCGCAGCGGGAGGGCCGCGGAGCTGTAGTAGCCGCGCTGCAACGCTTGCTCGCGCCAGGGGACCATGGCCGGATCATTGGCGATGTCGTTGCTGACGACGGTGACGCCCTCACGCACGGCACGACCACTCGGGCCGCGACCGGCCGGCACGTCGTCCGCAGAGATGTCGAGTCGCTCCAGATAGCCGGCCTCATGACCGGCCCACGCGACGGGAACGATCCGACGCGACGTGAGCTCGAGTGTGCCGACCCACGCCATGCGCAGACCCGCGACGTCGACGGCGATCCGACACGCCTCTTCGAAGATGTCGTGACCCTCCGCCAGAGCCTGCACGGCCTGACTGGTCTCGGCGAGCACCTGGTAGAGGCGGCTCAGGAGCTGGACGCGCTCACTGGCCTGATGCTCCGCGGTGATGTCCGTGAGCGATACGAGCAGGCCGGAGGAAGTCTCCCCCGCTATCGGCGCCACGTTGACCACGACCACGATCCGAGAACCCTGCGGGCCCGGCAGCGCGATGACCTCGCTTCGGATCGCACCGCCGTCGGCGAGAGCGCGCTCGATGGGGTTGCGCTGCGGAGGCAGCGGCAATCCACCCGCGCTCCGAACGCCTCCGAAGTCGGTCGCGGCCGGGCTCCCGGGCAGCCAAGACCAACCCAGAAGTCGCTCGGCGGCGGCGTTCATGTACGTCACGCCGCCGCTCGTGTCCAGAAGGAGGATCGCGTCGGGGACCGTCTCGACGATGCGCGAGAAACGCTGCTCGGCCTCGGAGGTCGCGACTTCCTGCTTCGCGACCTCGCGGCGATCGCGCTCGAGTGCCGCGAAGAGTAGGGCTGTCGTCACGGCGACGAACGCCCATCCCTTCAACGTGCTGGCGAGGGTCACCAGCTGAGGGTCCGTGATCAGCAAACCGACGAGCTGGTCGCTGAACAGGATCCACAGCGCCGCCACGAAGAGGTACGTCCCAGCAACACGGATCGACTGTGGCAGTCTGCGCATCAGTACTCCAGCGGATCGTCGACTGTTACGTCGGGCAAGCGCGCCGATCAGGGGACTCAAGAGGCGCCCTCGCAAGTATGTGCCCCGCCCGTGGAACGGTCGAACCCGTACCCCGCGAACCGCGTACTTCAGGTCTGGACCGTAGGAACGATCTCATCGCCGGCCGGAGTGCGCCCGTCGGTGCGATCCGCTATCGATGCCAGGGCCTCGGCCAGGTCGGGCGGCAGAGGATCGATGAGCGCGATGCTCTCGCCCGTCCGGGGATGCTCCAATGTCAAGCTGTAGCTGTGGAGGAACTGCCTCGTCAGATCGAGGTCGTCCTTGAGACGCCGCCTGCCGTAGAGCGGGTCGCCCACGACGGGGTGCAGGATGTAGGCGCAGTGCACCCGGATCTGGTGCGTGCGCCCGGTCTGGAGTTTGCACTCGATGAGCGTGTAGCCGTCGTCGACCGCGCCCGCCTCGAACCGCTCGAGAACCCGGAACGAGGTGACCGCGTGGCGCGACCCCGCGGTGTCGGACACCCACATCTTCTGCCGGTCCTTGGCGTTGCGGCCTATCGGCGCGTCGATGAGACCCGTGTCGGGCACGATGCGCCCGTGGACCAGCGCGAGGTACCGGCGGTCGATCAGCCGCTGCTGGATCCCCGAGGACAGCGCGCGCTGAGCGTCGTCGTTCTTGGCGACCATCATCAGTCCCGAGGTGTCCTTGTCGAGCCGATGGACGATCCCGGGACGCTCCTCCCCGGCGAGCGTTCCCAGATCGTCGCTGTGGGCGAGCAACGCGTTGACGAGCGTGCCGCTCCAGTGGCCGTGCGCGGGATGGACGACCATCCCCGCGGGCTTCGAGAGCACGATCATGTCGCTGTCCTCGAACCGGATGTCGAGTGCGACATCCTCGGCCGCGAGGTCCGACGGCTGCATCGGCGGAAACTCCACCGTCACCTGGTCGCCCGAGCGGACCTTATACCTCTTGTTGACGGTCTGACCGTTGACCCGCACGCAGTTCCGCTCGATGAGCTTCTGAGCGAGCGCACGGCTGGCCACGAGGTCGACCTCGGCGAGCATCACATCGATGCGCGAACCGACATCGTCGCCCCGGACCGTATGCGTGAGAAGGCCGCGATCGGTCATCCGGGTCGCACCTCCGTCGAAGTCCGTCGCATGAGCATCCAGGCGAGCCCGACCGCGCCCACGAGCACCATCGGTATCGAGATCCACTGCGCTTGGGTGAGCCCGAGCGCGAGTGCGGGGTTCGTTCTGAGCGTCTCCACAAGGAACCTCGAGACGCCGTAGAGGACGAGGAAGAGCCACCACAGGACACCCGCACGCGGCTTGGTGCGCACGAACAGATGAAGCAGGGTGGCGAAGATCAGCCAGTTGGCCACCGAGTCGACGAGTTGCGTCGGCATGACCCGTGCGGCTGTGCCGGGGAACTCGACGCCGAACCATGCGCCGGTCTCCCGCCCGGAGCAGCAGCCGTTGAGGAAGCAGCCCAGGCGACCGATCGCCGATCCGAGCGGCACCGCGATCGCAGCACCGTCAGCGATCGCGGGCACGGACAGCTTCTTGATGAGCACGTAGGACGCCACGGCGATCGCTCCGCCGATGAGCCCTCCGTAGAACACCATCCCGCCGCGCTGGAGCTGGAAGACCCACAGGGGGTTCGCGGCGAACGCGTCCCAGTTCGTCGCGACATAGAGGGCCCGAGCACCGGATATCCCGCCCAGCGCTGCAGCCAGGACGAGGTCCAGCGCCACGGCCGCGTCGATGCCGCGTCTCGGCAGATACCAGCGGGCGAACGCCCAGCATGCCAGGAACGCGAGCGCCAGCATCAGACCGTAGGAATACAGGGTCAACGTCCCGGCGCGCAGGAGAACGGGGTACACGGCGCTCTCACTCCCCGCCCGGTCCGTGTGGAGCCGTCGGCTCGGGCGTGCCGGTCTCCGGTGCGGGCGCGCCAAGTTCGCCCGCGTCCCCCACGGCGGCCGAGTGCTCGGCCGGGCCGAAGAGCACCCACCACACGAGCATCGCCACGCCGCTGAAGATCGCGATGTCCGCGATGTTGAACACGGGAAAATCGAAGGGGATCTGGATGAAGTCCGTGACGAGGCCGGTCAACGCCCTGTCGATCAGATTGCCGACCGCCCCCGCCGAGACGAGCGCGAGTGCGACCACCAGCAAGGCGCGGCGCGGACGCACACGGAACCAGTAGATCGCCACGCCGACGAGCACGAGCACGGTGACGCCCATGAACACCGGCGTGTGACCGGGCAGCATGCCGAACGAGGCCCCGGGGTTGCGGACGTGGACGAAGCTGAGCAGCGGACCGAGGACGTGGACGGTCGTGCCTGGCGGGTCCATGAAGACCCTGACGAGTTGCTTGGTCGCCTGATCGAGCACGAGCACGACCGCGAAGACCATCGCGAAGCCCGCGGCGGGCAGGGCCAGCACTAGCGCGACTCTTCCCATTCCTTGCAGGTGATGCAGAGCTCTGCGGCCGGCATCGCGCGCAGCCTCTCCACGGAGATCTCCTTGCTGCAGCGGACGCAGCACCCATACGTCCCCGCGTCCACGCGCCCGAGCGCGCCACGGACCTGGGCATGGAGCTCCCGAGCGTTGCCCTCCAGCGACATCTCGAGTTCCTTGCCGAACGTCGCGGTGCCTTGATCGGCCATGTGGTCGCGGTAGTTGTTCTCGCCGCTCTGGTCCGAGAGGTTGGTCGAACTGTCCCGCTCGAGATCGACGAGCGTCGCGGTCAGGTGCGCCAGTTCGGCTTCGAGCGCAGCCTTGAGTTCGGCGAGAGTCGTGGCGTCCATGTAGGGGCTACCTCCACGCGCGGAGTGACAGAGTGTGCCAACGGCGAACGACCCCCGAGGGTGCGGGGGTCGCGCCGTGACCAGTATAGCATCGGACGTCCACAACGGACACGCATGAGCCCGTGACGGACGGCCGATCGACGAGGAAGCGTGCTACCCCGTGACCACCGTGGCGCAGCGCGAACACAGGTCGGGATAGGCGGGATCGCCGCCGATGTCGCTGCGCAGGTTCCAGCAGCGAGGGCACTTCACACCGTCGGCGACGAGCACCTCGACGGACGCCGGCGCCGGGGAGACCGGCTGGCCTTCGACGAGCTCGACCTCCGAGACCATGAGCATGTCGGACAGCGCCCTGGCCCCCCGATCGCGCAGGATCGACACAGCCGATGCAGGCGCGCTCACCAGCACCTTCGCCTCCTGGCTCTTCCCGATGAGGCCCTCGGCTCTCGCGAACTCGAGCGCCCGCGTGACCTCGTCCTTCACCGCCAGCACCACGGCGTACGCGTCGCGCAGCCGGGTCGCCTCCGCCTCATCGACCGCGACGACAGGCCAGCCGGCCAGTTGCACCGACTCGGCGCCGTCCCGCATGGACTCGGGCATGAAGCGCCAGATCTCCTCGGAGGTGAACGTGAGGACCGGCGCCACCAGCCGGACCATGGCGGACAGCATCGCGGCCAGCACCGTCTGCGCGCTGCGCCGCTCGCGTCCGGTGGCGGCATCCGCGTAGAGACGGTCCTTGAGCACGTCGAGGTAGAACGACGACAGGTCCGTCACGCAGTAGTCGTAGATGGAGCGATAGACCATGTGGAAGCGCCACTCGTCGTACGCCTTACTGACCTTCTCGACGAGATCGGCCAGCGTCACCATCGCGTAGCGGTCGAGTTCGAGCATGTCGTCCCAGGCCACGGCATCCGCCGGCGTGTAGTCGTGAAGGTTCGAGAGCAGGAACCGGAAGGTGTTGCGGATACGCCGGTATGCCTCGCTCGTGCGGTCGAGGATCTCATCGGACACGGAGATGTCCTGACCGTAGTCCGCCGAGCATGCCCACAACCGGATGATGTCCGCACCGGACTTCGCCACGACGTCGATCGGTGAGATGACGTTACCCAGTGACTTCGACATCTTGCGGCCGTCGCCGTCCACGATGAAGCCGTGCGTGAGGACCGCTTTGAAGGGTGCCTCGTCGTATGCTCCGACGCTGGTGAGCAGCCCGGACTGGAACCATCCGCGATGTTGATCGGAGCCCTCCAAGTAGAGCTCGGCCGGACGGCGCAACTCGGGACGTGCGTCGAGCACGCTCGTGTGCGAAACGCCGGACTCGAACCATACGTCGAGGATGTCGTCCTCCGCCCTGAGGTCGGTTCCGCCGCACCTCGGACACGCCACGCCTTCAGGGAGGTACTCGGCCGGGGCCTTGATGAACCAGGCGTCGGCGCCCTCTCGCTCGAACAGCTCGATCACGGCATCGAACGTGGTGTCGTTCGCGATGGTCTCGCCGCACTTCACGCAGCTGAACACCGGGATCGGCACGCCCCATGCGCGCTGGCGAGAGATGCACCAGTCGGGGCGGTCCCCGACCATCGCGGACATACGGTTGATGGCCCAGCCGGGGATCCACTCGACGCGACCGATCGCGTCCATCGCGCCCTCGCGCAGCGGACGCACACCCGGTGCTGCGTGGTCCATGCTCACGAACCACTGCTCGGTCGCACGGAAGATGACCGGACGCTTGCAGCGCCAGCAGTGCGGGTAGCTGTGCGAGATCTTGGCGGCTGCCACCAGTGAACCCTGTTCCCGGAGCCATTCGACGATGACCGGGTTCGCCTCCCAGACCTGGAGCCCGGCGAACGGGCCTCCACCGACGTCGAAACGGCCCTCGTCGTCGACGGGCATGGGCATCGGGAGCCCGAAGGCCCGCCCGACGAGGTAGTCGTCCTCGCCGTGCCCGGGCGCCGTGTGCACCGCGCCCGACCCGGTCGTGAGCTCCACGTGGTCACCGGTGATGATGACGCCTTCGACGCCGGCGTGGATCGGCTGACGGTAATGCAGCCCGGCCAGCTCCGCGCCCTTCACACGCTGCGGGAGCACCTCGTAGTCCGACCAGCCGGCCGCTGCCGCAACGGCTGTCACGAGCGCCTCCGCCATGACGAGCACCTCGCCGCCCACGCGCACGCCCACGTAGTCGGCTGCGCCCGCGAGCGTGACGGCGACGTTGGCCGGCAACGTCCACGGTGTCGTCGTCCAGATCACGATGGAGACAGCCTCGCTGAGGTGCGAGAACAGTTCATGCCTCGACGTGAACTCGAACTTCACGTAGATGGAGTCGGACGTCTCGTCCGAGTACTCGATCTCGGCCTCGGCCAGAGCCGTCTTGCAGCGCACACACCAGTGGATCGGCTTGGCGCCCTTGTAGATCATGCCGCGGTCGAACATAGCCTTGAAGATGCGGACGTTGCCCGCCTCGTAGGCGTGGTTGAGCGTGAGATACGGGTCCTCGAAGTCGCCGCGCACCCCGAGCCGTTTGAACTCGTCCGCCTGGACTCCGACGAACTTCATCGCGTAGTCACGGCACAGCGCGCGCAGTTCGGCCTGCGTCGTGGTCTTCATCTTCTCGGGGCCGAGGTTCTTCTCCACCTGATGCTCGATGGGCTGACCGTGACAGTCCCAACCCGGCACGTACGGTGCCAGGTAGCCGCGCATGGTCTTGTACTTGACGATGAGGTCCTTGAACACCTTGTTGAACGCCGTGCCCATGTGGATGTGGCCGTTGGCGTAGGGCGGGCCGTCGTGCAGGATGAACAGCTCGCCGCCCGCGTTGACCTCCAGCGAGCGCTGGTAGACGCCGATCCGCTCCCAGAACTCGAGCTGGTCCGGCTCCCTGACACTGAGGTTCGCTCGCATCGGGAAGTCGGTGACCGGCAGATTCATGGTCGCCTTGTAGTCCGCTTTGTCCGCCATCGTTGTCGCCCTCGGCCCTTTCAGTCTCGCGCCTGCGCACCCGCATCAGGCATGCAAAGAGCGCACCTCGTCTCCTATGCCGGGACGAAGCGCGCCCTGTGAGGTCACTCCGCTACCACCCAGCGTGCGCCGACCCGTGTGGGACTGCGCGGCACTCGGCCGCCGAAGTGATAACGGGGGGCGGTCTCCCGTCGGAGCCTAGTCGGCGCCCACCTACGGCGAGTGCCTTTCGATCCGAGGCTGGTGAGGTGATCTTCCGGCACTCCCGCCCGCGGGCTTCCACTGTCCCCGCTCGCTGCGAAAGGTGGGTTGGGCGCCGTACTCGTCCTCGTCATGGCCTGTGGTGCTATGGGACGCCCGACGTGCGGGCGCGATGAGCGTCTTAGGGTAGCGCGGCACTCCGTGGTGGTCAAACCGACCCGGAGGCGCCCAGTAGCGAGTCGAGCGCGGCCTGGTCGATGCCCTCGACCTCGAGCACCTTGTGCCGGGACGTCTCGCCCCGAAGGACGCGCACCGCGGTCTTGGGCACGCCGGCCGCTCTCGCGATCAGCACGCTGACAGCCGCGTTCGCGCGTCCGGCGTCGGGCGGCACCGTCACGCGCACCGAGAGTTCGTCTCCGGACCACCCGCAAAGCTCGTCACGCCCCGAACGGGGCGTGACGTGTACGGCTATCCTGGCGCGAGCCACGGGCTCGTCCTTCAAGCGGGCGCGCTAGTCGATCTCCTCGATATCGAGGTCATCGTCGCGCTCGCCGACCGCGCCGCGCGCCGGGACGGCGAACTCGGACGGCTCCTCGAACTCGGGCGTGTCCGGTCGGACGTCCGGCCCTTCGACTTCGCCGAGCGTGAGCGACTGCACGAAGCCGGTCGACGGCGGATCCATCACGATGGGCTGCGTGCCTTCGGCGCGCGGGGCCACCTGCGCGCGGGGGCGGGCGGGTGCGTCCTCGGCGACGACCGGTGCCGGCTCGACCGGATCGACCATCAACGCCGGCGCCTGCGCCGGATCCATCTCGGGCTCCGCGTCGGGCGCCGCGACCACACGCTCGGCCGCGACCTTGAGTTCCGGCACCTTCTCCTCGGTGATCCCCACGAGCGCCGCGATATCGGCCTCGACCGGCACCGCGTGCAGCCCGCGCATGTAGTCCTCGAGCACGGCGCGGAACTTGAGCCGGAAGTCGTCCTCGGCGGCTTTGATGCGCATGAACTCGGACTGTGTGCGCTGCTTCTCGGATAGCGCGCCCTGCACGAGTTCCTTCGCCTTGATCTCGGCGTCCCGCATCAGGAGCTCGGCGTCCTTGTCCGCCTTGGCCTTGATCTCCTCCGAGGACCTCTGCGCGGCCAGCATGGTGTTGTGCAGCGTCTTCTCGATCTCGGCGTAGCCGCGGACCTTCTCGTTCGCGGCATCGAGCTTCTCCGACAGGTCGATGTTCTCCTTGAAGAGACGCTCGAACTCGTCAGCGACCTCGTCCAGGAAGGAGTCGACCTCCTCCTGATTGTAGCCGCGCAGCGCGAGACGGAATTCCTTGTGGTGGATATCCAGCGGGGTGAGCTTCATGACCCGTCGTTCCCTTCGAGACTCGCCTGCGGTCGATGGTTCTGTGGACCGATGGAGGCGTCCGGGCGTGACGACACGGATTGCCGAGGTGCGCCCGTTCGGTTCTACACGATACCACGATGACCCACCGCGAACAGTCCCGTCGCGAGGGACGATGTGGGCATCGCGGGACTAGCGGACGAGACCCTGCACGACGATGAGCAGCAGGATCGCGACGAGCGGCGTGAGATCGACCCCGGAAGCGCCGGTGATCTGTCGCGGCAGCAGGCGACGCACCAGTCCGACGTAGGGTTCGCAGATCGTCGCCAGGAACGAGTGGATCGAGCGCGCGGTCGGTCCCAGTCCCGTGAACCAGGACATCACGGCATACGAGAAGACCAGCAGTTCGTAGATCCGGAGTAACGCTATGAACCAGGATCTGATGTCGACGGATGTCACGTGGAGCCCAACTCCTTCGCCCTTGTCACCGCGGCAGCGACCGCCGAGCCGATCGACGTGCGGAAGCCGCCCGACTCCAATTGCTCGATGGCCGCGACCGTTGTCCCCCCCGGGCTTGAGACCGCACGCACAAGGTCCGCGGGGTGCTGGCCGGTCCGATCGAGGAGTTCGGCGGTCCCGCGTAGTGTCTGGACAGCGAGCCCCTGCGCCACCTCGGGGGAGAGCCCGTGCGCGACCCCGGCGCGTGTGAGTTCCTCGACAAGGATCGCGACGTATGCCGGCCCCGACCCGGAGATGGCGGTCGCGGCGTCCTGAAGGCACTCGTCGATGACGATGGTCTGCCCGACCGCGCCGAACAGGTCGCGTACCGCCTCGACGTCCTCGGTGGTCGCAGCGACGCCGCCACTGACCACGGCCATCCCCTGCCGCACGAGGGCGGGGGTGTTCGGCATGACGCGGACGACTGCAGCGCCGGCCGCAAGCATCGACTCGATGCGAGTGGTGCTGATGCCCGCAGCGATCGAGACCACTACGGCGTCCGACGGCACCGCGTCGGCCAGCGCGTCCACGACGGACCCCAGGATCTGCGGCTTCACGGCCAAGAGCACCGTCGCCGCCCCTGCGACGGCCTCGCGCCCTTCGGCCACGCAACGCACGCCGTGGCTCTCGGTGAGCGCCGCGCGACGTACCGGATCGGGCTCGGCCACGACGATCGATGCCCTGTCGAACGAACCGGCGGCCAGCAGGCCGCCGATGATCGCCTCGCCCATACGCCCGCCGCCGATGACGGCGAGCGGCCCTTTCAGGATCATCGACTTCGCCCCCTTGCAGGCACTCACTCCATGGAGAACGGGCTGCCCTCGCCGCGCAGCGCCTTGCCTGCCGCTGAGACGTCGACGTTGGCCGGGGAGAGCATGAACACCTTGTCCGAGACCTTCTGCAGACCGCCGCCGAGGCCGTAGGTGAGACCGGAAGCGAAGTCGAGCAGACGGCGGGCGAGGTCGGCATCGGTCACGGCCAGGTTCATGATGACCGGCTGACCGGCGCGGAACTTGTCGGCGATCGACTGCGCCTCGGAGAACGACCGCGGCTCGACCGTGTGGATGCGCACCTGCGGCGCGGGAGCTCCCGGTGCCGAGGGTGCGCCGGCCGGCGAGACACTGCGCAGCACGGGCGTCGCCTCGCGGGCCCGGATGATGTCCGGCTCGCGGCTCACGCGCCGGACCGCCGAAGAGTCGGCCGCGTACGGCCCCGACGGAACGGATGACGCCCTGGACGGCGCCTCGTCGGCGACCTCGTCGTCCTCGTAGTACTCGTCATCGTATTCGTCGTAGTCGTCGGCGAGGCCGAGCATAACCTTGACGCGGTGCATGAAGCCCATGTCTGCGGTCTCCTCGATAGTCACGCGCGCTTGCGGCGCGGGGTCCTTGGCAGGTCTTCCGCGGTTGAGCCCGTGCTCGCTCCCCCGCGCGGTCCTACCTGCCGAATATAGCCCGCCCGATGCGCACTATGGTAGCGCCTTCTTCGATCGCAACGGCGAAATCGTTCGTCATGCCCATGGAGAGCTCCGTGAGCTCCACCCCGTCGCAGTGCAGCGACTGGAGGCGCCCGAGCCACGCGGCGCACTCGCGGAAGACCCAGCGGACCGACTCGGAACGCGCGAACGGGGCCATCGTCATGAGCCCGTCGATGCGGATCCCCGGCATGTCGCGGGCGGCGCGGACGGCGTCCTCCGCCTCCTCGAACGGCATCCCGTGTTTGCTCGGCTCACGCGAGACGCTGACCTGAAGCAGCACAGGCTGGACGACCTCGATCTCCTGTGCGCGTCGGTCGATCGCCTGGAGCAGGTGCGTGGAGTCGACCGAGTGGATGAGCGACGACAGCCCGACCACTTGTTTGACCTTGTTCGTCTGCAGCGTGCCGATGAAGTGCCAGGCCACATCGGGGAACAGACCGCGCTTGCCGATGAACTCGGGAGCGCGGTTCTCGCCGAAGTCGGTCATGCCCGCCGCGATCGCCTGCCGGACTTCGGAGACCCCCACCGTCTTGGTCACCGCGACGATCGTGACGTCGCGAGGGTCGCGCCCCGCCAGATCGGCCGCGTCGGACACCTGCCGGAGAACGGTGCTGTACCGCTCCGCGACCGCGCTCACTGCCCGCCGGCGCCGGAGTTCGCGTCGGAGCTGGGCTTCGCCTCCTGCTGATGCTCGATCGGCTCGAAGGTCCCGGTGAGCAGGTACTGGAGCCGCTCCCCGATGTCGACCGCGTTGTCGGCGATCCGCTCGAGGTAGCGTGCCGCGAGAACCATCTGGGACGCCCACTCGATGTCGTCCTCTGCCTGCAGCCGCGCGAGCTCGCGGAAGAACTGCTTGAAGAGGTGGTCGATCGGCTCGTCGAGCTCGGGCAGCTTGCGCGCGAGTTCGAGGTCGTTCTTCTCGAGCGCCTCGAGCGTCGCTTCGAGCACGCGGTGCACGAGGTTGCCCTGCGCCTGGATGAGGTCGTAGAGCGTCTGCGGCCCGCGCCGGCCCGCGGTCCGGCGTGCGGCCTTCGCGGTGTTGAGCGCGAGGTCACCCATGCGCTCGAGATGCATGGAGATGTAGGTGAGGGAATGCAGCAGCCGAAGGTCGCGCGCGACGGGGAACTGCGTAGCGATCACTTCGAGGGAGTGCTCTTCGACGGCCAGCGTGCGTCGATCGATGTCGTCGTCGGCCGCGATGACACGCTCGGCCAGATCGAGGTCACCCTCCACGAGTGCCTTGACCCCGTCCGCGGTCTGATCGACGACGAGGCGTCCGATGAGCAGGACTTCCGCCTTGAGGTCCCTGAGTTCCTGTCTGAAGTTCTCGCGCATCTTGATCCTCGCCGTGCCTCTCGTGTCTCGAACACACCGGCCTTGAGGGCCGACGGTTGGGACATTATACGCGCCGCCGACAGCGGCGTGGTTCACACCTGCGTAACACCTGCACGCGGGCGCCGAGCAGACCCGCGGGCCCGCGTCGTCGCTTAGCCGAACCGTCCGGTGATGTAGTCCTCTGTGCGCCGGTCCTTCGGAGAGGTGAACAGTGTCGCTGTCCGATCGAACTCGATGAGCTCGGCGGCCTCGTTGACCTTCTCCTGAAGGAAGAAGGCGGTGTAGTCGCTCACGCGGGCCGCCTGCTGCATGTTGTGGGTGACGATCACGATGGTGATCCGGTCCTTGAGCTCGGCCATGAGGTCCTCGACCTTCTGGACCGACGTCGGATCGATGGCCGAGCACGGCTCGTCCATGAGCAGGACCTCGGGCTCGACCGCGAGCACGCGCGCGATGCAGAGGCGCTGCTGTTGACCACCGGAGAGCGTGAGTCCCCCGCGACCGAGGATGTCCTTCACCTCTTTCCAGAGGTTGGCCCGCTGCAGCGACTTCTCGACGACTTCGTCGAGATCGGCCTTCTTCTTCACGCCGTGGAGCTTGGGCCCATACGCGACGTTCTCATAGATCGACATCGGGAACGGGTTGGGCTGCTGGAAGATCATCCCTACGCGCCTGCGCAAGTCCACCGGGTCGATGCCCGCTGCGTAGACGTCCTGTCGGTCCAGCATGACGGAGCCTTCGACACGCGTTCCTGGGATGAGGTCGTTCATCCGGTTGAGTGTTCGGAGGAACGTCGACTTACCGCAGCCGGACGGCCCGATGAACGCCGTGACCGCGTGCCGCTGGATCCCGACGGTGATATCGGTCAGCGCGTGGAAGTCACCGTAGTAGAACTCGAGCTTACGCACGGCGAACTTGTCCGGCTGGCTGCTGCCGGACGGTGCTCCCGCCAGATGCTCGGCGAGCTTCTCGCTCATCCCTGCATCCTCCTATTCCTGCGAACGATGTATCTCGCCGTCAGGTTGAAGGCGAGGACCATGATGACGAGCAGCAGAGCCGTGCCGTATGCGGCCTTCAGGTTGATGCCCTCCATGGCCATGAGCATGACGTGCACCGGCATCGTCCTGCCGGGGTCGAGCGGAGACACCGGGGCGGCGATCATGGTGCCCATGGTGTAGATCACCACGGCCGTCTCCCCCGCCGCGCGGCCCATAGCCAGCAGGAGCCCCGTGAGGATGCGCGGCGAGGCGGCCGGCAGCACGATGCGACTGACCGTCTGCCACTTGCTCGCACCGAGACCGTAGCTGCCCCAGCGGATGTACTTCGGGACGGCGCGGATGGCCTCTTCCGTCGTGCGCATCACGATCGGCAGCATGAGGAACGAGAGCGCGAGTGCACCCGCGAGCGTCGAGAACTGCAGGCCCATCCCCTCGACGAACAGGGCCATGCCGAACAGTCCCATGACGATCGAGGGCACCGCGGCAAGAGAATCCGCAGCGAACCGGATGGTCCGCACAAGCCTGCCCTGCACCGCGTATTCGGCGAGGTAGACGGCTGCGAGCACCGCGACCGGGGTCACTATGACCATCGCCAGCACCGTCACGTAGATGGTCGACTGTATCGTCGGCCAGATCCCGCCCTCCATGTTCACGCCGTGAGGCCACGTGAAGATGAACGCGGGCGTCAGTTCGCGGATCCCGTTGATGACGACGTAGAGCAACAGACTGCCCAGGAACGCCACCGTGGTCAGCGCACAGACCCAGATCACGGCCAGCGCGGCGGCGTTGGTCACACGCTTGTCGATGACCCCGCGGCGCCCGCTCACGACTGCTCGCCCCCGAGTCTCGAGATGACGCGGATGGCGGCGACGAACGCCATCGAGATGAGGAAGAGCACGATGGCCACGCCGAACAGAGCGGTGCGGTGGTCGCCGGACGCGTAGGGCATGTCGATGACGATGACCGTCGTGAGTGTGAGGAACGGCTTGAAGATGCCGTCAGGGATGACCTTGGCGTTGCCGGCGACCATCACCACCGCCATAGTCTCGCCGATGGCCCGACCCATCCCGAGGATGATCGCATCGATGATGCCGATCTTCGCCGCAGGAAGCAGCACGCGCCAGATGGTCTGCCATTTCGTCGCACCCATGGCGTAGCTGGCCTCGCGGATGCCGGAGGGGATCGAGCGCAGTGCGTCCTCGGAGATCGCCGCGATCGTGGGCAGGATCATGACGGCGAGCACGATCCACGCGGTGGCGAACCCGAAGCCGAGTCCCCCGGACGCCTGCGCGATGATGGGCCGCAAAGCGAGCAGGCCGAACAGGCCGTAGACGACCGAAGGGATGCCGGCGAGCAGTTCGACCGCGGGACGTACCCATTCGCGCACACGCGGCGTGGCGACCTCCGACAGGAACACGGCTGTCCCCACCGCCAACGGCGCTCCGAGTGCGAGACCGCCCAGTGTCGCGATGAGTGAGTTGATGATGAGCGCGAGGATCCCGAACTGGGGCTGCTCGGCGGTGGGCTGCCACTGCAGACCGCCCAGGAACGCCGCGAGGCCCGTCTTGGCGAAGATCGGCCAGCCCCGATAGCCGACGAACATGAAGATGAGCAGCACAGCGGCCACCGCGACGAACGCACAGACGAGGAAGAGGTTCTTGAGTGCGGCTTCCTTGAGGTAGGTGGATCGAGAGATCGTCGACAACGTCGGCGCGTCGGGGCCCCGGGAGTCGGCGACGTCGGCCCTGGGAGCCGTGGAAGCGGCCGGCTCGTCGCGCAAGGTCACGCGAGGGCGACGCTCCTGCGAGTCGGCGCCGCTCACTTCGGCTCGCCGCCCATCGGAAGGAAGCCGGCCTCACGGACGACAGTCTCCTGCACCGCGGGAGAGAGCACGAAGGCCAGGAACTCCTTCGCCAGCCCTTCCGGCTCGCCCTTGGTGAGGAAGTGAAGGAGTCTCGAGATCGGATACGTCTTGTTCGTGATGTTGGCCTCGGTAGGCTCGACACCGTCCACGGAGAGCGCCTTGACCGTCTTGTCCACGAAGCCGACGGATATGTAGCCGATCGCGCCTCGTGCTTGCGCGACCACGAAGCGAACCTGACCGGTGCCGGGAAGGACTGCCGCGGTGGGATCGAACGGCTTGCCGCCGAGCACGATCTTGGAGAACGCCTCGCGGGTACCCGATGCCTCGTCACGGTTCACGATCCCGATCTCGAGATCCGGTCCGCCCACCTCGTCCCAGTTCTTGATCCGGCCTTCGAAGATCGCGGCGACCTGGGCCTTGCTCAGACCGCTCACCGGGTTGGCGGGGTTGACGATGACCGCGATCGCGTCATGTGCGATCGGGGTGTCGACGAGACCCAGACCCGCCTCGGCAGGCTTGAGATCGCGCGACGAGGTGCCGATCTCGCTGGAGCCCGATGCGACGCTCTCGATGCCGGCGGAGGAGCCGACGCCCGCCACGAGGACCGTGACGCCGGGGTGTGCCTCCTCGTACATCTCCTTCGCCATCTCGGCGATGGGCTGGATCGTCGTGGAACCCTGGACCCTGAGCTGCGTGGTGGAGGCCTCCCCGCCACGGCGACAGCCGGCGAGCGCCAGCGCGGAGAGCATGAGCGCGCCGAGCAGCGTGAGAGTGAGAGCGGTGCGGGCGGCTGCCCGCGCGCGAAGAGGACTCATCGGTCCCGCTCGAGGATGACGGCGAGCGCGCCGTGCCGGCCGGTGCGGCCTTCGGCGCGGAACGAGTAGAAAGAACCGGTCTCCTCGGCCGTACAGACACCCGCGGAGACCACGTTTCCTGGGGACACACCGACCTCGCTCAGTGTCTGGTACACGACAGCGCCCAGGTCCAAACGGCCCTGGGCCGAGGCGATACTACCAAAGGCATCGACGAATTGCGACAAGCGTTCCGGGGCGACCTCGTAGTGACACGGGCCGATGTGAGGTCCGATGTAGGCAAGCAGGTCCGATGTGTCGCAGCCCGCGGCCCGCGCGAGCAGCTTCGCGCTCTTGCCGGCAAGCCTTCCGAGCGCTCCCTTCCAACCCGCGTGCACGACCGCGACACCGCGTAACGGATCCGGAGCCACGAGGATCACGGGTACGCAGTCCGCGTAGAGCAGCAGGATGGGCGTGGCCGCTTCGAGCGTGTAGAGAGCGTCGGTGGCGGGAACCGGTGGTGGACCGGTGTGATCGGCGAACGAGCCCATGCCGGCAGTCGCCCCAGAGACCTCCCGCACGGTCAGCCCGTGCACTTGTTCGGCGGTCGTGAGGCGCCGACGAAGTGGCTCGATACCCAGTGCGCCCATCAACGCCGCCCGGTTCCCGTCCACCGAGACCGGGTCGTCGCCCACATGCGCGGCAAGGTCCAATCCTGCATAGGGTCCGACGCTGCGCCCGCCTCCGCGCGTCGTGAACGCGATCCGGACTGCTGTCGTGGCGTCGAGCGAGCTGTCGGTGAGCCATCGCAGTCCCCCGCGCTCCTGGACCGTCAGGCTCGGACGTACGTCGGGCATGCGACCCTCTCTCGGTCCTCGAACGGGTCGTCCCTGTTTCGCATGTAGCGAACCGGGGTCGAATGGGGGACACTTCAACTAAGGGTACAACGGCGGGCCACCAACCCGACGCAGGGAATACTGGGACGAGTTGCAGCAAGGGGGTCTCGACATGAGACGGACGGATCGGCTCTACCTGGCTATGGCGGCCTTCGCCGCGACGGCCGGCGCGGCGCTACCGGCGTTCGCGCAGGACACCAGCGGCGAGGAGGCTGCGGCTGGAGTATTCGTTCTCGCACTGCAGTGCTGCATCTGGGTCCCGCTCCTGGTGTTCGCCGGATTCTGGATCTGGATGTTCATCGACGTCATCCAGCGCCAGGAGTACGAGTTTCCCGGCAGCACGGGCAACAGCAAGATGCTGTGGCTCATCCTCATGCTCGTGTTCAACATCACCGCGGTCTTCTACTACTTCATGATCTTCCGGAAGCAGAAGCGCGGCACGGGCGGACCCGGTGCTGGCGCCGCTCCCTACGCGCCTCCGGCTCCGTATGCGCCCCCGGCACCGCCGATGGCTCCTCCCGCACCGCCGATGGCTCCGCCGGCGCCTCCGATGGCTCCGCCCGCGCCTCCGGCACCTCCTGCGCCGCCCGCACCTCCGGCGTAGGCGTCATCTCAAGAGGGATCACTACGGGGAAGCCCGGCCGCCAGCGGCCGGGCTTCCTTCCCTAGCGCCGCTCATGCGCGTCGTACGATCCCCCGAAACGCCGCAGTGCGGTGACGAGGCCCCTTCCTCG
>JAUSBS010000056.1 GCA_030651905.1 Coriobacteriia bacterium
GATGATGGTCGGCATGATGGGGCTGGGATTCGCGCTTCGGCACTCAGGCGTGCCCAAGCCTGCCCTCGCCGTGGTGTACGCGGCCATCGGTGGAGCGCTCATGCTGGCCAGCGGGCTCTATCACCGGCGCGCCTACCGGAGCGGGCGTTCCTAGCCCTTCGGGACGAGGCGTGCCGTGTCCGGCGCCTCCGCCGGCTCCCACTCGCCCCGCACGCCGGCATGCAGCGCGCCGAGCTCCGCGTGGAGCATGACGATCCCGAGGTCGATCGGTGCGGTCCAGTACTTCCTCGTCGTGCTCCCGACCACCAGCGCGCCGTCCTCGAAGCGCAGGCGCTGGGGCTGCCCGTTGCCGCCGGTGGGGGCCCAGCGGGCCGCCTCGGCAGCCTCGGTCGCCCAGAGCGGCCACGCGTCGCTTCCGGCGCCGGGCGCCAGCTCCGAGAGCGGCTTGCGTGCATCCGCGCGCACGACCTTGCGCATGAGGCGCTCGTCCGCCGGTGCGCGCTCGACGGCGTAGCCCACGGGTGTCAGGGAGGCGATGCGTTCGCCCGGAGCCAGGGCCGTGATCGACGCCGCGCGCTTGCGATCGTACGAACCGGCGACCCAGCACGTGCCGAGCCCCAGGCGTTGCGCCTCAAGCACGAATGCCTCGCCAACGTAGCCCGCCGCGACCTCCTCACCTTCGGGGGCGACGAACACCGCGGCCGTGCGCGATCCCCGGATCTTGCCGTAGCTGCCCACGTAGCCGGTGAAGAGGTCGTCGCCCCGGTTCTGGACGAGCTCGATTCGGACCTGCGGGATCGGTCGGAACCGTTCGATGAAGGAGTCGAGGGCCGCGGCGTCCTCGGGCGACACCGCGCGGCAGTCGAAATTGCGCTTCGAAGTGCGGACGCGGATGGCGTCGTACCAGGCGGGGTCGAGCGGCACGGGCGGGATCGGGAGTAGCATCGAAGACCTCCTGGAGTGGCGCGAACGACCTGCTCGGATGATACAGCGGCGACGACGCGCGCCGGACTCATCGGTGGGACAATGGGCGAGGAGGAGGTCCGACGCAGATGCGCAGCGACAGCACACCGAAGCCGCCCCGCGACGCGCGAGTGGTCGTCGTGGGCGGGGCCAACACCGATGTCGTCGGTATCCCCGCGGGTGTACTGGTGCCGCGCGACTCGAATCCCGGGCACGTGCGCCTGAGCGCCGGCGGGGTCGCGCGCAACATCGCGGAGAACCTCGCGCGGTTGGGGGTCGAGACGCACCTGATCACCGCCTTCGGCTCCGACCCCGCGTCGAGCGAACTGGCCGCGGCGTGCCAGCTGGCGGGGGTCGACGTGGGCGCCTCGCTCATCGCGGAGGGGCTGCCCGGCGCGAGGTATCTCGCGATCGTTGACGAGACGCGCGACCTCGCGGTGGCAGTCAACGACATGCGGGTACTCGACTTGCTCACGCCCGAGGCCCTCGAGGCCGACGCGCGGATGGAGTTGCTCGCCGCCGCGACGCTGGTGGTGGCGGACGCGAACCTTCCCGCGGCGACGCTCGTGTGGCTTGCCACGCACGTCTCGGCGCCGCTCGTGCTCGACACGGTCTCTGCCGCCAAGGCGCCGAGAGCGGCCGCCATACTGGGGCAGCTCGCCGCCATCAAGACGAGCGCGTTGGAGTCGGGCGCGCTGCTCGGACGCAGGGTCGAGGATCTCGCGGACGCGCGCAGCGCGGCGGAGGAGCTTGTCGCCCGTGGAGTCGGTGCCGCCTTCGTGTCATGCGGGCCCGCGGGTGCCGCTTGGGCGGACGGGGGCGCATCAGGCACGCTACCCGCACCGGACGTGACCGTGGCGAGCACGAACGGTGCTGGTGACGCGTTCGCCGCGGGTGTGACGTACGGTCTGCTGACCGATGTCGGGACTGAGACCGCGGCCCGCCTCGGTAGTGCTGTGGCATCCATCGCCCTCGAAGACGAAGAAACGGTGAGTTCGCGAGTCTCGCTCGAGGCTGTCGCCGCCAGGATGAAGGAGCGCGCATGAACGCACATCTGGAGATCGCCCCCGAGGTCCGCGCCGCTATCGACGCCGGTTCGCCGGTCGTGGCGCTCGAGTCTACGATCATCAGCCACGGCTTCCCCTACCCCGCCAACGTCGAGTGTGCGCTGGAGGCCGAGCGCATCGCGCGCGAGGAGGGCGCGGTGCCGGCCACGATCGCCGTCCTCGCGGGCCGCCTCTGCGTGGGCCTCGCCCGCGAACAGGTCGAGCATCTGGCCACGGCGAAGCCCATCGCGAAGGTGTCGCGTCGGGACCTTGGCGCCATCGTGGCGAGCGGACTCGACGGTGCGACGACGGTGGCCGGCACGATGGTGGTCGCGGCGATGGCGGGCATCCGCGTCTTCGCCACGGGCGGGATCGGCGGCGTGCATCGGGGCGCGGAGCGCACCTTCGACATCTCTGCGGATCTGCTCGAGCTTGCCCGAACCGACGTGGCCGTCGTGTGCGCGGGCGCGAAGTCGGTGCTGGACCTCCCGCTCACGCTGGAGGTGCTCGAGACCCACGGCGTGCCTGTGCTCGGCTATCGGACCGACGAGTTCCCTGCTTTCTACTCGCGGACGAGCGGGCTTCGCGTCGATGCGCGCCTCGAGACCCCCGAGGAGGTCGCCGCGGTCATGCGCGTCCGAAGCGGACTCGGTCTGGGCGGCGGCATCGTGGTGGCGAACCCGATAGCACCCGAGCACGAGATCCAGCGAGCCACGCTGGATGGCTGGACCGACGCCGCGCTCGCGGAGGCGGATGCCGCCGGGATCCGCGGCAAGGACGTGACGCCGTTCCTGCTCGGCAGGCTTCACGCGCTCTCGGGGGGCGCGACTGAAGAGGCGAACAAGCAGCTCGTGTGGTCGAACGTACGCCTTGCGGCGAGGATCGCGCGGGCACTGTAGTACCGAAGGTCGACGGACGGGGACGCGTGACCGGTGGCGGAGCGATAGGACCCAAGGCTGAGTCGCTGCAGCGTCTGAAGGCGGCGGGCCTGCCCGTGCCCGAGGCGCGCTTCCTTGGTGTGGAGGCGTATCTGGAGCACGCTTCGCGCGCCGGGGTCGGGTCGCTCGTTTCCGCGCGTGCGGCGCCCGCGGATGTGCGCCGTGCGATCGCTTCGACTCCGTTGGCCGAGGAGGTCGTATCCCTTCTGCGCGAGTGGCACGCTGAGCTCGGCGACCAGCTCGCGGTCCGCTCCTCAGGAACCGCCGAGGATCTGCCACACGCGAGTTTCGCTGGTCAGCACGGCACGTACTTCGTCGCCAGCGCGGATGATCTCGTCTCGCGCGTCCGCGACTGCTGGGCCTCCCTGTACTCGGATCGGGCCGTGGCTTATCGCGAGACGAAGGACATCCCGCACGAGAACGTGGCGATGGCGGTCATCGTCCAGCACGTCGTGCCGGCCGTGGCTGCTGGCGTCGTGTTCACCCGTGATCCCGTCACGGGGGAGGAGCGAGTGCTGGTCGAGTCGTGTCTTGGGATAGGGGAAGCGCTCGTGTCGGGCAAGGTCACGCCGGACCGCTTCACGTTCTCCGCCGACGGGCTGGGCCTGCTCGCCGCGGACTTCGGGAACAAGCGGGTCCGGATCGCACCGGACCCGCGCGGAGGCCTCACCGAGGTGGTCGTGTCACCGGACGAGGCGGCGATTCCCAGCGTCGAGGAGGCGACGGCTTGCGAGGTGGCCCGCCTGGCGCTGGCGACCGAAGCAGCGTTCGGAGCCCCCGTCGACGTCGAGTGGGCGTGGGACGGCGAGCGCGTCTGGCTGCTGCAGGCGAGGCCGATCACGACGAACCCGGCGCCCACGGCTGCTTCCGCGGAGCCTGTCATCTGGAGCAACGTCAACACCGGCGAGATCCTCCCGGACGTCGCCACGCCCATGACCTGGTCGATCATCCACCACCACGCGAACGACATCATCGGAGGGATGCTCGGGGCGCTCGGTGCGCGCATCGACGCACAGAAGGCGATCGGGCTGGTGGGCGGCCGGTTCTACTTCAATCTCACGCTGCTGCGTGATGCCTTCGCCCATCTCCCGGGCGTGGATCCGGATATCGCACTCGGCGGGATGCACGACTTCGTGGATCTGCCTCCGCTTCAGCCCTCGGGCATGTCGAGGACGGCGCGTGCGCGTGCGCTCGCACGGGCGGTGCTGTCGATGCCCACCTACATCGCTCGCCACACACCGCGCAGGTCGGTGACGTTCGCGGCGCGGATGCGGCGCCGGAGCGAGGACGCCATGCGGGTGGTCGCTTCGCGGCCGGACGTGGCGGAGTCCTACCGGCTGGTCGTGTCGCTCAACGACGACTTCGCTGAGTTCAACGAGGCGCTCGCCTATATGGCGGTCGCGATGCTCGGCTACGGGCTGCTCGGCACGCTGACCGGCAGATGGCTCGGCGACACGATGGGCGCGACGGCTACGAGACTCGTCGCGGGCCAGGGGGGCGTGGCCTCGGCCGAGGCCGGGCATGCGATGTGGCGTCTCAGCACGCTCGCCCGGGGTGCGACGAGCGTGAGCAGCGCGGTGCTCGTCGGCTCGGGATGGGACGACGTGCGAGGTCGGCTTCATGCGGCTGCCGACGCGGGCGATGGGGCGGCAGCGGACTTCCTTTCCGAGTGGGACGACTTCATGCGGGAGCACGGACACCACCGGCGCGGCGAACTCGAGTTCGCGAACGCCTCGTGGGCAGAGACGCCTGACTACGTGCTGGGCATCGTCCGGTCGTATCTGGTCGACGACCGGGGCAGCGACCCGATCGCGGTCTATGAGCAGCGCGCCCTCGACGCCGACCGCGCGGCGCAGGAGGTGTTCGCGCGGCTTCGCGGGCCGCGTCGCGCCTTCTTCATGCGCGCGCTCGCGTGGGGTCGGGCGGGAGCGCGCACCCGCGAGAACGTGAAAAGCGAGGTCGTGCGGTGGCTCGTCTCGCTGCGCCACGCTCTTCTCGCGCTGGGAGCCAGCCTGGTCGATCCGGGTGTCCTCCGGCGTGCGGACGACATCTTCTTCGTGGAGTACGGAGAGCTGCCGGCGCTCGTCTCCGGTGAGCCCGGGGTCTGGCGCGCCATCGTGGACGCGCGACGCGCGGAGCACGAACGGCTGGAGAAGCTCTCACCGCCACCCGTGGTGGTCGGGACGTGGGACGAGACGTCCGGACCTTGGATGGTCGATCACGGCAGTCGCACGCTCAAGGGCATCCCGGTGAGCTCGGGCGTGGCGCGAGGCCCGGCGCGGGTCTTCCTCACGGTCGACACCGAAGAACCGGTGATGCCGGGCGAGATCCTCGTAGCGCCCTTCACCGATCCCGGGTGGACGCCCTACTTCGTACCGGCTGCCGGTATCGTCATGGACATGGGCGGCCTGCTCAGCCACGGGAGCATCATCGCGCGCGAATACGGGATCCCGGCGGTCGTGAACGTCGGCCCGGCGACGCAACTCATCAGGACCGGGCAGCTGATCGAGGTCGACGGCAACACCGGCGAGGTCCGGATCCTGGGGTGAGGTGGTAGAGGCACCGACGGACTCGTGTGCGGCGGCCTCGGGTTTCCTTGGGATGTCACGGCGACACTGTAGAATCAGCTCGCAGCTACCGTGCCCGAACCGGGGGAGAAGGCACTTCGACATGACTCCAACCACGAAGGAAGCGCAGCGCGCTGAGCTTCATAAAATGATCTGGCGGATCGCGAACGATCTTCGCGGGTCCGTCGACGGATGGGACTTCAAGACCTACGTCCTCGGCATCCTCTTCTATCGGTTCATCTCTGAGAACCTCACCGCCTACCTCAACGTGGGCGAACGCAAAGCGGGGCGGCCCGGTTTCGACTACGCGGAGCTTGCCGACGCCGATGCCGAGTTCGGTCGCCGCGAAACGGTGGCCGAGAAGGGCTTCTACATCCTGCCGAGCGCGCTGTTCGCGAACGTGCGGGCGCGCGCGGCGCGCGACGAGAACCTCAACGAGACGCTTGAGCGGGTCTTCCGCGACATCGAGGGTTCCGCCGTCGGCGCGGACAGTGAGGACGACCTCAAGGGTCTCTTCGACGACCTCGACGTCAACAGCGCCAAGCTCGGTCCCACAGTGGCGAAGCGCAACGAGAAGCTCGTCAAGCTGCTCGACGCGATCGGCGACCTCGGGCTGGGCAACTTCGAGGACCACACGATCGATGCCTTCGGCGACGCGTACGAGTACCTCATGCAGATGTACGCGTCGAGCGCCGGCAAATCGGGTGGCGAGTACTACACGCCGCAGGAGGTGAGCGAGCTGCTCGCCCGGATCACCGTGGTGGGCAAGACCGAGGTGAACAAGGTCTACGACCCGGCGTGTGGGTCAGGATCGCTCCTGCTCAAGTTCGCGAAGGTGCTGGGAAAGGAGAACGTTCGCCAGGGCTTCTTCGGCCAGGAGATCAACCTGACGACGTACAACCTCGCGCGGATCAACATGTTCCTGCACGACGTGAACTACGAGCAGTTCGACCTCGCGCACGGCGACACGCTGCTCGACCCGGCGCACTGGGACGACGAACCGTTCGAGGCGATCGTCTCCAACCCGCCGTACTCTCTCACGTGGGACGGCGACAGCAACCCGCTGCTCATCAACGACTCGCGGTTCTCGCCTGCTGGCGTACTCGCGCCCAAGTCGAAGGCCGATCTCGCCTTCACCATGCACATCCTGAGCTGGCTCGCCGTCAACGGCACCGCGGCGATCGTCGAGTTCCCCGGTGTGCTCTACCGCGGCGGCGCGGAGAGAAAGATCCGCACGTACCTCATCGACAACAACTACGTCGATACGGTCATCTAGCTCCCGCCGGACCTGTTCTTCGGCACCACGATCGCGACCTGCATCATCGTGCTCAAGAAGTCGAAGACCGACAACGCGACGCTGTTCATTGACGCGTCCGCCGAGTTCGTTCGTGGGGGGAACAAGAACAAGCTTACTGAGGAGAACCAGCAAAGAATCCTCGATGCCTTCACCGCCCGCATGGATGCCGAGTACTTCGCTCGGCTCGTCCCGAATGCCGAGATTGCCGAGAACGACTACAACATCGCCGTCTCGTCGTATGTCGAGCAGGAGGACACGACCGAGGCCGTCGACATCACCGCGCTCAACGCCGACATCGCCCGCATCGTTGCGCGGCAGACTGAGCTGCGCACGCAGATTGACGCGATCGTCGCGGACCTGGAGGGTTCGTCGTGAGTCGGGTAGATGAGCTGATTGAGGAGCTGTGCCCGGACGGGGTGCCGTACATGGCACTCGGCGAGGTGGCGGCCTACTCGAAGACGCGCATCTCAGCCAGTGCCATCGACGGCGAAACGTTCGTCGGGGTAGACAACCTGCGCTCCAATCAAGGTGGTCGTACGTCATCGGACTACGCCCCAATCACTGGGAACCTCACCGAGTATCTGGAGGGCGACGTTCTGGTAGGCAACATTCGCCCGTACCTCAAGAAGGTCTGGCTGGCGGCCAACCGCGGCGGCTGCAGTGGCGATGTCCTCGCAGTGCGAGTCAACGAGTCGTACCGCACGGCCCTCCTGCCCGCGTTCCTCTATCGCATCCTGTCCTCCGAAGCGTTCTTTGCGTACGACACGCAGCACGCGAAAGGCGGCAAGATGCCCCGCGGCAACAAGTCCATGATTATGAGATACCGCGTCCCCGTTCCGCCCATCGACGTGCAGCGTGAGATTGTGTGCGTACTAGACTTGTTCACGGAGCTGGAAGCGGAGCTGGAAGCGGAGCTGGAAGCGGAGCTGGACGCCCGGCTGCTTCAGTACGCCCACTACCGAGACTCGCTCTTGTCCTTCCGCGATGCGGGGGCGGTCCGGTGGATACCGATGGGTGAACTTGGTGAGTTCATCCGCGGCCGCCGCTTCACGAAGCGCGATGTCGTCGAAGAGGGCATTCCAGCAATCCACTACGGTGAGATCTACACGAGATACGGTGCTGTCACGAGGTCGGTTGCGACGCATCTTCAGCCGGAGCTGGCCGCGGGACTTCGCTACGCGAAACACGGCGATGTGGTGATAGTCGACGTAGGCGAGACCGTTGAGGACGTCGGCAAGGCCGTTGCATGGCTCGGTGAGGGCAACATCGCGATCCATGACCACAGCTTCGCGTTCCGCCACTCCGAGAATCCGGCGTACCTCTCGTACTACATGCAGACCGCCGCGTTTCAACATAAGAAGGCGAAGTACGTGGCGAGGACCAAAGTGAAGACCCTGTCGATGCCGGGAATCGCCAAGATCCGAATTCCCGTTCCTTCTCTCGAAGAGCAGGCACGCATCGTCGCGATCCTCGACAAGCTCGACGCTCTCGTGAACGACCTCTCGATCGGTCTTCCGGCGGAACTCGCCGCTCGTCGCAAGCAGTATGAGTACTACCGTGACCGCCTGCTGACCTTCGACGAGGCGGTCGCGTAGAAGGTGCGGCGCCCGAATTTGTCGTTGTTGATATTCCTAGCGCCTACGCTGACAATCTGCTAAGTTGTCGTTGTTGAATTATCAAGGGGGAGCGATGACAACTTCTTCTCATGAACGCGCCCCGCGGGGAAGACCATCCCGAGCTGCGGTCTACCAGCGATTCGCCACCGCCATCGACGATCTCCGGCGCTACGGCGGCCTTCCCACGCCGCTCGAAGCAAAGCAACTCTGGGATGACGTCTGGCATCTCGAGGCGCACCACTCCACGGCACTTGAGGGCAACACACTGGTGTTGCGTGAGGTGGCGCAGCTTCTGGATGAAGGTCGCGCTGTGGGTTCGAAGGAACTCAAGGAGTACATGGAGGTCCTCGGCTACGCGGATGCGGCGCGCTGGGTCTACGAGCAGGGGGTCGGACTCGGCGAATGGGGCCACGATGGTCTTGTCAGCGTGACGGAGCTGCGTCACGTCCACGAGCTTGCGATGGCGAAGGTGTGGGAGGTCGCGCCGCACCCCGAGGCGAACACCGACGAGGGGCCGGGCAGTTTCCGGCAGCACGACATCCGCCCGTTTCCCGGGGGAATGACCCCGCCGACCCATCCGCTGGTGAGTGCCGGGGTCAGCGATTGGGTCGACGACGTCAATCGGTTCGGGGGCGAGCTCGCCCAAGGCGCTTTGGGCATCGCCGATGTCCCGGAAGCGCTCGCCCGCATCCACACCGACTTTGAGCGGCTGCACCCGTTCATTGACGGCAACGGGCGCACCGGCAGGCTACTGCTCAACCTGATCCTGACTCGGCTCGGATGGCCGCCGGCGGTCATCTTCAAGGAGCAGCGGCGCAAGTACCTTGTCGCCCTGGATCATGCCGACCGCGGAGATCTCGGCCCGCTCGGGGAGCTCATCGCACGCACGGTAGTAGACAACCTGCACCGGCTCATCCCGAACATCGCCGGACCCGCCAAGTACGTGCCGCTCGAGGCGCTGGTCGACAAGGAGTTCAGCCTTGTGGCGCTGAAACAGGCGGCGGGGCGCGGGCGCTTGGAGGCGATCATCGGCGCTGATGGACGGTACCGGTCCAGTCGCGCCGCGGTGAAGGCGTACAAGGCATCGAAGTACTCGCGAGGCGGCAAGGCATGAGCGAATCCGGCGGGACGATCCGCTACGACCCGATCGCCGTGAGCGCGGAGAGCACGGTCGTCGCGGAGTACTTCCCGGACGCCGCGGAGGAGAGCGCCTACCAGTCCGAGGCCGCCTTGGAGCAGGAGTTCATCAGGCTCCTCCAGTCCCAGGCCTACGAGTACCTGCCGCTCACGAGCGAGGCCCAGCTCATCGCGAACCTCCGCACGCAGCTCGAGGCCCTGAACAGGATCACGTTCAGCGATGCCGAGTGGGAGCGCTTCTTCACGGAGAGGATCGCGGGTGCGAACGAAGGCACCGTCGAGAAGACGGTACGCATCCAAGGCGATCACGTGCAGATCCTGAAGCGCGATGACGGTTCGACGAAGAATGTCGCGCTCATCGACAAGACCGACATCCACAACAACCGGCTGCAGGTCATCAACCAGTACGAAGTCGCCCAGGGCGACGGCGATGCGGCCCGGTCGAACCGCTACGACCTGACGGTGCTGGTCAACGGCCTGCCGATGGTCCACATCGAACTGAAGCGCCGTGGCGTGGACATCCGCGAAGCGTTCAACCAGATCGACCGCTACCAGCGCGACAGCTTCTGGGCGGGCTCCGGCCTCTTCGACTACGTGCAGCTCTTCGTGATCAGCAACGGCACGCTCACGAAGTACTACTCGAACACGACCCGCCGTCAGCACGTGAGCGAGATGGCCGGATCGAAGAGGGTTCGCAAGACCTCCAACTCCTTCGAGTTCACCTCATGGTGGGCCGACGCGACGAACCGGCCGATCCAGGACCTCCCGGCGTTCGCCAAGACCTTCTTCGCCAAGCACGCGCTGCTCAACATCCTCACCAAGTACTGCGTGCTCACCGCCGACCGGATGCTGCTCGTGATGCGGCCCTACCAGATCGTCGCGACCGAGCGCATCCTGCAGCGGATCGAGATCTCAACGAACTACAAGCAGCTCGGCAAGGTCGCTGCGGGCGGGTACGTGTGGCACACGACCGGGTCCGGCAAGACCCTCACCAGCTTCAAGACCGCGCAGCTCGCGAGCAAACTGCCGAGCGTCGACAAGGTGCTGTTCGTCGTCGACCGCAAGGACCTCGACTACCAGACCATGTGCGAGTACGACCGCTTCGAGAAGGGCGCCGCAAACTCGAACACCTCCACCGCCGTCCTCAAGCGTCAACTCGAGAGGCCGGCGGCGCGGATCATCATCACCACGATCCAGAAGCTCTCGACCTTCATCGCCGCGAACAAGGGTCACAGGATCTACGACGGCCACATCGTCATCATCTTCGATGAGTGCCACCGCTCCCAATTCGGCGACATGCACACCGCTATCACCAAAGCGTTTCGGCGCTACAACCTCTTCGGCTTCACGGGAACGCCGATCTTCTCGGCGAACGCGGGCAGCGGCGGCAACCCGCAGATGAAGACCACTGAGCAGGCGTTCGGCGAGAAGCTCCACACGTACACGATCGTTGACGCGATATCGGACAAGAACGTGCTGCCGTTCCGCATCGACTACGTCAACACGATCAAGCTGCCGGAGGGCATCACCGACAAGCAGGTCTCGGCTATCGACACCGAGAAGGCGCTTCTCGCCCCCGAACGGATCGGGGAGATCGTCGCCTACACGCTGGAGCACTTCGACCAGAAGACCAAGCGGGCCGAGCACTTCTCTCTCGCCGGCAAGCGCGTGCATGGCTTCAACGCGCTGTTCGCCACACCTTCGATCGACGCTGCGAAGCGCTACTACCGCGAGTTCAAGGAGCAACAGCAGGATCTCGTCCCCGACCGCAGGCTCAAGGTCGGGATCATCTACTCGTACGCAGCAAACGAGGCGGTAGACGACGGCTACTTGGATGAGGAGGGCTTCGAGACGGGCGATCTCGACAAGTTCTCACGCGACTTCCTTGACGACGCGATCCGGGACTACAACGCGCTGTTCGGCACCAGCTTCGACACCTCTTCTGACAAGTTCCAGAACTACTACAAGGACCTGTCGGAGCGACTCAAGAAGCGCGAGATCGACCTGGTCATCGTCGTGAACATGTTCCTCACCGGTTTCGATGCGACGACGCTGAACACTCTGTTCCTCGACAAGAACCTGCGCACCCACGGTCTGGTTCAGGCGTACTCACGTACGAACCGCATCCTCAACTCGGTGAAGACCTACGGCAACATCGTCTCCTTCCGCGATCTGGAGCAGGAGACCAACGATGCGATCGCGCTGTTCGGCAACAAGGACGCGTGCGGGATCGTGCTGCTCAAGCCGTACGGCGAGTACTACGCCGAGTACGCCGAGAAGGTCGCTGAGCTTCTCCGGGACTTTCCGCTCGGGACGCCGATCGTGGGCGAATCGGCGCAGAAGGCGTTCATCACTCTGTTCGGAGCGATCCTTCGACTGAACAACATCCTGACGTCGTTCGATGACTTCGCCGGCAACGAGATCGTGTCGGAGCGCCAGGGGCAGGACTACCGCAGCGTGTACCTCGACCTCTATGCCGAGTTCCGGCGGCGGGCAGACGCCGAGAAGGAGTCGATCAACGACGACATCGTCTTCGAGATCGAGCTCATCAAGCAGGTCGAGATCAACGTCGACTACATCCTCATGCTGGTTGAGAAGTGGCGCGAGTCTCGGGGTGATGGCTCGGACACGGAGATCCGCGCCTCGATCGCTCGCGCCGTCGACGCCAGCCCCAGTCTGCGCAACAAGAAGGACCTCATCGAGGCCTTCGTCGATTCCGTCACCGTGAGTGGAGCGATCGACGAAGCGTGGCAGGCGTTCATCCGTGTCCGGCGTGAGGCCGAGCTCGACGCGATCATCGAATCCGAGGGGCTCAGTCCCGACGAGACACGCGCGTTCATGGAGACTGCGTTCCGCGACGGTGCGATACAGACCACCGGGACCGCGATCATCAATGTGCTGCCGCCCGCGTCGCGCTTCTCGCCCGACGGTGGGCACGGTGAGAAGAAGCAGCGCGTCTTGGAGAAGCTCGGCGGGTTCTTCGAGCGGTTTCTCGGCCTCGGGGCGCACCGGGACGCTGTGTAGACGCACCTGCGCCCCTCGTCGGCTACCGGTACAGGCTCCCCGACGTCAGACCCCTTGTGCCCCGTTCGGGATCGGTAGGCTTGGCCGGGCCACGTCCAGTCCTTGCGACCGCCGTGGACGCTTCTCTCTGGTCTGCTGGCCACCTACTCGGATAGACTGAGCGCGCGCCGAGGCACGGGACCTTCTGAAGCGTCGGCCGTCACGAACCGAGGCTGCCGCTCGCTGTGCCGACCCTTCGCGCAGGCTGGCAGCCCCACCAGAGGAGCGGTCTTGATCAAGCTCGTCGGCGTGAGCAAGTGGTTCGGGCTCCACCACGCCCTCAAGAACATCGACCTCGAGGTCCCGACCGGCCAGAAGCTCGTCATCATCGGCCCATCGGGTTCGGGCAAGTCGACCCTCATCCGTTGCATCAACATGCTCGAACGGCCCACGAGCGGCCAGGTGATCGTCGACGGTGTCAACCTCATGGCGCACCGTGCCCCCATCGCCAAGGTCCGGCAGCAGGTCTCCATGGTGTTCCAGGGCTTCAACCTGTACCCGCACAAGACGGTCCTCGAGAACGTGAGCCTCGCTCCCATCGTCGTCTGCGGTGTCTCGAAGGACGAGGCGACGGAGTCCGCGCTCAAGTACCTCGAGCGGGTGGGGCTGAGCGACAAGGCGAAGCAGTACCCGGCGCAGCTGTCCGGCGGGCAACAGCAGCGGGTCGCCATCGCGCGCGCACTCAACATGCACCCCAAGATCATGCTGTTCGACGAGCCGACCTCGGCACTCGACCCCGAGATGATCCAGGAGGTCCTCGAGGTCATCATCGGCCTCGCGAGCAGCGGCATCACGATGCTGGTGGTGACGCACGAGATGGGATTCGCGAAGGAAGCCGCGGACCGCGTCATCTTCCTCGACGACGGCTCCATCATCGAGGACGGCACGCCCGAACACTTCTTCGAGAACCCGCAGCACGACCGCACGAAGCAGTTCCTGAGCAAGATCCTGCGCTAGAGTGCGCTGCCACGTATGGTTGGTCGAGGCCGCTCGCGGCCTCTTGAAGCACTACGGAGCGTGTTCCGGGGTCTTCCCGGGGGAGAAGGAGGAAGCATGAAGAGGTACGCATCGCTGCTCGCGCTCGTGCTCGTCTTCAGCATGGTGGTTCTGGCGGGTTGCGGCACCACCCCGCCGGCCGCGGAGAAGCCGGCCGAGCCGGAGGTCAAGCTCCCGGCCCAGGTCCAGGCCATCAAGGACGCGGGCACCCTGCGCGTGGGCGTCAAGGCCGACGTGCCGAACTTCGGTCTGATGGATGCCGCCACGGGCGAGTTCAAGGGCATGGAGATCGATCTCGCGAAGGCTATCGCCAAGCGCATCGGCCTGGCCGAGGACAAGGTCAAGTTCGAGGCCGTCACCGCCAAGACCCGCGGTCCGCTGCTCGACAACGGTCAGATCGACCTGGTCATCGCGACCTTCACCATCAAGCCCGAGCGCAAGGAGCAGTGGAACTTCTCCGAGCCGTACTACCAGGACGAGGTCGGGCTGCTCGTGAAGAAGTCGTCCGGGATCACCGCTCTGGCGGGTCTCAACGGCAAGACCATCGGCGTCGCTCAGGGCGCCACGTCCCGTGACGCGGTCCAGGTCGAGGCCGACAAGGCCGGCATCAAGGTGAAGTTCCTTGAGTTCGCGACCTACCCCGAGATCAACGCCGCCCTCGAGTCCGGCCGCGTCGATGCGTTCTCCGTCGACAAGTCCATCCTCTCGGGCTACGTGACCGAGGGCTCGGTCATCCTGCCGGACGGCTTCTCGCCGCAGGACTACGGCATCGCCAGCAAGAAGGGCACCGACGAACTCACCAAGTACATCAACGACATGCTCACCGAGATGGATTCGAACGGCGAGAAGGCCACCCTGCTGAAGAAGTGGGGACTGAACTGATCGTTTCCGATCAGTTCGCATCCGGGCATGTCTGATCTCTTGGCGCGCATAGGCTTCCTGCAGGAGGGACCGTTCGCCATCCCTCGCTGGACCGCACTGTTCGCGAACATCGACGTGCTCCGCGATGGAGCGCTCATAACGCTGCTGGTGGCGTCCCTGGGGCTGGTCATGGCACTGGCCCTGGGGACCGCCATCGGTGTGATGTCGACCTCGCACTGGCGGGTCCCGCGCGCACTGGCCCGCGTGTACGTCGAGTTCTTCCAGAACACGCCTCTACTCATCCAGGTGTTCATGCTCTACAACGCCATCCCGCTGATCTGGCCCGGGCTGTTCATCCCGGTCATCACGATCGGCGTCTTCGGCGTGGGGATGTACCACGGCGCCTACATCGCCGAGGTCGTCCGCGCCGGCATCCAGTCCATCGGCCGGGGCCAACTCGAGGCGGCTCTGTCGCAGGGATTCAGTTACGTCGGCGCCATGCGCCACATCATCATCCCGCAGGCGATGCGCATCGTCCTGCCTCCGCTGACCAACCAGGCCGTCAACCTCATCAAGAACACGTCGGTCATCGCAATCATCGCGGGCGGGGACCTCATGTATGCCGGCGACTCGTTCGCCGGCCGGTACGGGCACTATGGTCCGACGTACATCGTGGTCGGACTCGGCTACTTCCTGATGTGCTTCCCGCTCGCGATATGGACGCGGCGGCTCGAAGAGCGCACGAGGGAGGCGTAGGTGGACTCCTTCCTCAACGGGCCCGTCATCGAGATGCTCAGGGACCCGATCCTCTACATCGGTCTGGGCTACGGTCTGTTGCTGACCCTGCAGATCTCGGGCCTGTCCATCGTGCTGAGTTTCGGGTTCGGCACGGTGCTCGGCTCGATGCGCTACTCGAAGCTGCCGGTGCTGAGCCAGCTGGCCACGACCTACATCGAGGTCATCCGCAACCTGCCTACGCTCCTGCTCATCCTCGTGAGCTACTTCGTGCTGGGCCTGCCGGCGATGTGGGCGGCCACCATCGGACTGACCATCTACACCTCGGCGATCATCGCCGAGATCATCCGGGGCGGCCTGAACTCGGTCTCTTCCGGCCAGTGGGAGGCGGCACGATCGCAGGGGTTCACCTTCCTGCAGTCGATGCGCTACATCGTGCTCCCGCCCGCCGTCGTGAAGATGACCCCCGCGATCGTCTCCCAGTTCGTGACGGTCATAAAGGACTCGTCGTTCGCCATGGCGATCGGCGCCTACGAGCTGATGTTCAAGGGCACGATCCTTGCGGCGAAGTACTGGAAGCCATCACAGATCATCACGATCTACGTCGTGATATCGCTGGTCTACTTCGTCATCAACTTCACGATCTCGACGATCGCGCGGCGCATGCAGACGAGGATGTCCGCGGGCCGCGGCAGCATCGGCGGGTAGCCGCTCACGCGCCACGCGCATCCTCTGGCTCGACGACGACGTCGGCGCGGCCGAACATGAAGCCGAACCGGCCGGCTACTCCCGAGTCGCTGCGACGGCGGTCCCGCCGAGCCGCGCGAGCGCCTCGCCCAGCTCGATCGATGCGGGCAGATCCTCGGTCCCGCTGATCGCCGCCCGGACGAGCGCAGCTGACACGGCGGCATCGGCACCACACAGCACGACGCGCACCCCGCGCTTCTCCAGGCGTTCGACAGCCTCGCGAAGGGCGGCCAGCCCGCTCAGATCGATGAACGGGACCCGGGCGAGGCTCAGCACCACGCCCTCGGGGTCGGTCCCGGTGTGTAGCAGCGCGCTCTCGAACTGCTCCACCGCGCCGAAGAAGAACGGACCGTCGATGGTGTAGACGAGCACGCCCTCGGGGACCTCCGGCAGCTCTTCGCCCGGGACGTGCAGGGCCAGTTCGTCCTCTTCGACCGTGCGGACGGTGACGGCGGCGGTCATGCGCCTGAAGAAGTTGAGCATGGAGAGGATGACGCCCACCTCGACCGCGATCACGAGGTCCGCGAAGACGGTGAGCAGCAGCGTCACGAGCATGACCGCCACGTCCGAGCGCGGCGCGCGGCGCACGGTGCGCACCACTCGGCCGATGTCACTCATGTTGAAGGCGACCACGAAGAGGATCGCGGCGAGCGTTGCGAGCGGGACGCTGACGGCCAGTGGAGCCAGCGCCACGAGGACGAGCAGGACAGTCGCCGCATGCGCGAGACCGGCGACCGGACTGTTCCCTCCGTGGCGGACGTTGGTCGCCGTGCGAGCGATGGCGCCGGTCGCGGCGAAGCCGCCGAAGAAGGCGACAGCCACGTTGGCGGCGCCCTGGCCGATGAGCTCCTGGTTCGAGTCGTGGCGGGTGCCGGTCATGCCGTCGGCCACGGTGGCGGAGAGTAGCGACTCGATCGCGCCCAGAAGGGCGATGGCGAACGCGGGTTGCACGAGCTGCATGACGGTGGCCATCGAGACGCGCGGCAGTGTCAGCGGTGGCAGGCCTCTCGGGATCCCGCCGAACGCCGAGCCGATGGTCGCCACGCCGGCCGGGTGTGCGACCGCGACGTAGACGGCCCCCGCGACGAGCGCCACGAGCGGACCCGGGACGACACTGAGCACCGGGACGCGCGGCCAGGCGGCGATGACGATGACTGACACCACGCCGAGGACCGCCGTCGCGGGGTGCAACTGCGGCAAGGCCGATACGAGCCCGACGAGGCGGTCCAGGAACAGCTCGCCATCGACTCTTGGCAGCCCGAAGAAGTTGGCCCACTGACCGACCCAGATGACGACCGCGATTCCGGCCGTGAAGCCCAGGATCACCGACTCAGGGATGAAGCGGATGACGCTGCCGAGCTTCGCCAGGCCGAACGCCACGAGCATGACGCCTGCCATGAGCGTGACTATCTGGAGCCCGGCGAAGCCGTACTTCGCCGTGATGCCTATCAGCAGGACGGCG
>JAUSBS010000061.1 GCA_030651905.1 Coriobacteriia bacterium
ACCTCGCGGTTGATATAGGCGTGGTCGGCCGGCAGAGAGCGGTTGAACGTGATGCGGCCGACCGTCGTGGTCAGACGCTCCCCCGCCTTGCGGTCTGTGAACTCGCCGAGCGCGGTCTCTTCGATGACGTCGTCCGACAACCGGACCTGGATCCTCGCCTGAAGATCGACAGTGCGGTTGTCGTAGGCAAGGATCGCCTCGTCGAAGCTGTAGAAGACACGGTCTTCGCCGGCGACACCAGCGCGCTCCGCCGTCAGGTAGAAGATGCCGATGACCATGTCCTGCGTCGGCGTGGCGAGCGGACGGCCGTGGGCCGGCGACTTGATGTTGTTGACGGAGAGCATGAGGATGCGCGCCTCGGCCTGCGCCTCGGCGGACAGCGGAAGGTGGACGGCCATCTGGTCACCGTCGAAGTCCGCGTTGAACGCGGTGCAGACGAGCGGGTGCAGCCGGATGGCCTTGCCCTCGACGAGGATCGGCTCGAACGCCTGGATACCCAGACGATGCAGGGTCGGGGCGCGGTTGAGCAGCACCGGGTGGTCGCGGATGACCTCTTCCAGAACGTCCCACACGACGGCCTTGCCGCGATCGACCATGCGCTTGGCGGACTTGATGTTCTGCGCGTGGTCAAGGTCGACCAGGCGCTTCATCACGAACGGCTTGAACAGTTCGAGCGCCATGACCTTCGGCAGACCGCACTGGTGCAGCTTGAGCTCCGGGCCGACGACGATGACCGAGCGGCCCGAGTAGTCGACGCGCTTGCCGAGCAGGTTCTGGCGGAAGCGGCCCTGCTTGCCCTTGAGCATGTCGGACAGCGACTTGAGGGGGCGATTGCCGGGGCCCGTGACGGGACGGCCGCGGCGACCGTTGTCGAACAGCGCGTCGACAGCCTCCTGGAGCATGCGCTTCTCGTTGTTGACGATGATCTCAGGCGCGCCGAGGTCGAGCAGCCGCTTCAGGCGGTTGTTCCTGTTGATGACACGCCTGTACAGGTCGTTGAGGTCGGAGGTGGCGAAGCGGCCACCGTCGAGCTGGACCATCGGGCGAAGGTCCGGCGGGATCACGGGTATCGCCTCGAGGATCATCCACTCGGGACGGTTCTTGGACGACTTGAACGCCGCCACGACCTTGAGGCGCTTGATCGCCTTCTGGCGCTTCTGGCCCTTGCCGTCGGTGATCAGGGTGCGCAGTTCGGTCGCGAGGTCATCGAGGTCCAGACGCTCGAGCAGATCCTTGATGGCCTCGGCACCCATGCCGCCACGGAAGTAGTTGCCGTAGCGCGCCTTCATGTCGCGGTAGAGCGTCTCGTCGGAGACGAGCATCTTCGGTGAGATCTTGAGGAACGTTTCGAAGCTCTCCTTGATGAGCTCGCGACGCTCCTCATACTCCTCGTCGAGGTCGGAGACGTCGCGCTTGGCCTCGGTCGTGAGCTTCTTGACCTGGTCCTCGATGGCGACCGATTCGTCGATCTCCTCGCCCTCCTCGGGCTCGGCCTCGCCGCGAAGCACGGCTATGCGGCGATCGCGCTCAGCCTCGACGCCCGCGACTTCCTCGGCCTTCTCGGAGTCCAGACCAGCCGTCTCGCTCGTGAGCTCGTCACGGAGCATCTCGAGATCGGCCTCGCGGTCCTCATCGTTGACCGAGGTGATGATGTAGCTCGCGAAGTACAGGACCTTCTCGAGATCCTTCGGCGCGATGTCGAGCAGGTAGCCCAGACGGCTCGGCACACCCTTGAAGTACCAGATGTGGCTGACCGGCGCGGCGAGCTCGATGTGGCCCATGCGGTCGCGGCGCACCTTCGCGCGCGTCACCTCGACGCCGCAGCGCTCGCAGATGATGCCCTTGAAGCGCACACGCTTGTACTTGCCGCAGTAGCACTCCCAGTCCTTCGTCGGACCGAAGATCTTCTCGCAGAAGAGTCCGTCCTTCTCAGGCTTGAGCGTGCGGTAGTTGATGGTCTCAGGCTTCTTGACCTCGCCACGAGACCACTGTCGGATCTGCTCGGAGGAGGCCAGGCCGATCCGCAGTCTATCGAAGTTGTTGACGTCGACGTCGAGCAACTTTATTCCTCCTTGGCTCACCCCCGCCGGCCCCCTGTTGAAGGGGACCGGCCGGGTGATGTACCTGCTCTCGCGCCCGTGCGGTGCGGGCTGACTATTCCTCGGGCGCCGCGACGTCGCCGAGTTCGGCGAGCGACACGTCGAGATCGAGATCGTCCAGATCGGGCAGTTCCGCCAGGTCCTCGCCCTCTATCTCATCACTGAAGCCCGGCTCTCCGAGGCTGGTCAGGTCGAGACCCAGCTCTTCGGCCGTCTTGAAGACGTCCTCGTCCTGCTCCTTGAGTTCGATCTCCTCGCCGGACTCCGAGATGATCTCCACGTCGAGACACAGCGACTGCATCTCCTTGACGAGGACCTTGAAGGACTCGGGGATCCCCGGCTCGGGGATGTTCTCGCCCTTCACGATCGCCTCGTACGCCTTCACGCGGCCAAGGACGTCGTCCGACTTGATGGTGAGGATCTCCTGCAGCACGTAGGCGGCGCCGTACGAGTACAGGGCCCAGACCTCCATCTCACCGAAGCGCTGACCGCCGAACTGCGCCTTGCCGCCCAGCGGCTGCTGGGTGATGAGCGAGTACGGACCGGTCGAACGCGCGTGGATCTTGTCGTCCACGAGGTGGAG
Organism: Coriobacteriia bacterium; assembly: GCA_030651905.1. Lineage (GTDB taxonomy): Bacteria > Actinomycetota > Coriobacteriia > Anaerosomatales > PALSA-660 > JANYAK01. The sequence goes on from JAUSBS010000061.1 coordinate 2,683, forward strand.
GAGCTTGAGGATGTAGATCTCGCCGACGGTGACGGGCTCGCGGAACGGCTCGCCGGTCCGACCGTCGAACAGCACGGCCTTACCTGAGCCACCCACCTGCGGGATCATCGACGCGATGGCCTTCTTGCCATAGCGCTTCTCAGCACGCAGCACGAGGTTGTGGTCCGCGCGCCGCAGCACCTCGGAGATCTCTTCCTCACGCGCTCCGTCGAATACAGGGCTCGCGACGAAGCCATGCCCCGGTGCGGGCTCCTTCTGCTTGTCATCGTCCGACCAGCCGACCTCGGCTGCCCACCCGAGATGCGTCTCGAGCAGCTGCCCGATGTTCATTCGGGACGGGACGCCCAGCGGGTTGAGGATGATGTCGACCGGCGTGCCATCGGCCAGGAAGGGCATGTCCTCGATCGGGAGGATCTTGGAGATGACACCCTTGTTGCCGTGGCGACCGGCGAGCTTGTCGCCCTCTGAGATCTTGCGCTTCTGCGCCACGTACACGCGGACCAGCTCGTTAACGCCCGGAGACAGATCGTCGCCTGCGTCGCGGCTGAACTTGTGGACCGCGATCACGCGGCCGGTCTCGCCGTGGGGCACCTTGAGCGACGTGTCGCGCACCTCGCGCGCCTTCTCACCGAAGATGGCGCGAAGCAGCCGCTCCTCGGCGGTGAGCTCGGTCTCGCCCTTCGGCGTGACTTTGCCGACGAGCACATCGCCCGGGAAGACCTCGGCGCCGATGCGGATGATGCCGTCCTCGTCGAGGTTCGCGAGGACGTCCTCGCCCACGTTCGGGATCTCGCGAGTGATCTCCTCGGGGCCGAGCTTGGTGTCACGCGCCTCGACCTCGTACTCCTCGATGTGGATCGAGGTGAGCATGTCTTCCTTGACGACGCGCTCGGAAAGAATGATCGCGTCCTCGTAGTTGTAGCCCTCCCACGGCATGAAGGCGACCATGAGGTTCTGGCCGAGCGCGAGTTCGCCCTGGTCCGTCGAAGGACCGTCGGCGAGCACGTTGTCGACCTCGACCCGCGTGCCGATCGGCACGACGGGGCGGTGGTTGATGCAGGTACCCTGGTTCGAACGCTGGAACTTCGGCAGGTGATACTCGTCGAGGCTCCCGTCGTCCGCACGCACCGAGATGGTGCGCGAGTCGACGTGCTCGATGACACCGGCGCGGCGGGCGCGCACGATCTCGCCCGTGTCCACGACCGCACGATGCTCCATACCGGTGCCGACGATCGGCGCCTCGGGCCTCAGCAGCGGCACAGCCTGACGTTGCATGTTCGAACCCATGAGGGCCCGGTTCGCGTCGTCATGCTCGAGGAACGGGATGAGCGCGGTGGCGACAGAGACCATCTGGCGCGGAGAGACGTCCATGTAGTCGACCTTGGTCGGCTCGACCTCATCGGGCTCGCCGTCCTTGAGGCGGCACAGGACCCTCTCGCGGTCGAACTTGCCGGACTTCTCGTCGAACGTCTCGTTCGCCTGCGCGATCGTGTACAGGTTCTCCTGGCCGGCGGTGAGATACGCGATCTCGTCCGTGACCTTGCCCTTCACGACCTTGCGGTACGGCGTCTCGATGAATCCGTAGGGGTTGATGCGCGCGAACGTGGCCAGCGAGCCGATGAGACCGATGTTCGGGCCTTCAGGCGTCTCGATGGGGCACATCCGGCCGTAGTGGCTCGGGTGCACGTCGCGGACCTCGAAGCCGGCGCGCTCGCGAGAGAGACCACCGGGCCCGAGGGCCGACAGGCGGCGCTTGTGCGTCAGCCCGGCCAGCGGGTTCGTCTGGTCCATGAACTGGCTGAGCTGGCTCGACCCGAAGAACTCCTTGATGGCGGCGACGATCGGCCGGATGTTGATGAGGCTCTGTGGCGTGATCTGCTCGACATCCTGCGTGGTCATGCGCTCACGGACGACGCGCTCCATGCGGGCGAGACCGATGCGGAACTGGTTCTGGATCAGCTCGCCGACCGAGCGCACACGGCGGTTGCCGAAGTGGTCGATGTCGTCGATGTCGTAGCCGTCGGTCGACTCCCACAGGTTCACGAGGTAGCGGACCGCGGCCAGCACATCCTCGGCCGTAAGCGTCGACTGCTCGATCGGCAGTTCCAGGCCGAGCTTCATGTTGACCTTGTAGCGGCCGACCTTCGCGAGGTCGTAGCGCTGGGCGTTGAAGAACAGGCCGTCGAGCAGCGTCCGTGCGGATTCCACGGTCGGCGGCTCTCCCGGGCGGAGGCGCTTGTAGATCTCGATCAGCGCCTCTTCGCGATTCTCCGTGTAGTCCTTCTCGAGCGTGCGCTTGATGCACTCCGAATCGCCCATGAGCTCGAGTATCTCGTCCCGCGTCTCCGCGATGCCGAGGGCCTTGAGCAGCACGGTGACCGGCTGCTTGCGCTTGCGGTCGATGCGCACCGAGACGACGTCGCGACGGTCGGTCTCCAGCTCGAGCCATGCCCCGCGAGCAGGGATGACCTTGGCCGTGAAGATCGACTTGTCGGACGTCTTGTCGCGCTCTTCGGCGTAGTAGACACCGGGAGAGCGGACGAGCTGGGACACGACGACGCGCTCGGTACCGTTGATGACGAAGGTGCCGCGGTCGGTCATGAGCGGGAAGTCGCCCATGAATACCTGCTGCTCCTTGACCTCGCCGGTCTCCTTGTTGATGAACGACACGTCCACGAACAGCGGCGCCTGATAGGACATGTCCTTCTCTTTGCACTCCTCGACGGAGTACTTGGGGTCCCCGAACTCATGGGCCCCGAACTCTACGGCGAGATTGCCCGTGAAGTCCTCGATCGGGGAGATGTCCTGGAACGTCTCGTGGAGTCCCTCATCGAGGAACCACTTGAAACTGTCACGCTGAAGAGCGATAAGATTAGGTACGTCGAGAACATCGGCGATCTTCGCGAAAGTGCGGCGCTGGCGAAGACCAGCCTGGACGATGCGGGATCCGGCTCCACGGGCCACCAGGCGATTCCTCCTCCGGACGTGGGGCTAACGGCATAGCACGGCAAACGGTCAGTTTACGTACGCGGCACCGCCGGGTCAATAGGCTCCGGCGCTTGTCGCGTATTTATTTTCCCGAGCGTGCTCCGAGACTACAGCGACACAGTGGCCGCTGGTGATGCGACGAGGCCGGGAGCGGGTATACGCTCCCGGCCTCGCGACGGTGAGTCGTGCGAGCTACTTGAGCTCGACGGTGGCGCCGGCGTCCTCGAGCTTGGTCTTCGCCTTCGCGGCGTCGTCCTTGTTGGCGCCCGACAGGACAGCGGAGGGAGCGGCCTCGACGAGGTCCTTGGCCTCCTTCAGGCCCAGACCGGGAACGATCTCCCGAACGACCTTGATGACGGAGATCTTGTTCGCGCCGACGTTGGTGAGCATGACGTCGAAGCTGTCCTTCTCCTCGGCAGCGGCGGCCTCGCCGGCAGCCGGAGCGGCGGCCGCGGCGGCCACGGGGGCGGCGGCGGACACGCCGAAGATCTCCTCAAGCTCCTTGACGAGCTCGGCCAACTGGAGGGCCGGCATCTCCTTGATAGCCTCGATGATCTCATTCTTGCTGACAGCCATGTCTTCGTTCTCCTTCACTCATTCGCGGCGACCGTACGCTCCCGCGCCGGCGCCCGCATCCAAAGAGATCGTACGGGCTGCTGCTCTATGCAGCGGCCTTCTGGTCGGCGATCGACTGGAGCACGCGAGCGAACGCACCGGCCGGGCCCGCGAGTACGCGGACGAAACCACCGACCGGGTTGATCATCGTTCCGAGCAGCTTCGCGAGGAGCTCCTCACGAGACGGCAGCGATGCGAGGGCCTTCACACCGGCGGCGTCTGTCACGGCATGCTCGATGAACCCGCCCTTGAGTTCGAGCGCGTGGTGGTCCTTCTGGTAGGCGACGAGCGCCTTGGCTGGCGCGACCGGGTCCCCGTAGCAGAACGTGAAGGCCGACGGGCCTTCGAGGAGCGATCCGAGATCCGGCATCGCCAGCTCGCGCATCGCGATCTCGGTGAGCGTGTTCTTGTACACGCGCAACTCGCTGCCGGACTCGCGCAGCTTGACGCGGAGACCCTGCAACTCCTTGACGCTCAGGCCGCGGTAGTCGACGAGGATGACGGCTGTCGCACGCGCGAACCGGTCCTTGATCTGACTGACGGTCTGTTCCTTGAGATGTGTGGGCATCTACTTCCCTCCCTCCGTACGTGACACGACCCCCGCCTAGAGGAGATGGCGGAGGCCGCAGGTGAGTCGGTCCGCTCCCGGCGCTCTCGCGCCGTTCACGCCGTGCTCTACAGGCATCCACCTCGGCTGGCGGGACCGCTCGTCGCGGTCCCCTTGAACCCGGAAGCACCGGGCACCTGCTGTCTTCGGCAGCGTTGTCGTGTCTTCGTTGATGTCAAGAGTGCGGAGCGTAGTATGCACGCTCCCATCCTTCGGCGCAAACCGCCGACACTTGATGCGTGTGACGCCTACGCCTGGTCGTCCATGAGGTTGCGCGTCCTGGTCGTGTCGACCTTGATGCCGGGGCCCATGGTGGAGGCGATCGTGATCGACTTGATGTAGCGGCCCTTCGCGACAGCGGGCTTGGCACGGACGATCTCGTCGAGCACGGCTCCGTAGTTCTCGAGCAGCTTGACGGCGTCGAAGGATGCCTTGCCGATGCCGACGTGGGCGATACCGAACTTGTCGGCTCGATACTCGACCTTGCCGGCCTTTAGCTCCTTGACGACGCGACCGACGTCCATGGTCACGGTGCCGAGCTTGGGGTTCGGCATGAGACCGCGGGTGCCGAGGATCTTGCCGAGCTTGCCGACCTTGCTCATCTGGTCGGGAGTCGCCACCGTGGCGTCGAAGTCCAGGAAGCCCCCCGAGATGCGCTCGACCAGATCATCGCTGCCGACGACGTCGGCGCCGGCGGCCTCGGCCTCTCGGGCCTTGTCACCCTCAGCGAACACGGCGACGCGCACCGTCTTGCCGCTTCCGTTCGGGAGTGAGACCGATCCGCGGACCTGCTGGTCGGCCTGACGAGTGTCCACGCCGAGACGGAAGTGCGCCTCGATGGTCTCGTCGAACTTGGCGGTCGCCGACTCCTTCACAAGCGTCATCGCCTCGAACGGCGAGTGGATCTTGTCCTTCTCGACCCTGGTGAGAGCCGACTTCATGCGCTTCGCGATCTTCATCGCTACTACCTCCTGTGGTAAGCGGACCCTCCCGGGCCCTCCCACTACTTCTCGTCGTGCGTCGCGGAGCCCCGGATGATGGCACCGCGATAGGGGCCTGTTACTCGACCGTGATACCCATCGAGCGCGCCGTGCCCTCGATGATCTTCATCGCGGCGTCGACGTCGTTCGCGTTGAGGTCGGCGAGCTTCGTCTCCGCGATCTGACGGACCTGGTCTCGAGAGACCGTCGCCACCTTCACCCGGTTCGGCGTGGCCGAACCCTTCTCGATGCCAGCCGCCTGCTTGAGCAGGTACGCCGCGGGCGGGGTCTTCGTCACGAACGTGAACGAGCGATCCTCGTAGACCGTGATCTCGACCGGGGTGATGGTGCCCATGTTCGCAGCCGTCGCGGCGTTGAACGCCTGACAGAACTGCATGATGTTGACCTGGTGCTGACCTAGCGCGGGACCGACCGGCGGAGCCGGGTTGGCCTGACCGGCCGGGATCTGCAGCTTGATGAAACCTGCGACCTTCTTGGCCATGGTTCTCTCAAATCCTTCCTTACAGCTTCGCGACCTGGTCGAACCCGAGCTCCACCGGGGTCTCCCGGCCGAAGATCGAGACCATGACCTTGATCTTGCCCTGGTCGGGGTTGACCTCGGAGATGAGTCCGTCGAACTCTGCGAGCGGTCCCGAGGTGACCTTGACCGCCATGCCTTCGACGAACTCGGAGAACGACTTCGGCTTGGCCCCTGCCACGCCCGTGGTGCCCTTCACGCGCTTGACCTCGTCCTTGGACAGCGGCACAGGCTTCGCCTGACTGCCCACGAACCCGGTGACGCCAGGCGTGTTGCGAACGACGTACCACGAGTCGTCGTCAAGCTCCATCTCCACCAGGATGTAGCCCGGGAAGACCTTCTTGTCCGACGTGACCTTTCGGCCACCCTGCTTGATCTCGGTGACCGTCTCCTTCGGGATGAAGACGTTGAAGATCTTGTGGGCCATGTTCATCGACTCGATGCGGTGCTCGAGGTTGGCCTTCACCTTGTTCTCGTAGCCCGAATACGTGTGGATGACGTACCACTTCTTGGCCATCGGTACCTCAGCCTCCGATCTTGCTGAGGTTGTTGACCACGAAGAGCGCTATCTGGTCGTAGATCAGGATGAGGACCACGAAGATGATGAGTGTCGTGATGACGATCCCGCTCGAGTTGATGACCTCTTTGCGCGAGGGCCACACGACGCGCTTCATCTCCGCCCTCACGTCACTGAGGTAGCGGCCGAGCTTGGCGAACACACTGAGTCTCGCCGCTTTCGCTGCCTGGGCCATCGCTGCTGCGCTTCCTGTCCTTCTTGTCGGCGCCCTGCTCGGGTGCCTGGGGGATGCTTCATCCGCGCCCGCGTGTTCGCGGAGGCGGAGTAGTTAAGTCTGGCAGGCCAGGAGGGGCTCGAACCCCCAACATCCGGTTTTGGAGACCGGCGCTCTACCGATTGGAGCTACTGGCCTACGCGGGTGTCGGACCACCTTGGCCGACGGTCCGGCTACCTCGTCTCCTTGTGCACCGTGTGGGTGCGACACCACTTGCAGTACTTCTTGAGCTCGATGCGCTCGGGATTGTTCTGCTTGTTCTTCTTGGTCGTGTAGTTGCGGCGCTTGCACTCGGTGCACGCCAGCGTTACGAGCGTCCTCATCGATCCTCCTCGGGCCACGGGCCCCTGCGCCTCGCATGCGGGGCGGGCCGGGGACGGTAGGGTAATCTAGCACCCGCTCTCGCGGGGTGTCAAACGTAGCGGGTCGGGCGAACGGGGCCCGGCCGCATACGGCCGGGCCCCGCGCTCATGCACGCAGAGGAGCGGTCCCGCCTGCTACTTGATGATCTTGATGACTCGTCCTGAGCCTACCGTGCGACCGCCCTCGCGGATGGCGAAGCGCAGGCTCTCCTCCATGGCGATCGGAGCGATGAGCTGTGCGGTGACCTCGACGTTGTCGCCGGGCATGACCATCTCGGTGCCCTCGGGCAGGTGCGCGATACCGGTCACGTCGGTCGTGCGGAAGTAGAACTGCGGACGGTAGCCGTCGAAGAACGGGGTGTGACGGCC
>JAUSBS010000032.1 GCA_030651905.1 Coriobacteriia bacterium
CAGCCCTTCGTCGTGGGGGGCGAAGAGATCTACTCGTCCGCCAGCCTGGGAGTGGCCATCGCTCCCGACCACGGCACAGACCTCGACGGGCTCATCGCGAAGGCGGATGCGGCCATGTATGTGGCGAAGGAGCAGGGTCGCGACCGATACCGCCTGCACGGCGAGGAGCGCGGCGCGGCGGTGCGCTCCGGGGTCTAGGGCCCCGTTACCGCGGAGCCGGCGTCGGCGACCGGTTGCTGCGCCCCGGCTTCGAGCAGCTCCTCCACGATGCGAGCGGCATCCTCTGCGCTGAGACCCGAGCCGAAGCGGACCCGCCGCTGACCGTACTCGAATCCGAAGAACGCACCCGGACCCCGGCTCGCCGGCATGACACGAAGGTCGGTCACGAGGGGCGGTTCATAGCACCAGGTGTAGCCGATGCCGAACGCTTCGATCCGGCGGCGCAGGCCGTCGGGCGACAGCGTCACGATCTCGCGCCCCTTGAGGGTGAGCGCGAGAAACGCCGCCGCGGCTGCTCCACCCGCACTCCAGGCGAGGAGCCACGCGGCCGTGAAGAGCAACTCGAGGTCTGGGTGGGCGATGCGCTCGAACAGTACGCGTAGCGCGCTGAACTCGCCCACCGCCCAGCCGCACAGCCACACGGCGAGGAAGAGCGAGATCGGGGTCATCCGCGGGACGTCCATGGTGACGGTGAGCCCGTCGGGCGTCCGCTCGATGCTGGGGCCTGTGGTGGGAAGGGTGGGATCCATACCGTCGAGGATACGGCATGCGTGCGGCGAAGCGGCGGATACGGGGATATCATCCGTAGTGGGTGGTCCGCGGACTCGAGGGAGGCGCACCATGGCTCGCATACATCGCGATGGGACACTCGATGATGAGGAGCTCGTTCGCGAAGGTGGCGTCTTCGTGTCGCGCAACGGTGGTCACGAGGTCGGTCCCGACGATGCGGACCGCGTGGCGGATGACTGGGTCGAGGACCCCGGGACCGACGATGGTGTCCCGGGGACGCGCGACGACCTCCCGTACGACTATGGCGTCGACATCTCGGCCCCCGTCGACCAGCTGCTACTGGACTTGGATAAGTGAGTCGGTAGGCGCGTAGGAGTCGGTCAGGAGCGGCACGTCGGCGAAGAGCACCGTGCCTGTGTATATGTCGTTCGCCATCTCGGCGAAGCCGGGGACCTTCACGATCCCGCCCGCACCGCTACGGATGGCCGCGAGCAGCTCGGTGCGCGAGACGCGTCTGTCGGTGGCCAACATCGCGATGTTCTGTCGCACTGTGGGTGCATCACCCTGTCCGCTCTGGACCGAGAACACCGACAGGTCGCTCCAGACCGACCCGGCGGTCCGATACATGCTGCGGAACAGCCTGCTGTCATCGCCCTCGAGCGCGCTGATCACGTTGTAGACGACGACGCCGCCCGGGTTGAGTCGCGACTTCACCTCGCGGAAGAACTCCTGCGTCGTGAGGTGGAACGGCAGGGAGTCCGCGTAGTACGCGTCGAGCACGATGATGTCGTACGTCTCCTTCGTCGTTTGGACGAAGCGTCGTCCGTCCTGGGCGAAGACGCTCAGGCGCGGATCGGTCGGCAGGCCGAAGTAGCGCCGCGCGACGTCGACGACCACGGGGTCGATCTCCACACTGTCGACTCTCATGTCCGGGTAGTCGTGCCAGTAGCGCTTGGTCACGGCGCCGCCGCCGAGACCGATCACCAGTACCCGTTTCGCATCCGGGACGAGGGCCATCGGCAGCTGGAGGTAGTCGGGGTAGCGGATGAGGCTGGTCAGGCCGTCGGTCATGTCGATCGCCGACTGGTGGCTGCTGTCGAATCGCAGATGGCGGACGGTCCCTGACTCCGTGACCGCAATGCGATGGTACTGGGTGTCCTTGCGGAACAGGACCGTCTCGCCGAAGGCGTTGCGCTCGGGCGCCGGCGCGACCTTGACGAGCACCCACGCGGCCAGACCCGTCCCTGCGAGCACGAGAACGAGCGCCGTGGGCATCGCGTAGCGGGCGATCCTGCCGGCGAGCGCACGATCCTTCTCTGCCGCGCCCGCGGTCGCTTCCGCGTGGTAGAAGATCGGCAGGTAGAGCGCCGCCAGCGCGGTCACCATCAAGGTCCCGCCTATGGCGACGATGAGCGGCTCGATCGACAGCAGCGGGATGAGCCAGAACGACGTGGCGATCGTGCCGAGGATGCTGCCCGCCGTCGAGATCGACGACAGGGCGCCCGCAGAGCGGCCGATGTGAGCCAGCCCCTTTGTGGCCGCCAACCGGATACCGAGCGGTGTCACCATCGCCATGAGCAGTGAAGGCGCGAAGAATATGAGCACCGAGGCGGTCAGCGAGCCCAGACGCGGACCGAGGTCCGCGGCCCACGGCAGGACCCAGGACGCCGCGAGCGGGACAGTCGCGGTCAGGAGGCCCGCGCCGGCGATCACAGGCGCCAGCGTCTTGGACGCCCCGAACCGGTCGGCGACCTGCCCCCCCAGCCAGTAGCCGAGCGAGAGGGCCACCATGACCGACGAGATGACGCTGCCCCACACGAAGATCGAGTTGCCTAGCGCGGGAGCGAGCACGCGTGCCGCCACGATCTCGAGGGCCATGAGCGCGGCCCCGCAGACGAAGACGACAGCGTTGAGCATGCGTGGTACCGGCCTTCTCGCGAGATGATCGTTGCCTAGTGGAGTCTAGCGTCCCGCGGCTCGCGCGCGAAGCGGTACCATCGGGGAGTCCGTGGTGTCGACCGATGAGGGAAGAACTCCCCATGGAGACGGTGCGCGTCAGGTTCGAACCGGAAGGCGTCGAGGTCGACGTCCGCGATGGTGCGACGATCCACGAGGCCGCCGCCGAGGCGGGCATCCTTCTCGAGGCTCCGTGCGGCGGGCTCGGGCGTTGCGGTTCGTGTCGGGTCCACGCATCCGGCGGGCTGCGGCCTCCGGGTGCGACCGAGCTGGAGGCGCTGTCCGGGGCGGACCTGGCCGCGGGCACCAGGCTGAGTTGTCTGGCGCGTATCGGAGGGCCCGCGACCGTGATGGTCCGCCACGCCACGGTGCGGCCGTTGCGCGTCGAGGCGTCTGGTCCGCGCGCCGCGAAGGCTTCGCCGCGCGAGGGGCTCGGGATCGCCGTCGATCTGGGTACGACGACCGTGGCGGTCTCCCTCTACGACCTCGCGGACGGCCGTCTTCTGGACACGGCATCCGCACTCAACCCGCAGGTGGCATTCGGGCACGACGTGATGACGCGGGTGTCGCGCTCCGTCGCAGGCGACGCGGACGCCTTGCGTGACGCCGTGACGGGTCAGCTCGACCGTATGGTGCGGGAGCTCCTCGTCTCGGGAGACGACGGATGCTCCGACCTGTCCGAGATCGTCGTCGTGGGCAACCCCGCCATGGTGCACCTCCTCCTGGGTCGCGATGTGGCCCCGTTCGCCGCCGCGCCGCACGAGGGCGCGCTCATTGATGCGTTCACGCTCCCGGCATCAGATGCGGGTCTGCCCGGGGCGCCGGACGCGACCGTGTACATCGGGGCGGCCATCTCGGCCTTCGTCGGTTCAGACGCCGTCGCGGGGGTGCTCGCGACGGGGCTCGCACAGCGCACCGATCCGACGCTGCTGATCGATCTCGGCACGAACGGCGAGATCGTCCTGCGTGCGAACGGCGCCACGACGGCGACCTCCGCGGCGGCCGGCCCTGCGATGGAAGGCGTGTCGATCTCGAGCGGTATGCGCGCCGAACCCGGCGCGATCGACCGGGTGCGCCTCGTCGATGGCCGCATCGAGGTCACCACCGTCGACGGGGAGCCCGCTCGTGGCATCTGCGGCAGCGGTCTGCTCGACGCGGTCGCGTCGCTACTCGACGCGGGCGCCATCGACGCGAGCGGTCGCATCTCCGAGTCGTACGACCTGGCGCCCGACGTGCTCCTCACACAGCAGGACGTGCGCGCGCTGCAGCTCGCGAAGGGCGCTGTCGCTGTCGCGATCGACGTGCTCCTCGAAGAAGCGGGCGTGGCTGCCGACGACGTCCGCGAGGTCATCGTCGCCGGCGCCTTCGGGTCGCACGTGAGTCCCCGCTCGCTCGTGAGGCTCGGCATCCTGCCGCAGGCGTGGGCCGGGCGTGTGACGTTCGCGGGCAACACCGCGCTCGCGGGAGCGACTGCGATGCTGCTGGACCCGGCTGCGCGGGCGCGCGCATCCGCGCTCGCACGCGAGACGTCCACGGTGAAGCTCGCTACCCATCCGGAGTTCCAGCGGCGCTTCCTGGCCGCGCTCGACTTCCCACCCGCAGCACCTGACGAAAGGGATCGATGATGACACCGCAGCTGCTCGTGCCGATCGGGGGAGCGTTCCTGTTCCTGCTCTTCATCTTCCAGGTGCTGACCGGACGGCGGGTCATCCACTTCAAGGGCAAGCTCCACATGACCGTGCACCGCTGGACCGCGTACGCGATGATCGCCATCGCCGCGGGACACGGGCTATTCGCCACGCAAACGTTCCTCGGGTGGCCGTTCTAGCCGAATCGGCCGCTCCTGTTCCTGTACAATACGCTTCGTCGCCGGCCCCTCTTCGGACCCCTCATCGCACCCCGGGTCAGGCTCTCCATGTCCGATCCGATGGAAGCGTGAGGACCCGCCGTGCCGCCAATGATGGACGTGGAACCCACCGCACGCGGCAAGGTCCGCGACCTCTACGACCTCGGCGATCGACTCCTTCTCGTCGCGACGGATCGCCTCTCGGCGTTCGACGTCGTCTTGCCGGACCCGATCCCGTTCAAGGGCGAGGTGCTCACCAAGCTCTCGCTGTACTGGTTCGACCTGCTCGGGTCGGTCGTCCCCAACCACCTGCTTTCCGCCGACGTCGTCGACCTGCCCGACGAGTTCCGCCCCCACGCGGACTACCTGGCGGGCCGCTTCATGCTGGTGAAGAAAGCCAAGGTCTTCCCTGTCGAATGCATCGTACGCGGCTACCTGGCCGGCTCCGGTTGGGCCGAGTATCGCCGCAACGGCACCGTCTGCGGGATGGCGCTGCCCGCCGGACTCAACGAGTCGTCGCGACTGCCCCAGCCGATGTTCACGCCGTCGACGAAAGCCGAGCTCGGCGCGCACGACGAGAACATCTCCGTGCACCGGATGTTCGAGCTCATCGGCGAGGAGCACGGGTCGGCCCTGCATGAGGCGTCGGTCTCGCTCTATACGGCGGCGCGCGATCATGCGGCGCCCAAAGGCATCATCATCGCCGACACGAAGTTCGAGTTCGGGCTCATCGACGGCGCCGTCACGCTCGTGGACGAGGTGCTCACGCCCGACTCGTCACGGTTCTGGCCGGCGGGCGACTACGAGGCGGGCCGCGGCCAGGCGTCGTTCGACAAGCAGTTCGTCCGCGACTGGCTCGAATCGAGCGGGTGGGACAAGACTCCGCCGGCCCCGAAGCTTCCGGCCGACGTGATCGCGAAGACATCGGAGAAGTACATACAGGCCTACGAACTCATCACTGGACGCACGTTCACGCCCGAGAGGGGCTGACACCGAACGCAATGAGCAGACGAAGCGTCTCCAACGATCGGTACCGGGTCGAACAGAAGGGCAAGACGCGCAAGAGCGCCTCGTCCGCGAAGCCGAAGCGCGAGGCCGGTGAGGCCGCGACGGCCGGCAAGAAGCCTACGAAGAAGTCGACGAAGTCCTCCTCCAAGCCCAAGCTGTTCGGCTGGAAGTCGTCGGGCGAGCGGGTGCCGCCCGTCCCCTCGACCCCGGAGATGAAGCGCCTGCGCAAGCTGTGGTGGATCGCGATGGGCGTCGCCATCGTGATCGCTGTCGCGATGGTTCCCATCGGCAAGTATAAGAACACCGCGGTGGACTCGGTGCTGTTCGGCCTCTACGCGGCCGCACTCGGCGCCGCGCTCTATCTGGAGTTCGGCCCGCTTCGCAAGGCGAGGATCGCCGCCACGGCCGAGGCGAAGGCCAAGGGCGGCAAGGGCTCCAAGGCTGCCAAGCCCGCGACCAAGACGGTCAAGAGCGCCAAGGGTGCGAAGCCGACGCCGGAGGCGATCGACGCCACGGACGAGAAGCCCACCGAAGAACCCGAGGGGGAGTAGGACTCGATGGCACGCTACGAGATCTTCGTGACCTACAAGAAGGGCATCTTCGACCCACCGGGGGCGACCGCGGAGCGCGCGCTCGCGAACCTGGGCTACGAAGAGGTCGGCTCGGTCAAGATCGGCAAGTATGTCCAACTCGAGGTGGCCGACGGCCCCAACGCGCTGACCCGCGTCCGTGAGATGTGCGACAAGCTGCTGGCCAACCCGGTCATCGAGGACTATCGCATCCAGTCCGACGAGAAGGACTGGTGACGCGGCTGTGAAGTTCGGTGTCGTCATCTTCCCGGGCTCCAACTGCGAGCAGGACGTCATCCACGCGACACGCAGTCTCGGATACGACTCAGAGTTCATCTGGCACGGCGATACCGACATCTCCGGCTTCGACGCCATAGTGCTTCCCGGAGGTTTCTCCTACGGCGACTACATCCGCTGCGGAGCGGTCGCCCGGTTCAGCCCCGTCATGGCCGAGGTCATCCGGTTCGCCGAGAAAGGCGGCCCGGTGATCGGCATCTGCAACGGCTTCCAGATCCTTTGCGAAGCGCACATGCTGCCCGGTGCGCTGCTTCGCAACAGCGGGCTGAAGTTCCTGTGCGAGACGGTGCCGTTGCGTGTCGAGAAGAGCGTCTGTCAGTGGGTGGATCTGCCGGCGGACACCGTCGTGCGCATCCCCATCAACCACAACGAAGGCAACTACATCTGCGACGCGGAGACGCTGGCGCGTCTCGAGGCCAACGGGCAGATCGTGCTGCGCTACTGCGAAGCCGACGGCACGCGCAACCCGGCCGGCTCGGCGCCGAACGGGGCGCTCGACGACATCGCCGGCATCTGCAACGAACGCGGCAACGTCTTCGGCCTCATGCCCCACCCGGAGCGCGTCTGCGATCCGGACGCCAGCGGGACCGACGGCCGGCCGTTCTTCACCACGATCGTCGAGAAGCTCGCGTTGGTCGGGGGTTCGCGATGATCGACGACCTGACGCCCGAACTCGCACCGAAGCTCGCGGTCGAACTGGGTCTGAAGCTCGAGGAGTTCGACAAGATCGTCGCCATACTCGGGCGGACCCCCTCGGTGACCGAGCTCTACATGTACTCGCTCATGTGGAGCGAGCACTGCAGCTACAAGCACTCCAAGAAGGCCCTGCGCATGTTCCCGACCGCGGGGGAGTTCGTACTCCAGGGCCCCGGCGAGAACGCCGGCGTCATCTCGGTCGGCGATGGCTGGGCGGTCGCCTTCAAGATGGAGTCGCACAACCACCCCAGCGCCATCGAGCCGTTCCAAGGTGCGGCGACCGGTGTGGGCGGCATCATCCGCGACATCTTCACGATGGGCGCGCGCCCCATCGGCAGCCTCGACTCGCTGCGGTTCGGCACGCTCGACGACCCGCGCCAGCGCTACCTCTTCGAAGGCGCCGTCGCCGGCATCGGCGGCTACGGCAACTGCCTCGGCGTGCCGACGGTGGGTGGCGAGGTCTACTTCGAGGAAGCGTACGCGGGCAACTGCCTCATCAACGCGATGTCGATCGGCCTGATGCGCGAGGAGAACCTCACGCGGGCGGTAGCGGCGGGCCCCGGCAACCTCGTGCTGCTCATCGGCTCGACGACCGGACGCGACGGCATCGGCGGCGCGTCCACGCTGGCCAGCCAGGAGTTCGACGAGAAGGCCGAGGACAAGCGCCCGAGCGTGCAGGTGGGCGACCCGTTCGAGGAGAAGTTGCTCATCGAGGCGTGCCTGGAACTACTCGCCGCGGGGCTGCTCGTGGGACTGGGCGACC
>JAUSBS010000101.1 GCA_030651905.1 Coriobacteriia bacterium
CGAACTTGAGGCCCCGCTCGATCTGGCCGAGCTCCTTGTTGATGTCGTTTGAGACCTTGCCGAGCGACTTCAGGGCGGCGTCGAGTCCACGAGTCTCGCCGTTCAGCTCTACGGTCAGCCCCTTGACGTTGCCTGCTGCCACGGTCGCGCTCCTTAGCCGAAGTAGTGGGCACTATTGTCCTCGCCGAGTCACGAGCATTCCGGGTGCCGGCGCTCGCGGAGATCACGGCACGACAAGCACACGTTGTCGCCCTCAACGATGATGCCGCCGGTGCGTGCCGGCAGACGCTCGCCGCAGTCCTCGCACGTCCTGAACGGGGCGTGACCGCGCGGCCGGTCGGGGTCGAGCCGGTCTCGGGATCTCTGCAAGGCCTTCTTCGCGGTCGCGCTCGCCAGGAGTGTCTCGATCTCGGACAGCTTGTAGACCAGGGCATCGGTCATGGCTCGACGTGCGCAGAGCTCGCACAGGCCCAGCACCGGCCGTGTGATGGTCCTCTTGCAGCACGAGTGGCACAGTTCGCCGTCAGGTTCGGTCGTGATGCGATCGACCAGCTCCTCGAGGCTGAGTTCACCGCGGGCCACGATCATCTGCTGCTTCGGTGTGAGCAGGTCCCACAAGTCATCGAAGGGACCCGGATCGGGCGGAGTAAGCGGCTGGCCCTTGCTGTTGCAGGTGTCGGACAGTTCGCGCCACCGCTCCCGCTGCGTCGTCATCGGCCACTCACCGGCTTCTGGATGGTGCAGGAGCACGCGTACGGTCCGACGCCGTCGCCGTCGTCGCAGATCCCGGTGCCGAAGCAGGCAGCGCACTTGGCCTTCGCCTTGCCCGGCGTGACGTCCGACCCGCTTGCGGGGAGGCCGGACGGCTCGGCGGTGCCCCCCTCTTCTTCATCTAGATAACCCTCTAGACCTCTGTCGGGAGAAACCGCAGGTGAGGGGGTGTGTGCCGTCTGGGTACTGTCCAGTCCGGATGGACACGCCGTCCCGTCAGGCTGGACATGCCGTCTGGGTACTGTCCCGTCAGGCTGGACGGTCAGCGTCCCGTCAGGCTGGACGGCACCGCGCCTGAGTAGCACGGTGACGACGGTCCCGGCGTATCCGTTTCGGCCGCGCTGGACGCCGATCACAGGGCGGGGGTGCGGCTCGAGTTCGCCCGCGAGCTCGTGCAGCGCGCGGTTCACGGCGTCCTTCGTGATGCCGGAGCTCTTCCCCAGGGCGCGCAGACCAGCGTGGACCTCGCCCGTCTTGCGGTTCATGGATAGCAGGAGCTGGACGTAGACCGCGCGGGCGGTGAGTGAGAAGGCCCGTTGCTGTTCCTCCCAGGCTGCCGGCACCGCGGCGAAGTGATCCGTCGTCGGGTGGACGCTCATCGGCATGACACCCCCGGCGCTTCGTACGGATCCGCGGGGCGCTCGTCCTCGAGCTCGCCCCCGGTCCCGTGGTGAGGCTCGGCAGGTGCCGATGTAGGCGCCACCGGGCACTTCTCGCACTCGTCCCCCGGACAGCCCTCGCAACGGCCGCTCAGGCGTTCACAGGGGCGCATGGCGCACCTCGTTCCCTGCCAGGTACGACGCGGTGATGATCCGCCACGACCGGCCCCGCTTGTAGGCGCCCGCCACCTTGCCGGCGTCGAGATCCGCCCGGAGTGTCCGCGGATCGACGCGCTCGAACGCCGCCAGCTCCGCAACGGTCAGGACGTCCGGGAGGTCCGCGGCGCGCACCGTGGCGGCTCTAGTCGCGGCCATCGAGCGCCCGCGTGATTCCCCGCGTTATCGCGGCCTTGGGGATCCGCCATGTCCCGAAGAACTTGTGAGCCGGGATGCTGCCGTCTTTGATGTGCCGGCGCACCGTCCGCTCGTGCACCTGCAGCACATCGGCGACCTGCTTGATCGTGAGAAGCTCAGGCCCGTCGTGGATGCTCACTTGATACCTCCCTGCGATAACCGTCTATTGACATTGGTGGACAACGCTGGCTCAATAGTAGGCAACCGTTCACCGAGCGGAGGAGTTAACGATGACGGGCGAGGATGACAAGCGGCTACGAGCCGAGCTCGAGAAGCGACTGAGGCGTGGCGGTGATCTGTCCGCGACGGAGGCTCTGCCTTCGTCTGCGATCGGCCGCTGGATGAATGGCGCCGGCATGAGCAAGGGCGCCTTGCCCGGCTATCCTCTGCGGCAGGTGGTCGCGGACCTGATGGGCTGGTGGAAGGACGCCGATCCAGATCTGCGCGCGTACGTGCTCGGGTCGGTCGCGGACGGCGAGCCGCCGACATGGTGGCCAGCCTACGAGCGGTGGCTAGGCGAGTCGCTCAGGCCAGAGGTTGATCCGCTCACGGACCCTGTCAACTTCCGCGGCGCGGACCCCGGGCCATGGCGCGCAGTAGAGAAGCTGGAGAGGCTGGTCGGACTGACTCGCGACGAGGCGCTGGCCTACGTGTGGGACCGCGAGACGTTGCACATGAGTCCCCTTCGCGCGGTGTCCGTGACCCATCCACGCGGCGCTCAGATCACCATCACGGTTCTGTCGCCGTTCGTTGACACCCAGGCCGTGGCGGATCTCTACGAGCGCGTCTCGCAACGAATCCTGGGGGAGTCGGCCGCGCCGCCCAACATCAAGCCCGAGTCCGTGCGCTTCTACCTGGCCTACGACGATCTCGTGAAGACGTTCCCGCGCGACAAGCAGGCCCGCCTCGAGGCGCTGCCGGAGGACTTGCGTGGCGAGCGCAGCGCGAACAGCGCCGCGGCGTACTACGGCAAGCTGAAGAGGGCGCTGCTCGAGGCGTTCGAGTCCAGCGATCACCCACGGGGAGGAGGTGAGAAGGGATGACGACACGTAGACCACACGGCAGCGGAACGCTCCGCAAGGTCGGGGAGGGCCGCTATCGCTACCAGGTGCGCGCGGACGGTACGACGCTCTCTCGCACCTTCGCCGCCAAGAACGAGACGGAGGCGAACAGAGCCACCGCTGGGATCCACCTGGACCTCCTGGCCGAACATGAGCGCACCCGGGACGACGCCGGCGTGGAGCGGGAGCGGCGCCAGGAGTGGACCGTCACGCGCTACGCCGACTACTACCTGCGCGAGTGGGCGCCGGTGCACCTGGCCAGCTCGACGCGGCAGGAGCGCAAGGGCGTGATCGAGCGGTACATCAAGCCGGCGATCGGCAAGATGCGCATGGCCGACGTGACGGCCACCGACCTGCAGGAGTTCTACGGCAAGCTGGAGAAGCGGAGGCGGTACGGCAAGGACAAAGGCGACACTCTCTCGGGAGCGTCGATCTGGAAGGTGCACACGGCCGTCCGGGCCATCTTCACGTTCGCGGTCGACGTCAACGAGGACTTCTCGGTGAACCCGGCAGCGAAGGTAGCCGCCCAGCCTAAGGTCGACCAGGGCAGCAACGAGAAGCGCGCCGTGACCGTGGACGAGGTAGAGCGGTTCGTTGCCCTCGTGCGCGAGCAGAAGCCTGAGATCGCTACGGCGGTGATGCTGGCCGCATGGCTCGGCACACGTCGCAGCGAGACGCTGGCGCTCAAGCGCAAGGACTTCGACCTGGACGCCGCAAAGGTCACGATTCGGCGCTCCGTGACGGAGACGCCCGACGACGGCGTGGTGGTGAAGGAGTTCACGAAGAACGGCAAGCGGCGCACCGTGCCCCTGGACGCCTACACCGTGAAGATCCTCCGCGCGCTGTTCAAGCAGCAGCTCGAGGCCCGCGTTCGGTTCGGCAAGGCGTGGCAGGGCGGCCGCACGTCCGACGATGACTGGGTATGCGCCGACGGGTCCGGGGCGATGCTCGCGCCTGAGCACTTCAACGCCGTCTTCCGGGCCTTCACGAAGAAGCACGGGCTGGACGTCACGCCGCACCTGCTACGGCACGCCCTGGTCTCCCAGCTGATCGCGAAGGGCTACGACGCCGTGACGATCTCGGCGATCACCGGGCACACGCCGGCGGTCCTGCTCAAGACGTACGCCCACGCGTTCGACTCGCGGAAGCAGGAGGCGATCGCGGAGCTGGGCGCCGAGCGTGAAGCCGTCCGGGCGGCTCAATGATGCGCGAAATGATGCGCGGGCCGCGCGGTGTCGGCCGAGAGAAGCGAAACAGGCCAGAGGATTGTGCCTCTGACCTGCAGGGGAGTGCTGGTAGCGCGTACGGGGTTCGAACCCGTGATCTCCGCCTTGAGAGGGCGGTGTCCTAGCCGCTAGACGAACGCGCCATGTGAAAGATCGCCGCTGGCTGGGGCGCTAGGATTCGAACCTAGACTATTCGGTTCCAGAGACCGACGTGTTGCCATTACACCACGCCCCAACGCCGGCGTTCCCGCGCCCCGCCGTGCTGTGGGCGCGGAGTGGAATGTTAGCGAGGTCGCGGGGCCGCGTCAAGCACTCAAGAGGCGTCGACGAGGGCGATCGCCGCGTCAATCCGGCGAACGGAGAGGTCGCGGCCGAGCAGCTCGAGTGACTCGAACAGGGGCAGACTGACAGTCGATCCCGTGACCGCGACCCGCACAGCCTGGAACAGGGCCTTCGGCTTGACATCCAGGGCCTCCGGGAGCGCTTTGAGCGCAGCCTCGAGCGACGTGGTGTCGTACGGTTCGACGTCGGACATGGCAGATCGCGTGGCGTGCAGCATCACGGACACGTGGGAATCGGAGAGGACCTTGTCCCGCGCAGCGGGATCGATCTCCACGTCGTCCGCGAAGAGGAACGACACCATGGGAACGACCTCATCCATACGCTTGAGTCGCTGAGCGACCAGCGGAGCCAGGGCGACGAGCCAGTCGTGACGGGCGAGCGCCTCGTCCGACGTCAGAAGCCCCGCCTCGATCAACAGGGGGGTCATGCGGTCAACGAGCGCCTCCGGGGTCAGTTCGCGCATGTAGACGCCGTTGAGCCATTCGAGCTTCTCGGCATCGAAGATCGCCGCATTCTTCGAGACACGTTCCAGATCGAAGCCTTCGATGAGTTGGCTGGCGGAGAACACCGTCGTGTCTCCGTCGAGAGCGAAGCCGAGAAGCGTGAGGTAGTTGAGCAGCGCCTCGGGCAGGAACCCGTCATCGCGGTACGCCTCGACGGAGACCGCACCCAGGCGCTTGGAGAGCCGCTTGCCGTCCGCGCCAAGGATCATGGAGAGGTGCGCGAACGTGGGCACATCGTGTCCGAGGGCCTCGAACACAAGGATCTGGCGCGGCGTGTTCGACAGGTGGTCGTCACCGCGTATGACGTGGGTGATCTCCATGAGTGCGTCATCCACGACGGTGGCGTAGTTGTAGGTCGGCGTTCCGTCCGTCCGGACGAGTACGAAGTCGTCGAGGGCGGCCGGGGGGAAGGACAGCTCCCCGCGCACGGCGTCATGGAAGACCACATCGCCGCGGTCCTGGGGGACGGCGATGCGCCAGACGTGCGGTTCCTTCGCCTCGACCCGGACGGCGGCGTCGGCGACGGAGATGGAGCGGCACGCACGATCGTATCCTGCGTAGCCGCCCTTCACCCTGGCGACCTCACGCTTCGATTCCAGTTCCTCGGCCGAACAGAAGCAGGGATACGCATGACCGCTGGCGCGAAGCGTGACGAGCGCCTCAGCGTAGGAGGCGGAGCGCTGCGTCTGGAAGTACGGTCCCCTCGTCCCGCCCGCCTCGGGGCCCTCGTCCCAGTCGAGCCCCAGCCAGCGCAAGGCCCGCAGGATCGCGAGTGTGTTCTCTGTCGTGGAGCGCTCGGGGTCGGTGTCGTCGATGCGCAGGATGAACGTACCGCCGTGATGGCGGGCGAAGGCCCAGTTGTAGATGGCCGTGCGCGCGCCACCTATGTGCAGGTGGCCGGTGGGGCTCGGTGCGAAGCGAACGCGGACATCCTGTGTCACGGCCGGTGTCCAACTCCTTGTATCAGTCAGGGCGTCCGACGCGGACGGCAGGCGCCGATGCGGCTGAGGGAACGTAGGTGTTTCGTACTATCATGATACCGTCCTCTTCCATCCACGGCCCGATATGCCGATACAAGGGGCAGGAGTCTGTCAAAGGAGGCCTCCCGTGGCACGCTGGACCCGTACCCGCTCAGGTTCGATCGCCCTGGCGCTGTGCCTCGCGCTGGCCACGATCACGGCCGCGCCGGGTCTCGCGGCGGCCGTGGCTCCTACCACGACGATCGCGACCGATCCGACGTCACCCGAGTCTTCCGGCTGGTACAGCATTGCGCCTCTCGTGACACTGTCGTCCACTCAGAACGGCAGCCTCAACTGGAGCTGGGACGGTGGGGAGGCTGTGACTGTACCAGCCGTTGCAGGAGTGGCACAGCTCATCGGCCCGGCACCCGAGGGCGAACACACGCTGTCGGCCTGGTCCATCAACGCCGCCGCTGAGACAGAGACTCCGGTGATCCGATCGATACGTGTCGACTCGTCGGCGCCTTCGCAGCCCGGCTCACTCGACGCGACGGTCACCCTTGACGTCGGTGTGCGTCTGACGTGGACCGCAAGTGAGGATCTGGTCTCGGGGGTACGGGACTACGCCGTCTATCGGAATACGAGCGGTCCTCCGTTCTCACCATCCGACCTCATCGGCCGGACTGCGTCGACGAGCTACCTCGACGTGCCGCCCGCCTTCGCGGGCGAGTACTCCTACGCGGTGTCCTCATGGGATGTGGCCGGCAACGAGTCCGCCCTGAGCGAACTGGTGCTGGGGTTCTCTGACTTCACACCGCCATCGGCTCCGACCGGGCTGCGCGCATGGCGCAGCGTCGGTGGAGGCGCGGGCGTGGATTGGGCGTTCGCCGCGGACGTCGGCATCGGGGTCAGCCGCTACGACGTGCTGCGTTCGATCGACGGCGGTGGGTTCACAGCGGTCGGATCGATCGGACGGAGCGAGAACCTGTTCATGGATACCGATCCGGCTCTCGGATCCGCGATCACGGTCGACTACCGGGTCATGACGGTCGACCGCGTCGGTCAGGTATCACCGCCAGCCGGCCCCGTGCGCATGCGCACATCGTTCACCGTCACATCCTCGTGTGGTCCCGGCGGGTCGGTATCACCGTACGGGACCGGCACCGTTCTCTCCGACAGCGACCAGACGTTCTCGATCACGCCGGACGAGGGCTACCGAGTCGCGGGCGTGCTCGTCGACGGTGTTGCTGTTCCCGCGACGGCTTCGTACGCGTTCGCCAACGTGAGAGCCGACCACACCATCCACGCGACGTTCAGCCTGATCCCGCCCGCGAGCAGCGGCACGCCGTCGACACCGTTCGCGCCGTCCTCCGTCAGGCACGGCAGATCGTTCACGACGTTCGGCTATGTCATCAAACACACGTCCGGGACGTATCCCGTGACGCTGCAGTTCTACCGCTACCAGTCCGGGCATTGGGTCCTGCGCAAGTCGATCAGCGCGAGAGTGTCGGGCGTGCAGTCGTTCTCCAGGTACTCGAGATCGACCTCTGTGCCGACCGCAGGCAGGTGGCGGGTAAGGGCCAGGCACAAGGTGGGAAGACGGTATCGCTACAGTCCCTACCGGTACCTATCCGCGAGATGAACCCGGCCGGCTGATCGAGGCAGCACGGCCCCGGCGATCGCCCTTACGGCTTCGGCTCTTCGATCTCCAAAAGGCGAGGGTTGCGCTTCGCGAGCAGATACCAGGTCACGCCCACGGCGAGAAGAAGCAGTCCGAGGCCGCCCGCCTTCATGAGGACGTCCGAGGCGGCAGCGTGGGTATCGAACGTGACGAGTTTGCGTGCCACTGCCACGAGCCCAGCCTCGAGGACCGTGGGGATCACATCATCCTTGCGCAGGTACGCGATCGCGATGCGGAACAGCTCCACGATGATGAAGATGACGAGCGCCACGTCGAGCACCGCCACGTAGCTCGCGAGCTGGAAGCGCGGACCCTCCCCGAGCAGTGCCACGATCTCGGTGGTGAGGCTCACAGCGCCCCACGCGGCCAGCGCGACGAGTGCCGCTGCGACGAAGCCCTCGATCCAGATGACGGCCGTGTCCATGATGTCGATGATGCCGCTCTTCTTCACTGCTCACGCTCCGAGGAGTGGTGGGTGGTCCGCGGTCGTGTCCGACCGGTCGCCGGACATGGTACCCGAACCGTGAGGTGGACGCATCGTTGCGCGGGGTGCTAGAGTTCCAGCCGAACTCATCATGAGGCGCCGGGTCGAGAGGCACGGCGCAGAGGGCTCAGGGACCGCGCCCGTTTCAGGCCCCGGCAACCCGCGTGAATGTGACGCGAAGGTGCCAAATCGCGGCAGACCGGCGAGCAAGATGCCGGCCTGGCAGATGAGGGAATACCGCTCCTCGCGACTATTCGCGGGGCTACGTAGGCCCTCGTCCCGTCCAGGCGGCGAGGGTTTTGTCGTAGAAGGAGGCAGACATGTCGAAGGACTACCTGTTCACCTCGGAGTCGGTGACCGAGGGCCACCCGGACAAGATGTGCGACCAGATCTCCGATGCCATCGTCGACGCGATCATCGGACGCGAGGGCGAGTTGGCGGCCGAAGGGTACGTCACCGACAAGGGGAGCGCGGCGCGCGCCGACTACGTTCGCTGCGCGGTCGAGACGTTCACCACGACGGGCCTGATCGTCGTGGGCGGCGAGGTCAGGACCCACGCCTACGTCGACATCCCGACGATCGTTCGCGAGACCGTCAAGGATATCGGCTACACCCGCGCGAAGTTCGGTTTCGACTACGAGACGTGTGGCGTCATCACGGCCATCCACGAGCAGAGCCCCGACATCGCCATGGGTGTTGACGAGGCACTCGAGGCGAAGCAGGGCGACACGGACCCTCTCGACCTCATCGGAGCCGGCGACCAAGGCATGATGTTCGGCTATGCCTGCAACGAGACCTCGACGCTCATGCCGATGCCGATATACCTGGCGCACCGGCTAGCGGAGCGCCTGACGGCCGTTCGCAAGACGGAGCTTCTCCCGTACCTGCGTCCCGACGGCAAGACACAAGTCACCGTCCGATACTCGGATGGTCGACCGGTGGCCGTCGAGAAGATCCTCATCTCCACGCAGCATGCGGAGGAGGCGGACGTCGCCACACTCATCCGCCCAGACCTCATCGAGCACGTCATCAGGCCTGTGTTCGAGACCGAAGACATCGCGTGGGACGTTGCTGACAGGGACATCTACATCAACCCGACCGGGCGATTCGTGGTCGGCGGCCCCATGGGGGACACCGGGCTGACCGGACGCAAGATCATCGTCGACACGTACGGCGGCATGGGTCGCCACGGCGGCGGCGCGTTCTCGGGCAAGGACTGCACGAAGGTCGACCGTTCCGCTGCGTACGCGGCCCGCTGGGTGGCCAAGAACGTCGTCGCCGCGAGGCTGGCCGACCGCTGTGAGCTCGAGCTCGCGTACGCGATCGGTGTCGCGCATCCTTTGTCGGTCCTCGTCGAGACGTTCGGGACCGAACACGTCGATGTGGACACCATCGAGCGAGCGGTGCTGTCCACGTTCGACCTTCGACCGGGCGCGATCATCCGTGACCTCGATCTACGACGTCCGATCTATCGCAAGACCGCCAGCTACGGCCACTTCGGCCGCGCGGATGTCGATTTCACATGGGAACGCACTGACAGGGTGGACGAGCTGAAGGCCGCTGTCGGCGTCTCATAACATCGAGCGAGAGTGCGCGTACGGAGGCCACCGACGAACCGGATGTCGGTGGCCTCCGCTATGCTTGCGGGAACGAAAGGGAGTCTGGTGGATCGGATAGCGCGGGTCATCGTCGATATCCAGACGCGGGAGCTCTCCGAGCCGTTCGACTACCTTGTGCCCGAGTCCCTGGACACAACGGCCGTGGTGGGCACACCCGTCCTCGTACCCTTCGGCCCTCAACGTGTCGTCGGCTACGTGGTGGAGCGCGTGCAGTCCAGTGAACTGGCCGAGCTGCGAGAGCTCGAGGCCGTGCTAGGGCAGCCGCTGTTCATGCCATGGGCGTTCGGCCTCGCCACGCAGATCGCTTCAGAGTACGTGGCGACACTGGCGGACGCGATGCGACTGTTCCTGCCTCCCGGAGGAACGCCGAGAGTCGAGCGGATCTACTCGATCGCCGGTCCTCGACCCGAAAGGGGACTCGGGCTGGCCGTTTACGACGCGGTGCAGGAGGCCGGTGAGCTCACGTCCGGTGCGCTCCGGCGTCTCGGCGTCACGGCTCCTCAGACAGCGAGTCGGCTCGTGAGCAGCGGGGCGCTCGGCCGTCGCTACGACCTCCGCGCAGCAGCTGCTGGACCGGTCGATGACCGATGGGTCGAGCTCACGGCCGGCGCTGGATTCGTGCCTCGTCCCACGGCGACGATGCAGCGCGCAGTCCTCGAATCACTCCGTGACGGGCCTGTGCGCGTCTCCGAACTGAGCGCCAGCCTGGGCCCGGTCGACGCGGCGGTGAGGCGACTCGCGGACGAGGGTGCGCTCACCGTGGTGCTGCGTCGCCGGCTGCGCGGCTCCCCCATGCCGCTTCGTCCCGCGCCACGGCACGGGCGTCTCAGCGCGGGGCAGACAGCGGCCCTGGCCGCGATCGAGTCTGCTCAGGCCGGGACCGCGATCCTCCTCCACGGTGTCACCGGCTCCGGCAAGACGGAGGTCTACCTGCGAGCCATCGAGCGTGTGGTCTCCGCGGGCGGTTCGGCCGTGGTCCTCGTCCCGGAGATCTCCCTGACCCCACAGACCGTCGGGAGATTCCGCTCCCGGTTCGGTGATCGTGTCGCGGTCCTGCACAGCCGTCTCTCGGCGGGGGAGCGCTTCGACCAATGGGACAGGGCACGGACCGGAGAGGCCAGTGTCGTCGTCGGCCCTCGCTCGGCACTCTTCGCTCCGGTCACGGGGCTTCGGCTCGTCGTCATCGACGAGGAGCACGAGTCCAGCTACAAGCAGGGATCCGCACCTCGCTATCATGCCCGCGATGTCGCGCGAGGTCTGTGCCGAGCGACGGGGGCGGTCCTCGTCCTGGGCAGCGCGACCCCGTCGCTGGAGACGATGGAGTCGTGCTCTCGAGGCGACTGCACGAGCATCTCAATGCCGGAGAGGGTGGCAGGCGGTACCGTGTCGCCGGTCACGGTCGTCGACATGGCCTCCGAGTTCGCCGACGGTCACCGCTCGATGTTCTCGCGGCCGCTGCTCGCGGGGCTCGAGCGCGTGTCCGTGCGACGAGAGAAAGCCGTCCTGCTCATGAACCGGCGCGGGTTCGCGTCGTTCCTGCTGTGTCGCGACTGCGGCTTCGTGCCGCGCTGCAGTGACTGCTCCGTGTCACTGACGTATCACGAGGTCGGCGATCGGCTCGTCTGTCACCAGTGCGGACGGACGGAGACGGTGCCCACGGCGTGCCCGAAGTGCGGGAGTGTCTACCTTCGACAGTTCGGGGCGGGCACGCAGCGTGTGGAGGCCGAGCTGGCTGCTGCCGTTCCCGGGCTGCCCATCGTGCGTATGGACCTCGATACTACCCGGGCGAAGGGCGGACACGAGCAGCGTCTCGCGGAGTTCGAAGCACTGGGGTCGGGTGTGTTGCTCGGGACCCAGATGATCGCCAAGGGACTCGACTATCCCGATGTGACGCTCGTGGGCGTGATCAACGCGGATACGACACTGCACCTCCCGGATTTCCGCGCGGGAGAGCGGACGTATCAGCTTCTGGAGCAGGTCGCTGGGCGCACGGGTCGCGCCGAGAAACCGGGTGAGGTGATCGTCCAGACGTACTGGCCGGATCACGGAGCGATCCAAGCCGTGGCCATGCACGATCCGTCGGCGCTCTACGACGAGGAACGTCTGGTGCGCACGGAACTGGGATATCCGCCGTTCGGAAGGCTGGCCAACGTCACGTACACGGGGAGCGACCCCGACGCGGTCCGCCTCTGTGCGAGTGCGCTGTCTGAATCGCTCAGACGCTCGGTCCCGCCCGGCTGGGCCGTTCTGGGTCCGAGTCCCGCAGTGATCGCGAGGATCCGCGGTTCGTACCGATGGCATGTCCTGATCAAGGCTCCGGCCGGTGCCGATCTGTCCTCGGCTCTTGCGAAGGCCCTCTGTGAGGTGCCCGCGCGCGAAGGCGTCTCGGTGGCGCCTGACGTCGACCCGTTCGACCTCATGTGAGCGGCTGGTACAATCGCGAACGGCAGGGCGTTTGCTTGGACGCTACGGCCGGACAGGGGCCGACGCCCTCTCTACCCGACTTGGAGTCACAGACCGTGGAGATCCTTGCTCATCCGAACCCCGCCCTGGCGCAGCGCGCCGCGGATGCGGAGCCCGGTTCCGACCGCGGGCTGCGCCGTCTGGTCGAGGATCTCGCGCATGCCATGTACGACGCGCCGGGTGTCGGACTCGCAGCCACACAAGTCGGCGTGCTGAAGCGGGTCCTGGTGTACGACATCGACGACGGCCTCGTAGCAGTCTGCAATCCGGTGATCGTTTCGCGCTCCGACGAGGTCGAGCTCGACGACGAGGGCTGCCTGTCTCTACCGGGGATCACCGTCCCTGTGGAACGCGCGTGTAGCGTTGTCTGCGAAGGCGTCGACTTGGACGGTCACGCCATGCGTATCGAGGGTGAGGGTCTTCTAGCTCGCGTACTCCAGCACGAGACCGACCACCTGGACGGCGTTCTCATCATCGACCGCGCTACCGCACAGGACCGCAAGGACGCGTTGAGGCGATACCACGAGCTGCACACGGGCTGACGATGGCCGGAAGGGGGCTTCTAGAACCATGCGCGTCGTGTTCATGGGCACGCCCCCGTTCGCGGTCCCCTCGCTGAAAGCACTGGCCGCCGATCATGACGTGGTGGCGGTCTACACCGCCGCGGATCGTCCCTCCGGGCGCGGCCTCAAGGTCACGTCCTCGGCCGTCAGGTGCGCGGCCGAGGAGTTGGGCCTGCGGATCGAACAGCCGTCCTCGCTCAGGGGCTCTGCCGAACTGGCGCGTCTGAGGGAGCTGCGGCCGGATGTCGTGTGTGTGGCGGCGTACGGACTCATCCTTCCCGGCGACGTCTTGACCGTGCCCGCCCATGGGAGTCTGAACGTCCACGGTTCACTGCTGCCCAGGTGGCGTGGTGCCGCACCCATCGAGCGGGCGATCCTTGCAGGCGACGCGGAAGTGGGCGTCTCGATCATGCTGATGGACGAGGGACTCGACACGGGTCCCTATGCTGATCGGCTGGCCGTGCCGGTCGATGGTGCGACAGCGGAGGCGCTGCGTCAGACGCTCGCGGAGGCCGGCGCGCGCCTGCTCGTCGATGTGCTGCGCCGGGTGGCTGGCGGCGGGGTCACGTGGGTCCCACAGGACGAGTCGCTTGCGAGTTACGCGCCGAAGATCACGGCTGTCGACGTCGCCCTGTCCCCGGGGCTGACCGTCGAGGAGGCGTCACGCCGGGTGCGGGCTTCGGGGAGCAGTGCGAACAGCCGGGCGACGATCGACGGACGGACTGTCGTCGTCGAGAGACTCACGCCCACATCGGAGGAGTCCACGCCGGGGTCGGTCGCCGCGAGCCGAGCCGGCATCCTGCTCGGCTTCGCCGATGGTTCGGCCACACTGGATCGTCTCCGGCCGTCCGGGAAGTCGGCCATGGACGGCGCGGAGTTCGCGCGCGGTGCCCGCCTCGGCGAGCACGCGATCTGGGGCGCTGCGCTGTGAGCATCGCTCCCGCCCGACGCGCGGCCCTCCAGGTGCTCAAGCGCGTGCGGGAGCGCGAGGCTTTCGGGCCGGAGACACTGGATGCCGTGCTCACCGCATCGGGGCTGAGTCGCGCCGACCTTGCCCTCGCGACACGACTGACATACGGGACATTGCAGACGTCGGGAGTCCTGGACGAGGCGATCGATCGGCTCGCGACGAAGTCCTCGGGTATCGAACCCCGCGTGCGGGACGCCATGCGATTGGCGGCGTACGAACTGCTCTTCGCTCGGACCCCGCCGAGGGCGGCGGTGCACGAGGGCGTCGATGCGGTGCGTGCTGTCAGGCCGCAAGCAGCCGGCATGGCCAACGCGGTGCTTCGGCGGCTCGCCGATGAGGCACCGACCTTCCCGTGGGGTGATGCATCCACCGACGATGCCGCCCTCGCGCGGCTGACCGGACACCCGATGTGGATCGTCGGGCTCCTCGTGACCGACCTGGGTCGGGAGGCCGCTTCGCTCGCGTTGCGCGCCGATCTCGAGCCGGCGCCGCTCTACCTGTGGCACAACCCGTTCCTGGGACAGTTCGGGGAGGCGCTCGCGCTCCTCGAGCAGGACGGCGCCGAACCTCGAGCGTGCGAGCCGGGTGGTTGCATCGAGGCCGGCGTGCCTTCCAGCGCCGTACGCGGTGAGTGTGTCGCCTCGGGGGCCTGTCTCGTGACCGATGCGGCAGCCCAGATCGCAGCGCGCGCACTCGCGCCCCGTCCCGGGCAACTCCTCGTCGACATCGCCGCGGGTCGCGGGACGAAGACCATCCAATTGCAGGCGCTGGCGTGCGCGCACGGACCCGCGGCGGAGGTCGTCGCGCTCGACATCCACGCATTCAAGTCCGACATCCTGGACCGCCGGATGATCAGGATGGGAGTTCCCGGAGTGCGCGTGCTGACCGGAGACGCTACCGCGATCGACGCCGTCGCGGGCATGCCGACCACGGGTACCGTCGATGGCGTCTTGCTCGATGCGCCGTGCTCGGGATTGGGAACGCTGCGGCGGCGCGCCGAGAAGCGGTGGCGTGTCTCCGAGTCCGACATCGACGCATTGACTGGACTCCAGTACGACCTGCTCGTGCAGTCCGCATCGCTTGTACGGCCCCGCGGCGTTGTGGTGTACTCGACGTGCTCGATCGCACGGCGAGAGAACCACGATGTCGTGAGCCGGTTCCTGAGTTCGCCCGAGGGCGCGGGGTTCGGGGTCAAAGACATCACCGAGGCGGTGCCCGACATGTGGCGGCGCTGGATCGGACCGGAGGGCTGGTTCCAGTCAGTCCCCGAACCGGCCGGCCCTGACGGGCACTTCGTCGCGGCGCTCGAGCGACAGGGGTAGGGGCCCGGTGCCTTGTGGGCCCGGGCGGCGCTTCACCTAGGAGGAGGACGCATGCGGACCACCAGGATCGTTGAGATGCTCGAGGTCACCGAGGCCGCGGCGCTCGCAGCCGGCCGGTGGATGGGCAAGGGAGAGAAGAACCTCGCCGACCAGGCCGCCGTCGAGGCCATGCGGACCGCCTTTGACGGGCTCGACATCTCCGGCGAGATCGTGATCGGAGAAGGGGAGCGCGACGAGGCCCCGATGCTCTTCATCGGTGAGAAGGTCGGTCGTGGCGGCGAGGAGATCGACATCGCGGTCGACCCGCTCGAGGGCACCAATCTCACCGCCTACGGCCAGCCGAACTCGCTTGCGGTTCTGGCCTTCGGGCCGAAGGACACGCTGCTGCATGCTCCCGACACGTACATGATGAAGGTGGCCACCGGACCTTCGGCCGCCGGAGCGATCCATGTCGACGCGACGCCGACCGAGAACGTCAAGGCCGTCGCGAAGGCGCTTGGCCGGGATCCTGAGGACATCGTGGTCTGCATACTCGACCGGGAGCGCCACGCGGACATGATCCGCGAGGTCCGATCCTCTGGCGCACGCATCCGTCTCATCACGGATGGCGACGTGTTCGGTGCCGTGGCCACCGCCATCGAGGGCACCGGGATACACCTCTACATGGGCATCGGCGGTGCACCCGAGGGTGTCCTCGCTGCAGCAGCCATGAAGTGCATCGGCGGGACGTTCATGGGGCGGTTCGCCTTCCGCAACGACTCCGAGCGCGAACGCGCCACTGTCATGTCGAAGTGCGACATCGATGGCGTGCTCGACATGGAGTGCCTGGTCAACACCGACGACGCCGCGTTCATCGCGAGCGGCGTGACCGATGGCGAGATGTTGCGCGGGGTCAAGTACTTCGGCGGCGGCGCGCGCACCCATTCCGTCGCGATGGACGGCAAGACTGGGACTGTGAGGTTCATCGAGACGGTCTACCGCACCGGCGCGGAGGCGTTCTGGGTCCGGAAGGACTGAGACTGCGAGGCGCGCCTCCGAGCGTGCGGAGGCTACTCGACGGTGGTCGCGGATGCGGCGGGGCAACCTGCGCAGCCACCCGACGAACCGGCTGCTTCACAGGCGGGAGCGGGTGAGTCTGCGTCCTTGTGCTTGGGTCGATAGTCCGTGTTATGGAAGCCGGAGCCCCGGAAGTGGACGCCCACGGCTGAGAAGACGCGCTTTGTCTCGCTACCGCAATCGGGACAGGGCACCGGTGTGTCGTCTGATGCCGGACGCGTGACCTCGAAGACCCGTGAGCACCCGCGGCACTTGAAGTCGTATGCGGGCATGGTGCGCTCCTTGCAGTAGTGCGGACACACCCGCGGGTCGCCGCTCCGTGTACTTGCGTGAGCGTGCATCGGCGCGGGGCAGGCACGAACGATACACCCGCCCGCGAAGCGTGTGCAAGGAGGTGGCTGGTATACTGGCGCCCATGTCGAACAACACAGGAAGCGATGACGCACGTATATCGGCCGCGCCGGACAGCGTCGGGGCGGATACCCCGGACGCCCTGAGCGGGAGCGGTCTCTCGGGTCCCCGCCCGCGTTGGAGCCCACCCGTACCGGGCTCCGCCCGACGCCCGATCATCCCGCGATGGATGCCGTTCGCGGCCGGTGGCGCCGTGCTGCTCGCCGGAGTGACCATCGGTCTCGTGCTGTGGAGCGCGCGACTGGCGACAGTCCGAGTGCCCGCCGTCGTCGGCCTGGATCGAACCGCCGCAGCGACCCGCCTGCAGGAGTTCGGTCTCACGATGCGCGTCGGGGATCGACGCTTCTCGGACACCGTGCCCCCTGGTGAGATCGTGGACCAGTCGCCGGCGCCCGGCAGCAAGGTCCAGGAGGGTTCTCAGGTGGTCGTCGCGGTGTCCGCGGGCACCGAGAACTTCCCGATGCCGGACGTGACAGGCATGGCGCTCGATAAGGCGCGCTCCGTACTGCGCGATCGGGGGCTGTCCGTCGAGGTACTTACGGTCGCTTCGGATCGTCCTCAAGGGACCGTCGTGGAGACGTTCCCTTCCCCGGGCGTGACGGTGGCGACAGGCACCCAGGTCCGCATCAACGTGGCCGCCGGCAACGGTACGGGTGCGACACTGCTGCCTACCGACCTTACCGGCAAGACGTTCATGCTCGATCCGGAGCCGATGCCCGCTACCGGGGTGGCTGATACGTCCATGGACGTCGCGCGCAGGCTTCGCGCTCTGCTCGAGGCGTCCGGCGCCAAGGTCATGGTCACCCGCGAGGTGACGGACTCCGGCGAGAAGGCTGGGACACTGAGCCGCGCGCGCAGGGCGAAGGAGACATCGTCGACCGCGCTCATCGGGTTCACCGTGACCCAGAGCGGCTCCGCAGGTCTCGTCGTGATGAGTCTGCCGGCGACCGGTACCACGCAACCGTTCTATCTCGTATCCGCGAGCCTTGCAGCAGCGCTGACCGACGCGATCCGGGCGGCCGGCAGACCGGTCACAACTTCGGTGGCCGCCGCCGATCTCATACTGACCGGCACAGGAGTACCCGCCGTGCGTCTCCGACTGGGGAGTCTCGGTGCGCCCGACGACAAGCTCATGTTCACCGATCCGCAGTGGGCCGACGACGTGGCCCGCGCCGTTTACAGGGCTATAGGCTCCGTGTACGGTTCCAAGTGACCGCCCCCCGGCCCGACCATCGTTCGGACCGCGATCCGGTATGAGGTCCCCTTTGAAGAGAACCCACGGCATAGCGGTGCTCTGTACCGTACTGCTCCTCTCGGGCGCCGTCGTGGCGCCGCCCGCGGGCGCGGCCAAGACCTCCACGGCCACAAAGAAGCGTACGGCGGCGGTCATCGCCAAGGAACTCGCCGCCGTCCGCGCCAAGGTGAACTCGGCCGGGGGGCGTTACGACCGCTCGCTCCGTGCGCTGGAGAACACCGGCTCGCGGATCAAGAAGACCGACCGCCGCATCCAGCAGGAGAGCGCGCGACTCGCGGCGGCGGAGGTACTCCTGGGAGAGCGTGTCGCCGCCATGTACCGGACCGATCAAGAGTCCGACGCGATGACGTTCCTTCTCGGATCGACGACCTTCGATGACTTCATAACGCGCGCCGACCTGGTCGAGATGATCGGTGAGCGCGATGCGTCTCTCGTGAGCGAGGTGAAGGACACGCGCGCCAGTCTTGAGAGGAACAAGGCGGCACTCCTCACCGCGCGTTCGTCCCAGAAGGCGGAGCTTGCGAACTTCAAGAAGCAGCGTGACGCCTTGCAGAGGCAACTGGGCAGCGTTCAGGCCCGCTACGCCCGTCTGCTCGGTGAACTTGCCGCCGTCATGGCGCGCGAGAGGGCTGCGGGTCTGATCACGTGGACGCCGAAAGGCCCCAACGGGATGGTCTTCCCGGTCCGTGGTGCGCACTACTACAGCAACACGTGGGGCGCGGCCCGTTCCGGGGGGAGACGCCACAAGGGCACCGACGTCATGTCTCCCCGCGGTACCCCGATCGTGGCCGTCGCCAACGGGGTAGTCCGTGCCCACTCCAGCGGTCTCGGCGGTCTCACGATCACGCAGACCGGCGACAACGGCTGGACCTACTACTACGCGCACATGAACGGCTACGCGGTTCGATCGGGCCGGGTCAAGGCCGGTCAGCTCATCGGATGGGTCGGCGCGACGGGCAACGCTCGCGGAGGCGCACCGCACCTCCACTTCCAGATGGGTCCGAGTGCGCACTGGGTCAACCCCTACCCGTACCTGCGCCAGATGGAGTAGGGCGCTCGCGCGCGATCGCTTCGCGCGCTAGACTGCTTCGAGCGGAGGCCTTGGCCGACCGCACGAGATCCACCCGTGACGGGAGCCGCGATGAGCGCGGCTGAGAGGCGGCCGGCAGCGGCTGCGACCGGAAAAGACGGCGCCGGTAATGCGGCGGCCGCACGACGGTCAGGGGGAGACCCCCTGTCTTGCTCCACACCCGCACGGTCGTCGCAGGCTGGACGCACGTCCGGCCGGAGAGTAGGAGCGATGACCGACACGAAGACGAGGATCCTCGTCGAGATCGCATTGACCGTTGCGCTCGCCACGGTACTCAATCTGATCAAGCTCTGGCGCATGCCGTACGGCGGCGACGTGTCCTTGGAGATGCTGCCGATCCTCGTGCTCGCGCTCCGACGCGGGTGGAGACCCGGAGTCTCAGCCGGCGCTCTCTACGGCGTGGTCGCCCTGATGCTCGGCCCCATCGTGGTGCACTGGGCGCAGTTCCTTCTCGACTACCCGCTCGCGTACGCGGCACTCGGTGTGGCGGGGATCTTCACCGAGCTCGTACGCGGGGCAAGAACTGACGGTCGCAGCCGGGTGGGATGGACCGCAGCGGCCGTCGCTGCCGGGGCGGTCCTGCGGTTCGCAGCACATTTCACGTCGGGACTCGTCTTCTTCGGCCAGTACGCTCCCGAGGGACAGCCGACATGGCTCTACTCACTGTTGTACAACGGCTCGTACATGCTGCCTGCTGCGATCCTGTGCGCGGTGGCGGCTGCAGCGATCCTGCCACCGCTGGACAAGGCGGTGCCGCCCCGATGAAGCCCGACGCACTCATCGTCGGCGCCGCTCCGATGCCCGGTCATGAGGCCTTCTACCGCAGGCTCCTGGCGGAGTGCCGACTCGTCGTCGCCGCCGATGCCGCAGGGGAGTGGTGCGTGAGTCTGGGCCGGATCCCCGACGTGACCATCGGGGACTTCGACTCCGCGGCCACCGGAGCGCAGCAGCGTCTCGCGGAACTGGGCTCACGAGTCGTGTGCGTGCCCGCGGACAAGGACGAATCCGACCTGGACCTGTGCGCCCGCGAGGCACGGGGCCTCGGCGCGTCACAGATGACGTTCACGGCGGCGTTCACCGAGCGCCCCGATCACACACTTGTGGCGTTCGGTACGGTCCTGGGGGCCGCTAATCTTGGGGCCACTGTCCGTGAGCCCGATTGGACCGGCTGGGTCGTCGGTGGGCCGGGATGCGAGACGCGCAGCATCGCCCTGAGCCACGGAGAGACCTTCTCGGTGATCTCGCCAGAGGGAGCCACGGG
Source organism: Coriobacteriia bacterium (assembly GCA_030651905.1). Lineage (GTDB taxonomy): Bacteria > Actinomycetota > Coriobacteriia > Anaerosomatales > PALSA-660 > JANYAK01. The sequence goes on from JAUSBS010000101.1 coordinate 20,051, forward strand.
CGTTTCCGTCCAGGGTGGCCGGTACCCACTGGAGAACGGTACACTGCGTCCACTGTCCAGCCTCGGTCTCAGCAACGTAGCGACCGGGAACGAGATAATCGTGTCCGTGACGAGCGGCAGTGTGCTCGTGCTGGGGATGCGCGCCTAGTAGGCGGGCACCACCCTCTCGTGGCCGGTGTATACTGGCCGCCGCGGGGGGGCTGGCGCTGCCATTTGGAACGGGGGACGCACTCATTCACGCTCGACTCTTCAGATGGGTCGTCGGACTGTCGGGGCTGCTGGCGCTTGCCGCGGCACTGACGCACGCGTGGTGGCTTGCGGGCGTCGCTGCCGGCCTCGCCGGTGCCGCCGCGCTGACACTCCCGGCCATGATCGCGCGCGAGCAGACCGACTCACCGCCCGATCCGCACATGATCGACGCGTCGCAGCTGCCCTCTTCGGCAGAACCACAGCCGGTCGTGGACGCCCTCTACCGGTCTGCACGTTCTCGCTGGCCCGTCACGGCCGCCCACTTGTGGCTGCAGGACTCCGCCACGGCCACGTATCGTCTCGTCACCGCAGTGGGTCAGCGTCTGCCCAGTGCGATCCCTCTCGCGTACGACAGTCCGTCGATCGCTTCCGTCGCATCCCGCGGCGAGGCGTCGCTCGAACCTCTCCTCTCTCTCATGGACGGCTCTACATCCACGACGCTATGGCGCTTCGCGTTCCCCATCGTCGGTGAGCCTGCCGCTGGTCTCGCGTGCATCGACATGGAGTCCGACGTCCAGCCCGAAGAGCAAGCACTCGAACGCATCGCGTTCGAGCTCCAGCCGGCCCTTTCGGCCGCGCTGGCGCTGCACGTGGCGCGCTGCGAGTCGGCCGCGGCAGCCAGCCTTCTCGATGCCGCTCACGACCTCAGTCGGCGGTTGCGCCCAGAAGAGGTCATCGAGCATGCCCTGGAGGGTGCGATGACGCTCTCCTCGGCGGCGACCGGCAGTGTCATGTTGCCGGACGAGACGGATGGCGGACTTCGTATCGCGGCCTCACGGGGACTCCCTGACGACGTCGTCGAGCGCACCTACGTGCCGTCGGGGGAGGGGATCGCAGGGTGGGTCTACTCCACCGGCAAGCCACTGCTCGTGGAGGACATGCCCGGTCGTTCGGGAGCACGACGCCGTGGGGTCTGCTCCGCGGTCTCGGTGCCGATCGCGGACGAGGACGGCATACTCGGCGTGCTCAACGTTGGATCACAGCAGTTCCCTGCCAGGTTCACGGACGATCACCTGCGTACACTGGGCACGCTCGGTCGTCAGACAGCCGTGGCATTGCGCAACGCGCTCGCGATGGAGTCTGCCACCGACCTCTACTTCGCAACGCTCACCGCCTTGTCGGTGGCGCTCGAGACCAAGGACCCTTACGCCCGCGGGGCAACAGGCCGGATCGTGGACATCGTGCGTGCCATGGCGACTGCGATGGGTCTGTCTGCGACAGAGCAGCAGGCCCTCAACGTGGCCGCACTGCTCCACGATATCGGGATGAGCATGGCCGGAGGTCCGATCGGAGGGAGCGCGCGCCCGCTCTCCACGGTCGAGCGGGGCATGCTCAAAGCGCATCCGGTCGTCGCGGCGGAGATACTCGCGGATGTTCCGGCCCTGCGCGAGGTGGTTCCGATCGTCTACCACCACCACGAGTGGTTCGACGGGCACGGCTACGTGGGCGGACTGGCGGGAGAGTCGATCCCGCTCGGCTCGCGGATACTGGCCGTCGCCGACGCGTTCGTGGCGATGACGTCGGAGCGGCCCTATCGTCGGGCGATGTCCGTCGCGGCAGCGATCGAGGAGCTCAAGTCGAAGTCGGGCAGCCAGTTCGACCCGGAGGTCGTGGCGGCGCTGGACCAGGAGATGCGCCGGGATCCCGCGCTCGCTCTCACCACCTGATCCGTGCGGCGTTAGTCCGGGAATGCGAAAGGCCCGCGTGTGCGGGCCTTTCGATCATCGGATGTGGTACCGGCTCGCGGGCGGGAGATGAGCCTAGCCGCGCGTGACCTTGCCGGCCTTCATGCACTTCGTGCAGACCTTGATCTTCTTGACCGAGCCGTCGATGACCGCGTGCACCTTCTGGATGTTCGGGAAGATGACCCGGTTCGTGACGCGGTGCGAGTGGCTCACGTTGCGGCCGGCGGACGGGTGCTTGCCGCAGACGCTGCAGACATTGGACATCTTCTTCGACACTCCTTCGTGTTCACATGAACGGACGGTCTGCGGAGCGCGGGACCGTCGTGTCTGGTTCGTTGATCACGCCCACGCGGGCGTAGAGCGGATGAATACTACCACACGCCGATAACCGCCTCAACCACACCGTCCGCACGATCCGCGCGACTAGCCGGTGTCCGGAATCATCTATACTCTCACCACGCGAAGGTGCCGACGTGTCCTTCATGGCCGAGGCGGCCCTACCCGAACGAGGAGCGCTCTGTGGGTACCTACACGCACGACATGCTCATACGCGACGCCTTGCTCTCCCACGAGGGTGCGTCCGCCGTGTTCGAGAGCCACGGACTCGGATGTGCCAACTGCCTCGCTTCATCCATGGAGACGCTCGACGCGGTCGCTTCCATGCACGAGATCCCGGTCGACGTTCTGATCGCCGACCTGAATGCGCTCGACACCGATGCGGGGAGGCGTTCCGAGGATGCCTGAGGTCACGCAGGGCTCGGTCAACATAGCGAACGACGTGCTGGCCGACTTGGCCGGCTATGCTGCGCTCGAGTGCTACGGCGTCGTTGGTATGGCATCGCCATCACTGCGCGACGGCGTCGCCCAGCTGCTGTCGCGTGATCGGCTGCGCAAGGGCGTGGCGATCACGTCCAATGGCGAAGGCGTGAAGGTCGACCTCTACGTCGTCGCCGAGTACGGTACGCAACTGGCGCAGGTCGCCCAGAACATGGCCGACCGGGTGAAGTACGTCCTGACGACGAACGCCGAGGTCAAGGTCGACTCGGTGGAGGTCCACGTGCAAGGCATCAAAGTCCGCAAGTGACCGACACCGGAGCCGACGCAATGAGCGATACAGACTCCTCGTTCCACGGGCTGGTCCATGCGGCCGCTGACGCGCTGAAGTCCCGTCGCGACGAGGTCAACCGACTGAACGTGTTTCCCGTTCCCGACGGCGACACCGGTACGAACATGTCGCTGACCATGGACGCGGTCCTCGCCGAGCTCGATAGGCTCCCCGGGGACTCCGGACTGTCCGCGATCTGCCACGCGATCACCCACGGGTCTCTCATGGGCGCGCGTGGCAACTCGGGCGTCATCCTCAGCCAGATGCTGCGTGGGCTGTGCGAGGTGCTGGGCCCGGCCACCACCGTCGATGCGGCCCTCGTTCGAGACGCTCTCGAACGCTCCGTCACCGTGTCCTTCCAAGCCGTCCGGAAGCCGGTCGAGGGAACGATGCTGACGGTCCTGCGGGACGCGGCCGCGGCCGCGGGTCCCGCTGTACAGGCGGGTCAGGAACTACCGGCCGTCCTCCAGACGTGTATCGACGCCGCGTATGAGTCGGTCCGGCGCACTCCCGACCTACTTCCGGTGCTCAAAGAGGCGGGTGTGGTGGATGCCGGCGGCTACGGCCTTGCCATCCTCATGGAGGGACTCTCGTCGGTCCTCATCGGCACCGGCATCCGTTCGTTCGATGTGAGCGTCGTCCCTTCGAAGGATACGGTCGCCCTTGGGGTGGATCCGGCGAACGACTGGGACGACGACGAGTACCTCTACTGCACGGAGTTCCTGCTCTTCGGGGACGGCATCGACAAGGACTCGGTCGAGGAGTTCGTCGCACAGCAGGGCGGCTCTGAACTCGTCGTAGGCGGCGACGGCGCGTACAAGGTGCACGTGCACACCGATGACCCAGGCGCGGTACTGGCGTACGTCACCGCACTCGGCGAGGTCGCCGAGGTGCACGTCAACAACATGCGCCGTCAGACGGCCGAACGTGCCGATGGACTGCGTGCGGAGCGTGCCACGGCGACGAAGCCGCTCGGGTTCGTGGCGGTCGCGGCGGGTGAGGGTCTTGCGCAGATACTCACGAGTCTCGGTGTCGACAGGGTCGTGTGCGGCGGGCAGACGATGAACCCGTCCACCGCGGAACTGCTGGAGGCGATCGAGTCGGTGCCGGCCAACGAGGTGATCGTGCTGCCGAACAACCGCAACATCATCCTCGCCGCCCAACAGACGGTCGGTATCGCGGGCAAGCCCGTGGGGGTCGTCCCGACGACATCCGTGCCTCAGTCGTTCGCGGCGATGTTGGCCATCGACCCCTCGGCCGGCCTCGAGGCCAACGTCGTGGCGATGAGCCAGGCGTTCGCCGCAGTACGCACCGGCGAGATCACGACGGCCATCAAGGACTCCAAGGGCAAGGTCGGGGCGATAAGGGCCGGGCAGGTGATCGGGATCGCCGATCACGAGATCGAGGCCGTGGGTACGAGCATCCCGCAAGTCGCGGTGGCATTGCTCGACGTGATCGCCCAGGACGGCGAGATGCTCACTGTGCTGAAGGGCGCCGACCTTTCCGCCGAGGCACTGGCGGAGCTCGTCGACGCGCTGGCGGCCGCGCACCCCGAGCTCGAGATCGAGACGCACGACGGTGGTCAACCTCTCTACCCGGTCATCATGGCCGTCGAGTGACCCGCACCCCACAAGGAGGACCCATGGCTCGCATCGCGATCGTCACGGACAGCACGTGTGACATGGGACCCGAGGCCCTCGCGGCCCTGGGTGTGGAGATGGTGCCGCTCAAGCTGCACTTCGGTGACACCACGTATCTCGACTGGATCGATTTCACGCCGACGGAGTTCTACCCGAAGATGGCCGCGGCCTCGGCGCTGCCGACGACATCGCAGCCTTCGCCCGCGGAGTTCTCCGCTGTGTATGCGCGCCTTGCCGAGGAGGGCTTCGACGGGATCGTGTCGGTCCACCTCAGCGCGAAGCTGTCGGGCACGTGCGAGTCCGCGTTGCTCGCCGCCGTCGATGCGCCCATCCCTGTGCGTGTGGTCGACTCCACCTTCGTGTCGTGGGCGGTGGCGCTTGTCGTCCAGGCAGCCGTCGACGCCCGCGATGCTGGTGGAGACCTGGATGCCGTGGAGGCCGCGGCGACGAAGGCCGTCGAGGGTACCGAACTCTACTTCGTGGTCGACACGCTCGACAATCTCGTCAAGGGAGGCCGGGCCGGGAAGGCTCAGGGTCTGGCTGCATCGCTGCTCAACATCAAGCCGGTCCTGCACTTCGTGAACGGAGCCATCGAACCGTTCAAGAAGGCTCGCGGATCGAAGGCCGCCTTCGCCGAGCTGGCGTCCCATGTCGCCGCGCGATCCAAGGAACTCGGGGGCGTCAAGGCCATCGTGATCCATGCGGTCGCCCCGGACCTGGCGGAGCAGATCCGCAAGGCGGTCGTGGACGCAGGGCTCGTCGGGGAGGTCGTCACCATCGGCGAGATCGGTTCGGTCATCGGCACGCACGCAGGCCCCCGCACCGTCGGGGTCAGCTACCTGCCGCTGGTCTGAGAGGCTCGACCGTGGGCTCGAGCGCGCCTGGCCCGAGGGCGCTGCGCGCCTCGGCCTGGTCGGGACCGGTCTCGGATGTCCGCTTCGTCGATGCTCCGCGTGCGGAGCTTCTCGCCAAGATCGGCGTGACGACGGTAGAGGACCTCGTGCGACACTACCCGTCGCGCTATCTCGACCTCCGCGCGTCCGCTCCCTTGGCCTCTCTGCCACTCGGAATGGATGCGACCGCCGTCGGCCAGGTCCATGAGGTGTCGGTGAAGCGGCCGCGCCCGCGACTCTCGATCACCGAGGTGGCGATCACGGACGAGACCGGCACGCTCGTCGGAGTCTGGTTCAACCAGTCGTACCTCGCTCAGCGCTTCCGGGCGGGTGAGCGGGTGGCGTTCGCCGGCAAGGTCGAGATGGATTTCGGGATGCGACAGATGCGCAACCCGTTCGTCGAACGGTTGGGCGATGCAGCGGGCTCCGCGTGGCTGGGGCGCATCCTTCCCGTTCACCCCGCGACAGAGGGGCTTTCCACCAACTGGGTGCGGCGGCTCGTCTCAGAAGCGGTCGAGCAGTTCGGCGATGTTGGCGACCACCTTCCCGTGACGCTGCGGACGTCCCGTCGGCTCATCCCGCTGGCTACCGCGCTGCGCTGGATCCACTTCCCGCCGGGCCCGGACCAGTGTGAGGCCGCCCGGCGGCGTCTCGCCTACGACGAACTGCTGGCGATCCAGCTCGGGCTCGCCGTCCGGCGCCACCACATCGTCGAGCGTGACGGCTTCGCGCACGTGATAGACGGACCGGTGCGCGAAGCTGTGCTCAGGGCGCTGCCGTTCGACCTCACAGACGAGCAGTCCGCCGCGTCGGCGGAGATCCTGGCCGACATGCGGCGGGAGCGGCCGATGAACCGGATGCTGCTCGGAGATGTGGGTACCGGCAAGACGGCGGTCGCAGCCCTCGCCCTCGGAGCGGTGGTCGACTCGGGCACGCAGGCGGCCATGATGGCGCCGACCGAGGTACTCGCACAGCAGTACGCGAGAAGTGTGGGACCGTATCTCGATGCCGCGGGGATCTCGTGGGCGCTGCTCACCGGCTCGACCGGGGCTGCCGAACGCTCCCGCATCCTCACTGACGTGGCGCAAGGGAGCTGCTCCGTGCTGATGGGCACGCATGCGCTGCTCACCGAGGATGTGACGTTCGCACGGCTGACACTCGCGGTCGTCGATGAGCAGCACAGGTTCGGCGTCGGACAACGTCTCGGGCTTCGCGGGAAAGGTGAGGGTGTCGACATGCTCGTCATGACGGCCACTCCCATCCCGCGCAGTCTCGCCCTCACACTCTACGGCGACCTCGACACGTCGTATCTGCGCTCGCGCCCGGGAGCACTAGGCCCGGGACACACCACGACCGCGCTCGTCACCAAGGCGGGCCGCGAGGCCGCCTACGAGCGCGTGCGCGAGGCCGCGCGCGCGGGGCGACAGGCATACGTCGTCTGTGCGCTCGTCGACGAATCGGACGCGATCGAGGCCAAGGCCGCGGTGCAGGAGGCCGAACGCCTGCGGACACACGTGTTCAAGGGCCTGTCGGTCGGTCTCCTCACAGGGCAGATGAAGCCTGCCGAGAAGCGCGCAGCCATGGACGCATTCCGGGACGGTAGTACCCAGATACTCGTCTCGACGACCGTCATCGAGGTCGGCGTGGACGTCCCGAACGCGACGGTCATGATCGTCGAGGACGCCGAGCGGTTCGGCCTGGCGCAGCTCCACCAGCTCCGAGGCCGGGTCGGCCGAGGCGTGCACCCGGGCGAGGTACTGCTCTTCGCCGACGCGAAGACTGCCGAGGGGCGCCAGCGGATGGCCGCGATCGTGTCGACCACCGACGGCTTCGCGCTCGCGGAGGAGGACTTGCGCCTCCGCGGAGAGGGTCAGATCCTCGGCTCGCGGCAGCACGGAATGCCGGAGCTTCGGATCGCCTCCGTGCTGCGCGACGCCGAGCTTCTCGACGCAGCCCGCGAGGACGCCGTGGCCATCATCGCGTCCGATCCCACGCTGCGCCGCGCGGATCATGCTCCCCTCGGTGCGCACGTCCGACATGAGTTCCGCCGAGACTGGCAGTGGGTGTCGAGCGGATGAGGATCGTAGGCGGCGCATGGCGCGGACGTCCGCTCGTGTCCCCGAGCGGCCCCACGACGCGACCGACGTCGGACAGGGTCCGTGAGGCGCTCTTCGACGCGCTCGGCGCACGTTTGGGATCGGACCTCGGCGGAGGAGCGGTACTCGACCTGTTCGCAGGTACCGGGGCCCTTGGCCTCGAGGCTCTTTCGCGTGGTGCTTCATCGGCGGTCTTCGTGGAGAACGACCGGGCGGCGCTGGTCGCTCTGCGGCGCAACATCGAGACCCTGGGCGCCGGCCCTCGAGCGGTCGTGGTCCCGGGGGATGCCACAGCAGC
>JAUSBS010000111.1 GCA_030651905.1 Coriobacteriia bacterium
GCTGCTCGGTCACGTTGCGCTGTCCACCACCCAGATTTACACTCACTTGGGAATGAAGCGGCTGCAGTCGGTCCACCGCGACTCTCACCCCAGAGCCTAGACAGCATCCGAAAGGGCCTTGCAGATGAAGCAGACACAGCAGCCGCGGGCCGACCTCGCGTCGCTGTGGGCCTCGTTCAAGACCGATGGCGATCAGGGCGCTCGCGAACAGCTGATCCTTCACTACTCGCCGCTGGTCAAGTACGTAGCCGGCCGCGTGTCCGCCAACCTGCCTCAGACGGTCGAGAACGCCGACCTCATCAGCTATGGCATATTCGGGTTGATCGATGCACTCGAGAAGTTCGACACGGAACGTGGCATCAAGTTCGAGACGTACGCGATCGCCCGTATCAAGGGCGCCATCATCGACGAGCTGCGCGCCATGGACTGGGTTCCCCGCAGCGTCCGTGCGCGTGCCCGCGACATCGAGCGCGCGTACATCGCACTCGAAGGACGCCTCAAGCGCACCCCGAGCGATGCCGAGGTGGCCGATGAGCTCTCGATACCGATCCGGGAGTTGCAGGACACCTTCACGAAGCTCTCCTACACCTCGGTGGCGTCGTTCGAGGAGTTGTGGGTCCCGGGCGGGGAGAAGGACGATCGCACGAGCCTCATGGCGATGGTCCGCGACGACTCCGCCGAGGACCCGGTCTCGATGTTCGAGACAGAGGAGATCAAGACGATCCTCGGCAAGGCGATCGAACGGCTTCCCGAACGGGAGCGCATGGTCGTGGCGCTGTACTATTACGAGGGCCTCACCCTCAAGGAGATCGGCCAGGTCCTCGGCGTGACCGAGTCTCGTGTCAGCCAGCTTCACACCAAGGCGGTCCTGCGCCTCAGGGCCCGTCTGCACTCCGCTCAGGGGTACGTGCCCGCGATCTGACAGCGCAAGGAAAGGGTGACCGCAGTGGCCGGCGAATCCGTGCTCGTTGTCGAGGACACTGAACTGCTCCGTCGCATCTACACCGACAAGCTCGCCCAAGAGGGCTACAAGGTGTTCCAGGCGGCCGACGGGCTCGAGTGCCTCAACGTCGTGCGCACGCAGCCGCTCGACCTCATCCTGCTGGACCTCGTCATGCCTCGCATGAGCGGTCTGGAGGCTCTTGAGGCGCTCAAGCGCGACCCGCGCACGAAGGACATCCCCGTGGTCATCTTGAGCAACCTGGGCCAGGACACCGACATCCAGCGCGGCCTCGACCTGGGTGCCTTGGACTACCTCATCAAGAACTCGGCCAAGCCCGCCGACGTCTCCGCGAAGATCCGCGCCACGCTGGACAGCCGGGGCGCCGCACCTGCCGCATCGACCGCGTTCAAGCTCGTCATCCTCGATCACGAAGGCGACGCGGACGAGTTCATCGCCTCGGCGAAGCTGCCCCGCCGCTTCTTCTGCCCCGCGTGCGAGGTGCAACTCGTCCTGGAGGCGCTGCCTCGCTCCGACAAGCCGGGATGGTACGAGGCCCATATGCTGTGTCCGAAGTGTGGACGCGAGTTCTGACACCCCCTAAGGCGGGCCAGCCGCGCTGACCCACTGGTCGCTCGTCCGATGAAGCCGCGCCTGAGGGGCGCGGCTTTGCTTCGCCGGGTCGCGGATGCTAAACTACGCGCGCTCTTCATCACACACGCTCGCCGACCCTCGCGCGGGGTGCCGTACCGGAGTGACACCGGACGGTCGCGCTCAAGAGGGGATGACGCGGGCGGACGGAACGTAAACCGCATCAGGGAGGTACTTGTCATGCCCGTTGTCGCAATGAAGGACCTGCTCGAGGCCGGTGTGCACTTCGGCCATCAGACACGCCGCTGGAACCCGAAGATGAAGCCGTACATCTTCACGGAACGCAACGGCATCTACATCGTCGACCTCCAGCGCACGCTTCGCGAGATCGATTCCGCGTACCGGTTCGTCCGCAGCCTCACCACCAGGGGCAAGCAGATCCTGTTCATCGGTACCAAGAAGCAGGCACAGGAGCCGATCGCCACGGAGGCGGCCCGCTCCGGTCAGCCGTTCGTGAACCAGCGCTGGCTTGGCGGCATGCTCACCAACTGGGTGACCATGCGCAAGCGGATCGCGCGCATGACGCAGCTCGAGCAGATGGAGGCCGACGGTACTCTGGCCTCCCTGCCGAAGAAGGAAGCGCTGCTGCTGCGTACCGAGCTCAAGAAGCTCGAGACGAACCTGACGGGGATCCGCACCATGACCGAGCTTCCGGGCGCGGTCTTCATCGTCGATACCAAGCGTGAGGTCATCGCGGTCGCCGAGGCACGCCGTCTCCGCATCCCGATCATCGGCCTCGTGGACACGAACTGCGATCCGGACGACGTGGACTACGTCATCCCGGGCAACGACGACGCGATCCGTTCGGTCAACCTCATCACCCAGGTGATCGCGAACGCCGCGGCCGAGGGTCGCGCCGCGTCGGGCTTCGTCGAGCCCGAGGCGCCCGTCGCCGCCGAGCCTGCCGCCGAGCCGCCGGTGGTTGCCGAGACCGTGGCCGAGCCGGTCGCTGAGACCGTCGCGCCCGTGGACGAGCCGGTCAACGCAGAGGCAGCCGCTTCCGCCGAGCCGATGGCAGCCGCCGACGTTCCCGCGGAGGATATCGAGGCGGTCGCGGAGACCGAAGCCGTCTCCGAAGCGCCTGAGGCCGCACCCGCCGAGTAGCGCGAGGATCCACCGTACTTGACGAAGAACCCTTCGCACCGCACCGTTGCGGCGCGCGCACGACATACGAGGAGCGTGAAGCACCATGGAGATCACTGCCAGCATGGTCAAGGACCTGCGTGAGCTCACGGGCGCAGGCATGATGGACTGCAAGAAGGCGCTGTCTGAGTCCGGCGGCGACATGGACAAGGCCGTCGACGTCCTGCGCACGAAGGGCCTCGCCGACCTCGCCAAGAAGGCCGGACGAGCCACGAACGAGGGTGTCGTAGCGGCATACGTCTCGGCCAACACCGAGCTCGGTGCGATGGTCGAGGTCAACTGCGAGACCGACTTCGTCGCCCGCAACGCGGAGTTCCAGACGTTCGTATCGGCCCTGGCCGAGCAGATCGCCGTCGACGCGCCGTCCGGCGTGACCGAGGGCGCCGCGCCGCTCATGACGCAGCTCTGGAAGCGCAACCCGTCACTCACTGTCGAGGCCGCCCTCGGCGAGCTGGTCACCAAGCTCGGCGAGAACATGGGCGTGCGTCGCTTCGTACGTTTCGAGGTGCCTTCCGGCGGTGTCGTGGGCAGCTACGTCCACGGCGTCGGCCGTATCGGCGTCATGGTCGAGATCGGTGGTGCCGCTTCCGGCGACGCCGCGGTCACGGCACTTGCCAAGGACGTGGCGATGCACATCGCCGCGGCCAGCCCGATCTGCGTGGGTCGCGATGACGTCCCGGCCGAGACGGTCGAGCACGAGATGTCGATCTACAAGGCGCAGGCCGCCCAGTCGGGCAAGCCCGAGCCCATCCAGGAGAAGATCGCAGAAGGTCGGCTCCACAAGTTCTACAAGGAGGTCTGTCTCGTCGAGCAGGCCTTCGTGAAGGACCCGGACAAGTCGGTCGAGCAGATCGTGGCCGAGGCAGCCAAGGCGGCCGGGAAGCCCCTGACGATCGTGCGGTTCGAGCGTCTCGTCATGGGGGAGACGCTCTAAGGCACCGATCACGCGAACACGACGAGACCGGGGGAGATTCCCACGGTTTCGCAACCGAGGCGGTCCCTCACGGGGCCGCCTCGTTTACTATTAGGTGCGGCGCACGGTGTTGCAGGGGTGTGACGCGCACACTGGACCGCAAGGGAGACCGATGTCCGAACCACGCTTCAAGCGCGTACTTCTCAAGCTGTCCGGAGAGGCCCTCATGGGCGACGCCGGTTATGGCATCGATCCGGCCGTCCTCGACAAGCTCGCGGACGAGATCAAGACCGCGCATGACGCGGGCGTCCAAGTGGCGATCGTGGTCGGCGGCGGCAACATCTTCCGCGGCATGGCCGCCTCGGCGAAGGGGATGGACCGCGCTCAGGCCGACTACATCGGCATGCTCGCCACCATCATGAACGCGCTCGCGATCCAAGACGTCCTGGAGAAGCACGGTGTCTTCACCCGTGTCATGTCCGCCATCGAGATGCAGTCGGTAGCAGAGCCCTATATCCGCAGGCGCGCGATCCGCCACCTCGAGAAGGGGAGAGCGGTCATCTTCGCCGCCGGGACGGGCAACCCGTACTTCACCACGGACACCACCGCCGCTCTGCGAGCACTCGAGATCGGCGCGGACTGCATCATGAAGGCCACCAAGGTCGACGGCGTCTACGACTCGGACCCGGTCACGAACCCGAACGCAGTCAAGTTCGACGAACTGCCCTACATGGAGGTCCTCAACCGCGGCCTCAAGGTGATGGACAGCACGGCGATCTCACTGTGCATGGACAACGACCTGCCTATCATCGTCTTCAACATCACCACGGACGGGAACATCGTCCGCGCGCTCCAGGGCGAGCGCGTCGGCACCATCGTCAGAGGAGGACGCTAGATGCCTGAGGAGATCATCCACGGCGCCGAGGAACGCATGAAGAGGGCGATCACCGCGCTGTCGCACGAGTTCACTACCGTTCGCACGGGCCGCGCATCGGGCGCGATCCTCGAGAAGGTCACTCTCGACTACTACGGCGCCCCGACGCCGCTGCTCCAGCTTGCCGGGGTCAGCGCTCCCGAGCCGCAACTTCTCGTGATCTCGCCGTATGACAAGTCCATGATCGGCGCGATCGAGAAGGCCATCCTCGCCTCCGACCTGGGACTCAACCCCAGCAACGACGGCATCGTCGTGCGCGTGCCCTTCCCGTCGCTGACCGAAGAGCGCCGCCGTGAGCTCGTCAAGCTCTGCCACACCTATGCGGAGCAGGCCCGCGTGGCCGTGCGCAACGCACGGCGTGACGCGAACGAAGCGTTCAAGAAGCAGGAGAAGGACAGCACGATCGGTCAGGACGACGCCCGCCGCGGCGAGGCCGAGGTGCAGAAGCGCACCGACACGTTCGTCAAGGACATCGACGACCTGCTCAAGCGCAAAGAGCAGGAGATCATGGAAGTCTGATTCCATGACGGACACCGCACGACCCGACACGTTCTTCTCCACAGCGCGTGGCCGCGAGCTGCTGACGCAGTTCGACGCTGCCCGCGTGCCGGGCCACGTCGCCATCATCATGGACGGCAACGGGCGCTGGGCCTCGAAACGCGGTCTGCCGAAGGTAGCCGGCCACCGCGCCGGGGCCAGGGCGACCGAGGAGGCCATCGGCACGGCGCTCGAGACCGGCGTGCGTTGCTTGACCTTGTACTCGTTCTCCTCCGAGAACTGGCGCCGCCCCGCTGACGAGGTCGGTGCTCTCATGGGCCTCTTCGTGGAGGTCCTCAAGGCCAAGATGGACCTCCTGCGCGAGCGCGATGTCCGCGTCCACGTCATCGGCCGTCTCGATGAGATGCCCGTAGCCACCGCCACGGCGTTTCGCGAGGCGATGGCCGAGACGGCGGGCAACGACGCGCTCCATCTCGTCATCGCACTCAACTACGGCTCCCGCAACGAGATCGTCGATGCGGTCCGCGCCATAGCCGCGGAGGTCGCGGCGGGCGATCTCGATCCGGCGGCCATCGATGAGGAGTCGTTCTCGGCGCACCTCTCGACAGCCGGGCTGCCGGACCCCGACCTCCTCGTCCGCACGAGCGGGGAGCTGCGCATCTCGAACTTCCTGCTGTGGCAGATCGCCTACACCGAGCTCTACGTCACCGAGACGCTCTGGCCGGACTTCGACCGGGACGAGTTCCTCGCAGCGATCATCGACTATCAGCACCGCGAGCGGAGGTTCGGCGGCCGATGAGCACGCGCGACACCACGACACGCAACCCTCGGCTCTTTCGCGACTTCGGCGTTCGCGTCCTTTCCGCGCTCGTTCTCGGGGTCGTGCAGATCGTCGCGCTCGTCTGGGGCGGGACGATGTGGTGGGCACTCGTCATCGCCGCCATCGCGGTGCTGGCGACTTCCGAGTTCTACGCGATCACGCGCACGGAGCACCGCAAGCCCAACGAGCTCTTCGGCCTCGTGGCCGTCGCTGCCATGCCGCTCGCTACCGGCTGGTACCTCGTCAACGCGCCGGAGCTCTCGGGCCGCCTCGCCGTGGCACAGCACGGGCTGCTCGGCGTCACCGGCGTTCTGGCTGCGCTCGTGGTCGCCGCTCTCGTGTGGCACCTCGTGTTCCGTCAGGTGACCTCGTCCGACACGGCGATCACCGTCTTCGGCGTCGTGTACGTCGGCTTCACGCTCACGCACCTCGTCCTGCTGCGCGAACTCGACTCTGGGACCGAACTGCTCCTGGCCACGCTCGTGAGCGTGTGGGTCAACGATTCGCTCGCCTACGCCATCGGCTCGCCGTTCGGTCGCCACAAGCTCGCCCCGCAGATATCACCGAAGAAGTCCGTCGAGGGCCTCATCGCCGGCTCGCTCGGCACGATCGCCGTATGGGTCGGCATCGGGCTCGCAGGCGTCCAGACCGGGCTGCCGGTCTGGTGGCTGGGTCTCACCGGCGCTGCCGTGTCCATGGCCGCCGTCCTCGGTGACCTCGCCGAGTCCCGGCTCAAGCGCGAGGCGGGCGTGAAGGACTCAGGCAAGCTCCTCCCTGGTCACGGCGGGTTCCTGGACCGGTTCGACAGCATGATCATGGTCTCTGTCGTCGCCTTCTACATGCTTGCGTTCGGCCTGCAGCTCTTCGGGGCCGGACGGTGAACGCACCGCTGCGCGTGGCCATCCTGGGTTCCACCGGCTCCATCGGCCGCCAGGCGCTCGACGTGGCCGCTCGCTTCCCGGAGCGGATACGCATCATCGCGCTCGCCGCCAACCGGAGTGGAGCGCTTCTTGCCGAGCAGGCGCGTCGCTTCGACGTGACTGATCTCGCCGTAGCGGATCCGACCTGCGCCCCCTGCGGTGACGACCTGCCTCGAGACGCCGAGTGTGCCACCGGGGCGGCCGCCGTGGTGGCGCTCGCCGCCCACCCCGACGCCGATGTCGTGCTCAACGCCCTCGTCGGTGCCGCCGGCCTGCGTGCATCGGAGGCGGCACTCAGGGCTGGCAAACGCCTCGCTCTGGCCAACAAGGAATCTCTCGTCGTCGGCGGCGAGCTGCTGATGGCTCTGGCTGGAGGTGCGGGGATGACCGTGTCCCCCGATACGCGCCTCATCCCGGTCGACAGCGAGCACTCGGC
>JAUSBS010000034.1 GCA_030651905.1 Coriobacteriia bacterium
CCATGCAGCCACAGCCTTCGCGCGCTCGATGTTGCCGCCGCGGTCCAGCCGCTGCAGGACCCCGTGTGCGGCGTCGCCGACCGTCGTGTCCTGCGACTCCCTGTCTGCGCGCCGGCTCATGAAGTCAGAGCTCCACGATCGTGGCGTCGGCGAGCATCGCCGCGTCGAAGTAACCAAGGTTGGTCGTCGTGATGAACGTCTGTGTCCTGCCGATCACCGTGCGGCTCAACGCCGCACGCCTGTCGGCGTCCAACTCCGACATCACGTCGTCGAGAAGGAGCATCGGGCGACTCCGCGCGACGTCTTCGATCACGTCGACCTCCGCGAGCTTCCACGCCAGCGCTGCGGTCCTCTGTTGGCCTTGAGATGCGAACGAACGCGTGTCGCGACCATCGAGAGTGAACACGATATCGTCGCGGTGCGGGCCCACGAGCGTGACCGCCCGCCGGCGCTCCTCGCCTGCCCGGCGCACCAGCTCGGCGTGTATACACCCCTCGACAAGATCCTGCTCTGGTAGAGGCCCTTGTGCTTCGCTGTGAAGACCACAGTGGTCCTCGTAGTGCCAGGCGAGCGACTCACCCGGGGCCATGGCTGTGTAGTGGCGCGCCGCCTCATCCATCACCCGCGACAGCAGGCGGAGTCTGTGCGTCACGAACCTCGCTCCGAGCGACGCCAACTGCTCATCCCAGACAGAGAGCTCCCGATTGTGGGGGTCTTCCTTCAGTAGGGTGTTGCGCTGCCGGACCACCCGCCCGAAGTCCCGGCGCAGGGAGGCATAGGCTGGCGAGAGTTGGGATCCCAGGTCGTCTATCGCGGCGCGTCGGCGTTCCGCCGGGCCTTTGACCAACGAGAGGTCGTCGGGTGTGAACACCACCGATGGGAACCGGCCCGTCACTTCGCTGGCGCGGCGTTTCGTTTGACCGTTCACGCGAAACGAATGTGCACCATCCGCGTCCACCTCGAGTGAGATGTCGAGCCTCCGCTGTCCCTCGCATGCCTCCATGATCACTGTCGCTCCCGCGGTGCCCCAGCCGACAAGGTCCTCCCACCGTGGGTGACGGAACGACGACGCTGCTGTCATGAGTTGCAGCGCCTCGATGAGGTTCGTCTTGCCTGCGGCGTTCGGCCCGACGAGGACGGTGAGCGCCGGGTGGGGCGTCAGTTCGTATCTCCCGTAGTTGCGGAACCCCTCCAGTTTGAGTGAGGTGGCGATCACTGGTCGGGTGTCACACCCCGGCCCTACGGCCTGACCGGCATGATGAGATATGTGAAGCCTTCGCCGGTCGTTGAGCGGAAGACCCCCGGCTTGAGTGGGCTTGAGGCTACGAACGCCAGGTTCTCTTCGTCGCTGGAAGCCAGCCCGTCCACAAGGAAGGCGTGGTTGAACGCGATCTCGATCGGCTCCCCTTCAGTCGCGACCATGAGGTCCTCGCTCGCTTCACCGACATCCTGTGTTTGAGCACTCAGTGTGAGCGTACTGTCCGACACCTTCACCCGAAGGGGGGCGTTGTGTTGCGCCAAGAGAGAGACCCGCTTGGCGGCGCCCTCGAGATCCGCGCGAGACACCGTCACCTTCGTCTCTCCGTCTTGCGGGACGAGTTGACGGTAGTTGGGGAAGGCTCCTTCGATGCGCCGGGTGACGTAGACGCTGCTCCCGAACTCGAAAATGATCTGGTTGTCAGCGATACCCATCGACACCGTCTCTGCGCCGCCGGCCAGCTTCGGGATCTCTTCCAGCGCCTTGCCGGGAACCACCACTTCGATCCGCTCCTCGACCGGCTCGGGGAGTTCTGCCTCGGCGATAGCGAGCCGGTATGAGTCGGTCGCCACCACGCGCAGTACGGTCCCCTCGATGACCATGAGGATGCCTGTGAGTATCGGTCTCGCTTCGTCGCGACTGACAGCCCTCGATACTCTGCGAACCAACGATGTGAGCGTCGCTGTCGGGATGACCATCTTGCGTCCTGGTGAGACCTCCGGGAACTTCGGGAAGTCGTCGGGTGAGAGTGAGCGCAGTACGAACGACGAGGTGCCGCAGGTGACCTTGACTTGATCGAACGAGCTCGTCTCCAGGTGTACGGCTGCTTCAGGCAGACTGCGAACGACCTCTGCGAGAAGCCTTCCGGGCATCACGACACTGCCGGACTCCTCGACACCCGCACCGATGGTGTGTTTGATCGAGATCTCAAGGTCGGTCGACTGGAGAATGACGGAATCACCCACGGCGGATATGAGGATGCCCGACAAGATCGGGAGTGTCGTGCGTGACGAGAGCGCCTTGGTGACGACATTGAGTGAATCGAGCAGTTCACCTCTGGCGATGGACAATCTCATGGAACCGTCCCCCTCTTCCGTCTCTTACTGTTCTTGTTGATATATCAAGCAGTCGGAGTAGTAGTGGTGTGTTTACTGTGGATAACCACTCTGAGTGCTGGTGGAGCAGTGTGTCTATCCATACCGAGCCTGTGGGCTATCCCACACCTGTCCACACTCGCTGTGTGTGGAAGCCGTATCCATCCACAACACCCACACACAGCGCACAGGTTGTGCACACGCCACGAACAGGTTTGTACACACCCCTTCCCTCACGCCTTCTGCCGGATGAGGTTCGTCAGACTCTGTATCTCGTTGTAGACAGCGCGTTGCTGAGACAACAACTTCTGTATCTTGGCGTTCGCGTGGATGACCGTCGTGTGGTCACGCCCCCCGAACTGGGTCCCGATGGCCGGCAACGACAAGTCCGTGAGTTCACGGGAGAGGTACATGGCTATCTGCCTGGGGAGAACGATGTTCTGCGACCGCTTGTTGCCGGTCAACTCAGCCATGCCGATGCTGTAGAACTTGCAGACCTCCTGTTGGATCGAGGAGATGGTTATGGGGCGCAGCGAGCGCTCCGGCAGGATGTCTTTGAGGACACCCTGGGCCAACTCGAGGTCGATAGGGTGGCGCGTCAGAGAGCTGTAGGCGATGACACGGATGAGCGCCCCCTCCAGCTCGCGGATGTTGCTTGAGATACGGTCGGCGATGAACGAGAGCACCTCGTCAGGGACCGGCGCCCCACCCGCCTCCACCTTCTTGCGCAGGATGGCGATGCGCGTCTCGAGTTCCGGCGGCTGGATATCAGTGATGAGCCCCATCTCGAACCGGGTCACGAGCCGGTCCTCGAGCGGACGGAGATCCTTCGGGGGCCGGTCCGATGAGAGCACGATCTGCTTGCCCGCCTCATGCAAGGTGTTGAACATGTGGAAGAACTCGTCCTGGGACTCTTTCTTGTTGATGAGGAACTGTATGTCGTCGACGAGCAGGACGTCGTTGGTCCGGTAGCGGTGGCGGAACCCCTCCATGCGGCCCTGCTGGCGGACCGACTCGATGAAGTCGTTGACGAGCTGCTCGGTCGAGACGTACTTCACACGGAGGTGCGGGTAGTGGGTGCGAACGTAGTGGCCGATCGCCTGAAGTAGATGCGTCTTTCCCAGCCCCGACCCGCCATAGATGAAGAGTGGGTTGTAGGCGATACCAGGCGCCTCGGCGACAGCGAGCGCTGCCGCGTGCGCGAAACGGTTCGACGCGCCCATGACGAACGTCTCGAACGTGTAGCGCTGATTGAAATCACCCTCTGTGGCCTCTTTGACCCGCTGGCTCTCGACGGCCTCGACAGTCGGGATCACGACCGGCTCGGGCGTCGGCTCCACAGCAGGACGCTCCTGACCGGCGCGCGGTTGTCCGACGGCGTCTTCACCACGCACTACGAACCGGACCGAGACAGGGCGGCCCGCGACCTGCGTCAATGAAGCGGAGAGCAGCCCGGAATAGCGCGACTCGAGCCAGTCACGACCCCACGAGTTGGAGGCCCCGACGACCAGATCGCTCCCATCCATACCAAGAGGCTCAGCGTGTTCGAACCACGTCTTGAAAGTAGGCGTGTTGAGTTCGCCGCGGATGATCTCCAGCGCGGCATCCCACAACTCCCGTACATCGTCCGCCACTACAGGCGTAGCCCCCTGCGTCGCTTCCATCCGTTCCCCCTAGACTATCTGAGTATCGTGTCCAGAAGCGCGACCCCACGGTCGGTGAGCGCGCGTTTGCCGGACTCGTCTGCCAGGATCAAGCCCGCCTCTTCCAGAGAGGCGAGATCACGATAGGCGGTGGACAGCCCCACCGAGAGTTCACGGGCCACCACCGAGGGTCCCGCAGAGCCGAGCTCCATGACGAGCGAAAGCACCTGCTTCTGCCGGTTGGACAGCCTCGGCGCAGCTTCCACGGGAGCCTGATCGGCCTCAGGCGCCTTCGGGCGTGGCGCCACCCGCAGAGTCACGACGGTCCCCTTGCCCAGGTTGTCGTCTATGTCCACCGTGCCTCCGGCGAACCCCAGACACTCCTTGACGATCGGCAGGCCGGACCCGACGCCACGTATGTAGTCCTTCATCTCGGCGGTCGCGGTCGAGAAGCCCGGAAGGAAGGCGCGCTCCTTGTCGGCGATACCCGGGCCCTGGTCCGCGAACCGCACGGTGTTGCCATCGTCGAGGATCGTGACCACGACCTCTGAGAACCCCGCGTGGATCAGGTTCTCGGAGACCTCGCGGATGATCGTGTAGGGAACGCCGCCGCCGCGCTCGCGCGCGAGGTTATAGGTACGCGACGCCACCTTCTCGATGGCGTCGGCCAGGTCGGAGGCATCGATCTGTTCGACGCGCGGGGCTGATGCCATCGAGTCATACACGGCTATGCGTGCGCCGGTGCGAGCGGGCACGACGGTCACGGTCCCCCGGCGCGAGGGGGAGCCGGCCGCGGGGGCCGCACGTTCGTCTGTCTCGAAAAAGCTTCGCACGCATCCCCCTCGACGATCCACATCGTGCACATGTTTATCAACAGGCGGCTCGGCACCACCATCCACTCAACACCCTGCTCAAGGCCGTATCCATCGTTCAGAGCGCTTCCGCAGCGGAAAGACCAGGGAGGCTCTGACCTGCGGTTTTGCACTTCTATCCACAGAGTCTTCCACATCTGTGGATATCCTCTCGGAGGGTGTGGCCCGCGGTGAAGCCGAAACGCTAGGTAGCGGGTGTAGCGCACTCCCTCGCCGCTTTCCGGTCAGCTTCCCTGAGGCGTTCTTGTGGATAAGGGACAACGATGCCCCCGGCGCGGGAGCTTCGCTGTGGAAAACTCCTGAAAGCGGCGGGGGCGACCGGGCAGATCGAGTGACATCAGCCTTCTGACAAGGTGTTTTCAAGGTGCGGAGGGCCTCTCGCAGCCCCTCCCGGAACGTGGCCGATTCTATCAGAGGCCCCCGGGGCCAACAATCGGCCGAAGGAGGTTATCCACAGGCTGGACCGTCGTGAATCCTGCGTTTTCCACAGTATCCACAATTTCACGACTTTCTTACGGCACTCTCGCGGAACGGTCGGGAAGGGTCATCTCGAGGGCCTGGGCGGGCGCAGGCGCCCTATAGAGGGAGTTCGCGTTGACACTTCCGACAGCGCGCGGCTACAATCGCTAGGCTTCTGCGCCGGCCCGGCCACCATCGCGACGGCTCCGGCACCACGAAGAACCGCTGTCTGACTCCTGAATGGAGTGGTGAGTGTGAAGAGGACCTACCAGCCGAACAACCGCAGGCGCGCGAAGACCCACGGGTTCCGCGTCCGCATGGCCACCGCAGGCGGACGCGCCGTGCTGGCCGCTCGGCGCCGCAAGGGCCGCGCGGTCATCTCAGCGTAGTCTCGTTCGCCCACGACCCCGCGAAGAGGGGTCGGCGTGCGTACGATCACGTCGCCGTCTGACATAGAGCGTTTGTTCAAGCACGGGAAGCGGGCGAGTCATCCGCTGCTCGTGCTTCTTGTGTCTCCGTCGCCTGAGGGTCGCGATCCGCGCGGCAGGGTGATGTTCGTCGCCGGACGCAAGATGGGCAACGCGGTGGTGCGCAACCGCTGCAAGCGCGTCTTGCGTGAGGCGACCCGCAGGGCGGGCGGCCCATGGGAAGGTCGCGACGTCGCGCTCATGGCCCGCACCGGGATCGCCACGGCGTCGCCCGCCGAGATCGACTCGGCGCTGGAACCCCTGCTGGCGAGACTCGGGGTGAAGGTGTGAAGACCGACACCCTGGCGCACATCGCCCGCCTGCCTCGCCGGCTCGCCGGGGGCCTCATCAGGGGCTACAAGACGCTCATCTCGCCTATCCTCGGCCCCTCGTGCCGCTTCACGCCCACCTGCTCGACGTATGCGCTAACATCCGTTGAGAGATTCGGTGTCATCCGGGGTGGCTGGCTCGCCGCCAAGCGTATCGGGCGCTGCCATCCGTGGAATCCAGGGGGACATGATCCAGTCCCAAACCTCCCCCGCATGAGTGTCGACACAACGAGACGACCCAGCGCCAGCGGATCATCCGCGGGCGATCCCATGAAGATAAGGAGCGGCCGATAGTGGCGGACATCTGGAACGGCTTCAAGGACATCATCCTGCAGGTGCTGGTGTTCTTCTATCAGGGAGTAGGCGACTACGGCGTGGCCATCGTGCTGCTGACGGTCGCCATGCGGATCATTCTCACGCCGATCATGTGGAAGCAGACCAAGTCGATGCTCGAGCTGCAGCGCGTGCAGCCGAAGATCAAGGCGCTGCAGGAGAAGTACAAGAACAACAAGGAGAAGCAGCAAGAAGAGCTGATGAAGTTCTACCAGGAGAACAAGGTCAACCCGTTCGGCGGGTGCTTGCCGCTCCTGGCCCAGATGCCCATCTTCATCGCCCTCTACGGGGTGCTCGGTGGGCTCGCCACGGACACAGGGCCCACGTTCGCGAAGTATCTTATGTCGCTAACCCCGGCTGCACGCGAGGCCGCACGGCACTTCTGGATAATCCTGCCAGACCTGACCAAGATGCCGGAGCAGATCTGGACCGCCGGCATGGCGGCCGGCGGCACCGGGACAGCTCTTCTGCAAGTACTCCCCTACGCGATCTTCGTGATCCTGTTCGGCGTCAGCGTATGGCTCCCGCAGTACCTCATGACGACCGACCCGACCCAGCGCAAAACCGGCACCTACATGGCGATCTTCATGCTCTACATCGGATGGGTCAGCCCCGCCGGGGTGCTCCTCTACTGGGTCACATCGAGTGCATGGCAGGTCGGACAGCAGCTGCTTACCCAGCGCATAATGGCCCGTTCCGAAGGAGCCTGATTCAATGACGCAGGAGATCACGAAGAGTGCGCCCTCGATCGAGGAGGCTGTAGACGCTGCTCTGGAGGAGCTCGGCGTTCAGGCCGACGGGGCCGAGTTCGAGGTGCTCGAGCAGCCCGGGCGCGCCGGTGGAGATGCCACCGTCCGCGTGTGGGTCAAGGAGGGGTACCTCGACGCGCCGGAGCCAGAGGACGAGTCCGAGGAGGACCCTCTGCCGGTCGAGCTGACAGCACGGCCCCGCGAGGAGCTTCCTGAGCTGACCGAGGAGGAGCTGGACCACATCGCCGACACGGCGGTGAACGCGATCCAGAGCATTCTGGGAGCGTTCGGTATCGAGGCGACCATCGATGAGTACGAGGGCGACGAGGGCGAGATCATCCTCGATATCGTCGGGGGCGAGCTCGGTCTCCTGATCGGTCGCCACGGCAAGACGCTCGATTCCCTGCAGACCCTTGTGGCGGCGATAACCAGCCGCCAGATCGGCCACCGCTTCCCTGTCGTCGTGGACGTGGAGGGGTATCGGGGCCGCCGCCGCGAGAAGCTCGAGGACATTGCGCGCCGGACGTCCGATCGCGTCAGCCGCCAGGGCCGCGCGGTGAAGCTGCGGCCGATGACCAGCTACGAACGCAGGGTGATCCACATGACCCTGCGCGAGGATCGTCGCGTTGTGACTGGTAGCGAGGGAGACGAGCCGTTTCGCTCGGTCGTCGTATCGCCGAAGTAGGCGCCTGCCCATAGTTCTCCCGCAGCAGGGGAGGGACCCAGGTCCCTCCCCTGCTCGTTTGTTGGCAAGGTGGCAGCGGCGGGTCCGGGTGACCAGATCCGTCCTTGACACCGCGGGTGTTTCACGTGAAACATCCAGTGCATGGCGCGAGGTGTTTCACGTGAAACACGTTGAGCGACCAGCGCGACATGATCGGGGTACTGATGGAGTTCCAGGCCTTCGAACGACAGCGGATCATCGAGAACGCCCTCGCGGTCGGGGTGAGGCTGCCGGATGTCGCAGCGGACGCGATCGCACGTCACCTCGAGATGGTCTATTGCGCGAATGCCGTGATGAACCTGACGCGCATACCCCGAGACGAGGGTGTGACCCTTCACGTCATCGATTCTCTTATGGGCCTGGGCGAGATGAACGCTTCGCCGGAAGGCCCCTGGTTGGACATAGGCAGCGGAGCCGGCTATCCCGGGATACCCTTGGGGATCGCGAGCGGCCGGCGCATAGACCTCGTCGAGTCGGTAGGCCGCAAGGCAGCGTTTCTAGAGTCTGTTGTGGCGGAACTGCGCCTCGATGCCACGGTCCGTGGATGTAGGGCGGAAGATGCGGGAAACGAGAGCGCGGGCACGTACGCCGCAGTGTCCGCGCGAGCGGTCTCCGGGCTGCCGGCACTCGTGGAGCTCGCGTCACCACTTCTCGCCCTGGGCGGGCGACTGGTCTGCTGGAAGGGCGACCCTACTCCCGAGGAGCGCGTTCGCGGAAGCAAGGTCGCGGCACTGACGGGGATGCGACACCTGCGTGACGTCGAGGTGCGCATCCCCGGTTCGGACGCGAAGCGGACGATCGTGGTCTACGAGCGGGCCGGTGCGCCTTCGGTGCGACTCCCCCGCCGGATCGGGCTCGCACAGAGCAAGCCGCTCGCCTGAACTGCGAACGCAGGTCAGGCTGGCCACTACCCCGGGGGCCGAACTATGCATATACTTGGCTGTCAGTCGGCTAGAGGGGGTAGGTGGACGCGGATTGAGCGAAGTAGCTGGTACTGACCGGACGGCCCGGCCCAAGCGCATCTTGGCGGTCGTCAATCAGAAGGGCGGCGTCGGCAAAAGCACGACATCCGTCAACCTCGCGGCCACGCTTGGTGAGCTCGGCGAGCGCGTCCTTCTCATCGATCTGGATCCCCAGGGAAACGCCACATCGGGTTTCGGACTGAATCGCAACCAGCGGGAACTCTGTATCTACAATGCGCTTCTCGGAGACACACCACTCGCGCAGATCATCGAGCCCGTCGAGGTCGAGAACGTGTTCTGCGCTCCGGCGACCATCCAGCTGGCCGGCGCTGAGATCGAACTGGTCTCGGCGTTCAGCCGCGAGACGAAGCTGCGACAGATCCTCGAACCGGTGGCCGACGCGTTCGACTTCGTGATAATCGATTGCCCCCCATCGCTTGGCCTGCTTACGATCAACGCTCTCACGGCCGCTGATGGCCTAGTGATCCCGATCCAGTGCGAGTACTACGCGCTTGAGGGCCTCTCGAAGCTCCTGGACAGCGTCCGGCTCGTTCGCACGCACCTCAACACACAACTGGACGTCTTCGGTGCGGTCATGACGATGTACGACTCTCGCACGCGCCTGTCCCAGCAGGTCGTCGACGAGGTCAAGTCCTTCTTTGAGGCCAAGGTCTTCGATACGCTCATCCCGCGGAGCGTACGACTCTCCGAGGCGCCGAGTTTCGGTCAGCCCATCACGCTCTACGAGCCCAACGGCCGCGGTGCCGAGGCGTACCGCAAGCTTGCGAAGGAAGTGATGCTTCGTGTCAGTGCCTAGGCGCGGCCTCGGACGGGGACTCGGCTCCTTGATCCCCAGCTCCGGCCAACAGGGCTCCGACGAGATCGTCGAACTCCCCGTTGCGGTGATCGCCCCGAACCCGAACCAGCCACGAACGCAGATGGATGATGAGCGTATCGCTGAATTGGCTGACTCACTCAAGAAGGTCGGAGTACTGCAACCCATCATCGTCCGGCCGCACGGTGAGGAGTTCCAGATCGTCGCCGGAGAGCGCCGCTGGCGCGCTGCCAAGTTGGCCGGCCTCGAGAAGGTCCCCGTACGGGTCATGGGAGCGACAGAGGGCGAAGCACTCGAGATAGCGCTCATCGAGAACCTGCAGCGGCAGGACCTGAACTCGATGGAGGAGGCGCGCGGGTACCGTCGCCTGCTTACTGAGTATCAGATGACCCAGGCCGAGCTCGCTGACAAGGTGTCCAAGTCGCGCTCCGCGGTGGCCAATACCCTTCGGCTGCTCGATCTTCCTGACGAGGTCCAGGAACTCCTGGCTCAAGACAAGCTCACGGCTGGTCATGCCAGGGCGATACTCGCTGTCCCCGACGAGGATCGGAGACTGAAGCTCGCAGAACGCATCGTGGCCGACGGCCTGTCCGTGCGCGAAGCCGAGACACTGGCGAGGCTCTTCGCGGCGGGCGGAACCGAGAGGACTGCGCGGCCTGCTTCACCGAAGTCATTCAAGATCGTGGCCCGCAAGCTACGGCGGCTGCTCTCGACGAACGTGCGCGTCAAACAGGTGTCCAACAAGTGCAAGATAGAGATCGAGTTCCAGGGCGAAGACGAACTGGAGCGGATCTTCCGGCTTCTGTCTGAGGGGCCTGCGCGGGAAAGCGATGTGATCTAGATGCGGGATCGCAGGTTTACATATTTTGTCATAGGCGTGTTCACAGGAGTAGCCGCTGGTGTGGTCGCAGGTCTGCTGCTGGCGCCTTCCAGTGGCGCACAGACGCGCCGCCGCCTGGCTCTTGAGGCTCAGCGCGTGGCTGACGCAGCGCGCACGGTCGCCGACAGAGCCGAGCAGACCGCTCATGTCCTGGGGGAGCGCGTCGAGCACTACCTCGGTCGCGACGAGGAGGCTGCCTGGCGCAAGGTCAGAGAGATCCGCGAAGGGGTCCAGCGATACACGCAGGCACAGATCTCCTAGGCGCCCACGGTCGCGTGTCACAGCCGCCGGTTAGGCTGACCTGGATCTGACGCGGAGGGACCGATACCGGCGTGGGGCTGACGCTCGTCACAGGCAGGGCCAACTCAGGCAAGACCGGAGTGGTCTACGACGCCGTCCGCGAAGCCGCCGGTGCGGGCCGATCCCCCGCACTGCTTCTGCCCACCTACCCGGATGTCGTGCGCGCGACCGACGAGCTCTCGCATGCGCACCCGATGGGCGTCCATATCGCACAGTTCGACCGGTGGGTCGGGGAGGCGTGGTCGCTGTACGGCGACGGCCGGCGCCCCGTCGAGGACGAGCAGCGATCGGCGCTGTTGCGCGACGCGATCGGCGACACACGCATGCGGGTCCTCTCTCGCAGCGCGACGACCCCGGGCTTCATCCGACTGATGTCTTATGTCGCGCTCCGCGCTTCTGAGGAGCCGCGCCTCGCGCTGGACACTGCGGAGCCTCGATCGGCGGCAGACGCCGAGACGATCTCGTTGCTGCGGGCCTACCGCACGCGGCTCGACGGCACGGGGCTCATAGAGCCCGGGGAGGCGGCCCTGCGCCTCGCATCGGCGCCGCCGGACGGGCCTCCGCTCTTCGTCCACCGGTTCACCGACCTCGGTCGCGCTCAAGAGGCGCTCCTGGTCGCGCTGGCCGGCTCGCGGGACGTGTGGCTGTCTCTCCCGGGGGAGGCGGACTGCCCGGCCACGGAAGCCCTCGACGGGCTCGTTGGACGGCTGTCCTCGCTAGGAACACACCGGCACTGTGCGATACAGGGCTCCGGGGCCGATCCGGAACTGCTTCGATTCGAGGCCGGACTGTTCCACGCACCGGACCCCGGGCCGACCAGCGGCAGTGTCACCTTCTGCACCGCGGTGGGCGAGGAGGCCGAGGCCGCACTCATCGCCGAACGCGCGGCGCGAGCTGCGGCCACGTACGGCCCGGACCGGGTCGCCATCGTGTTCCGCGATGCGGCGCGACACATCGAGCGCTTGCGCGTGGCGCTGGCCGGCGCTGGCGTGGGGGCCGACTTCGACGTTCTGGTGTCGGCTGCTCGGACGCCCTACGGCGCCGCAGTGGATCGCCTGCTCGGCTTCACACTGGGCAGCCAGGACCCCACGGGCCTGCTCACGTTCCTGCGAAGCCCGTTCTCGGGGGCGGACCCCGCATCGATCGATGAGCTCGACGCGCGCTGGCGTGCGCGGAGGACCACCACGCGCGAACAGATGGCCTCGGACGCCTCGCGCTCTGGCCTCGGCCCCGGCCGCGCGCTCAAGCTCGCCCGCCAGGTATGCGGTCGGCCGCTGTCGGCCGCCTCGTCGGCTGACTGGCAGGAACTGGCAGGAACGCTGCTCGCAGCCGCGCACGACACACGCAGTTTCCAGGACGACCCCGAGGCGGCGCTCGATGCGGCCGCTCACCGGGCCCTGCTCGAGACCGTATCGCGCCTGGCGGAGGTCGACTCCACGTCTCTGAGCTGCGCAGATGTTCTCGACGCGTTCGCCGAGGCGCGGGTCTCACCGGGTGTCGCCGAGCGCCCGGGGCGCGTCCAGATCACCGAGGCTCACCGCCTCCGCGCTCGCCGGTTCGATGCGGTCATCGTGGGAGGACTGAACGCAGGCGACTTCTCGGCAGAGGGGCGCAGCTCCGCCGCCGCGGAGATCGCGGACCGCATCTTCGGAACGACCCGGCCCACAGAGCAGGCGCTGGAGCGGCTGCTCTTCTACGACGTATGCACGCGAGCACGCAAGCAGCTTGTGCTGACGCGCCAGATGGCCGACTCGGAGGGCACATCGAAGCGCCCGTCGGTCTTCTGGGAGGAGGCGCTCGATCTCTACCGGCGCCCGGATGCGGACATCGACGCCGGCGAAGCGGACGCGGTGATCACCGACGCGTTGCGGCTGGCCGACCTGCATCGCGCCGCCCCCGCGCTCACGCCCGGACGCGCCCAGCTGCGCGCGCACATCGCGGCGGGCGACGCGCCCGGTGGCGACCCCAGGATCACCGACGCCATCGCGCGGGGGAGGGTCCGTCGCGGGCAGCTGCGCGATCCCGAGACGCTGAGCGAGCTGGCCGCCCGCGACGAGTTCTCGGCCACCGAGCTGGAGACGTACGCTCGCTGCCCCTACGGATGGTTCTACACGCGCGCCGTACACCCGCAGAGTCTCGATGTGACGCTGGATCCCCTCGCGCGCGGGGATCTCGCGCACCGCACACTCGCGGGCTTCTACACAGAGCTCTCTCCGCGGCTCGGCACGCCGAGGGTCACGCCCGAGACGCTGCCCGAAGCGCTGCTGCTGGTCGACGAGGTCTTCCAGAGTGCCGCGGCGTCTCCACGAACGCCGCCGCCGGTCACATTGGCCGAGCATGACGACCTGCTTCGCGTACATGCGCGCGTACGCGCGCTCGTGGCGGCGGACATCGACTTCCTGCCGGGGTTCGCGCCGGCTCACGCCGAGCTGCGCTTCGGCACTGCGAGGGAGGGTCAGGAGCCACCACCGACCGGACGGGTCGACCTCGGAGGCTTCCTGCTGCGCGGGTCGATCGACCGGGTGGACGAGGGCGAGACCGGCCTCGTCGTCATCGACTACAAGAGTGGAGCGGTGCCCAAGCGCGCCGACTTCAGGCCGGAGCGCGTGCTCCAGGTGCCGCTCTACGCGGCAGTGGCGGCGCGCGCGCTCGGGCGCCCGGTACTCGCCGGGCTCTATCGCAGCCTGAAGGATGCGAGCGCGCGAGGTTTCTACCTCAAGGACGCGATCGGCGGATGCGGGCTGACCTCCACCGACGCCGTGGAGAGCCCGGAGGCCGTAGCCGCCATCGTCGAGGCAGCGATAGTCACCGCGCGCGAGGCTGCCAGCGGCATCCGCGCAGGCGCCATCCCAGCGCGGCCCGCATCGCCCGGGGCCTGCACGTACTGTCCTGCCGCGCCCTTCTGCGGTCGGGAGGTGTAGCGACCGTGTCCTTCGAGCCGACACCCGAGCAGGCCGCGGCCATCGCGCACCTCGCCGGACCGTTGTCGATCAGTGCGGGCGCCGGTTCGGGCAAAACACGCGTGCTGGCGGAGCGCTTCGTCCGCGCGGTGGATCCGAGCGCGCCGGTGGCCGGATGGGAGCCCGCAGGTATCGACCAGGCCCTCACGGTCACCTTCACGGACAAAGCGGCCGGTGAGATCGCCGAGCGCGTTCGTCGCGTGTTCCTGGAGCAGGGCCTCGTCAGCCACGCTCGTCGGGTCGACGAGGCGTGGATATCCACGATCCATGGGCTGTGCACGCGCCTGTTGCGCACGCACGCTCTGGAGGCCGGCCTCGATCCACAGTTCGGTGTCATCAGCACCGTCGAGGCGGGCGTCCTTCGCGAGGAGGTCTTCGAGACACTGCTGCGCGAGGAGCTCGCGGCGGGCCGCGCGAAGACGCTCGTGGAGGCCTACGGCGTCAACGGGGTCGCGGAGTACGCCGGGGTCGTCTACGATCGCCTGCGCGCGATGGGGGCCACGCCTGACGCGCTGGAGGCCGAGGCCCCGGCCGACCCCCACGCGGTGCTTACCGAGGCTCTGGAGGCGCTGCCGGCGTGGGCGGAGCGGCTGCGGGAGCATCCTTCGCAGGGCGCCACGCTTTTGGGCCTGATCGATGCGCTGACGGCCGCCACCGCGGCCCTGCGCGAGGCGGAGGCGAGCACGCTTCACACCGCGGACCTGGCTCGCACGACGCTCGGCATCCTGCAGGGCTGCAAGCTCTCGAAGTCGGTCGGAGGTGCGAAGGAGCTCGTGCTCGAGCTTCTCGACGAGCGCGCGGCCCTGATCGATGCGGCCGTGCGCTCACTGACCGTGCCGCTCGCTCACGATCTCACAGCCCTCGTCCGCGCGTTCGGTGAGAGCTACGACGCGGCAAAGGACACACGCGGCGTGCTCGATTTCGAGGACCTCCAGCTCCGCGCCGTCGAGTTGCTCCGAGATCCCCACGGCCCGGCCGAGCGGTACCGGGAGCTCTTCCGGCTCGTGATGGTCGACGAGTTCCAGGACACGAACGAGGTCCAGACCGCGCTCGCCGACCTGCTGTCGTGCGACGACCTGTGCACGGTGGGGGATGAGCGGCAGTCGATCTACGGATTCCGCTACGCGGACGTGGACGTCTACCGGCGCCACACGGGGTCGATGCTGGCGACCGGGGCCGGCACGGTCAAGCTCTCCGCGAACTTCCGCAGCCACGGAGACGTGCTCGCCTTCGTGAATGCCGTCTTCGGTTCCCCGGAGCTGTTCGGCGAGACGTTCCTGCGCCTCGAGCATGGCCGCGACGAGGCCGCGGCCCCGGCGTTGCTGCCCCCCGGGAGCGCGCGCGTGGGCCTGGTGCTCGTGAACCGGACCGGTCGGGCGGCGGTACAGGCGCGCTCGGTCGAGGCCGACGCCGTCGCACGCCGTCTGCGCGAGCTGGTCGACGCGGGCGCGGAGCAAGGCGGCATCGTCATGCTCTTGCGCGCGATGACGCACGTGGACGAGTACGCTGCGGCACTGCGGCGCCACGGTCTCGACTACACCGTCGTGGCCGGCGGGTCGTTCTTCGGGCGGTCCGAGGTCGAGGCCATCCGCGCGCTGCTGCGCGTGGCGACCAACCCGCTCGACGACGAGGCGCTCGCGGCCGTGCTGGCCTCCGGCCTCGCCGGTCTTTCCGACGACGGCCTCCTGCGACTCCGCCGCGCGGCCGGCCGTACTCCGCTGTGGCACAGCCTCGACGGCGCCGGGCTCGACGAGCACGACAGCGCCGTTGCGGCCCGTGTGCGGCGCGCCGTAGAGGCGGCGCGCGCTCGCGAGGGCCGTCGCGGGATCGCCGAGATCATCCACC
>JAUSBS010000119.1 GCA_030651905.1 Coriobacteriia bacterium
CGGATGCAGACCGAGGAGGAGTGGCGCGCCATGCAGACGCGCAACTTCCGGATGGCCGTGCTCTTCGCCCAAGGACACCGCTCGCCGCGCAGGAAGCCCCGCGACCCGGTCGAGGACGCCATCCTGCTGCGCTTCGCCATCGACTCTGTGCGCGAGCGAGCCGCGTCGGGCAAGGTCGTGCGCATCGGCCCGCGGCTCTACGAGTACCGCGACCGCTGATCCGGGTAGCCGCCGAGAGGCACCATCACCCAGACGTCATGGTGGCGGCCTTTGACATCACAGTCTGTGATGTCAAAGGGGAGAGGTGTGTCGCTGCGTCAAGGCCATCGCCTCCGCTACACGCGGCGTGCTGCACAAACGAGTGGCGGCAGCTCTCGTCGCGCCATCGGCCCGCGTCAACTTGAGGTCACAGTTTGTGACCTCAAGTTGACGCGGGTGTCTCCGCTGTCCTCGAGTCTGCTTCGGATAGGCGCTGTTCAGTCTCCGGAAAGGGACCTGTGCAAACATCGTCACACCGGCACTCGGCGCGCTCCTCGAGCCTGTCCGCCAAGAGGTCGAACCGTGATCGCGCACTTGAGGTGCCGATCTGGCACCTCAAGTCGCCTGTCAGCAATGAGAGAGGGACTGGAATGTCCGACCAGATGGTCCCGACGGAGACGATCCTCGCGAGCATCCACGTGATACGTGGGCAGCGCGTCTTGTTGGACACGGACCTTGCGGTGCTGTACGGCGTCGAGACCAAGAGGCTCTTGCAGGCGGTGACCCGAAACAGCGGACGCTTCCCGGAGGACTTCATGTTCCGGCTCACGCTGGAGGAGTTCGACTCACTCCGTGACGCCCAGCGAAGTGAGTCGGCATGGGGCGGACGACGCTACCCGCCCTACGCCTTCACAGAGCAAGGCGTGGCCATGCTCTCGTCGGTACTGCGCAGCGAGCGCGCTGTCGCAGTGAACATCGGGATCATGCGCGCATTCGTCCGGCTTCGCGAGATGCTGCGCTCGAACAAGGAACTCGCACTACGCCTCGACGACTTGGAGGCCAAGTACGATTCGCAGTTCGCCGTCGTCTTTGACGCGATTCGTCAGTTGATGACGCCTCCGATGACCCCGCGCAACCCCGTTGGGTTCACGGCGCCGGAGGATTCCTCAGGATGAGCGGGCCTTGCGACGGACTCGCTGGGTTGCCGACCCGATCAGGCCTCCTGCCCGACTGGCGCTGATAGTTGGCGTCGCTCGATCCAGCCGACGCTGCGGTTGGCGATCCACACGAGCGAGAGCATGACCGGCACCTCGGTGAGCACGCCCACGACGGTCGCCAGCGCCGCCCCCGACGTCAGGCCGAAGAGCGAGATCGCCACAGCCACTGCGAGCTCGAAGAAGTTCGACGCGGCCACGAAGCCGGCCGGCGCGGCGATCGGGTGCGGTAGACGCCACAGCCACGACCAACCGTACGCGATGGCGAAGATCAGGTACGTCTGGATCGTCAGCGGGACGGCGATGAGCAGGATATGCAGCGGGTTCGCGACGATGGTCTGACCCTGGAAGATGAAGATGATCACGAGGGTCAGCAGCAGGGCGGTGATGGTCACCGGGGCCAGCGCCGGCAGGAAGGTCTTCTCGAACCACTCGAGGCCCTTGCTCCTTATGAGCTGCACGCGAGAGATCCACCCCAGCGCCAACGGGACGACCACGAACAGCACAACTGACAGGATGACCGTGTCGTACGGCACCATGATGTTCGAGAGGCCCAGAAGGAACATCACGATCGGGGCGTAGGCGAACAGGATGATGAGGTCGTTGACGGCCACCTGCACGAGCGTATACGCGGGATCGCCGTCGGAGAGGTACGACCACACGAACACCATCGCTGTGCACGGGGCCGCGCCCAGCAGGACCGCTCCAGCGAGATACTCCCTGGCGATGTCCACGGGGATCCACCGGGTGAAGACGATGTTGAGGAAGAACCACGCGATCGCATACATCGTGAACGGCTTGATGAGCCAGTTGCTCACGGTCGTCACGATGAGGCCCTGCTTCTTCTCACCGACGCGCTTCAGCGATGCGAAGTCGATCTGCAGCATCATCGGGTAGATCATCAGCCAGATCAGCACCGCGACCGGGATGGAGATCTGCGCGTACGTGAACCTCGAGAGCCACGTCGCGGTCCCCGGCCAGGCGTTCCCGATCAGCGTGCCCGCCGCGATGCACAACACGACCCACAGTGAGAGGTAGCGCTCGAACACGTTGAGCCGCTTCTTCTCTGCCTTCACGACTTCCGCCATCTCCGGTCCTTCCTTCATGGCCGCTGGTCCACGCCTGTCGGCGCCATACCCTCGAGCGTTCGCTGGTAGCGCGCCAGCGTCACCCTGTCGATGCAGTAGTAGGTGCGGTTCCCCTGTGCGCTGGAGCGCACCACCTCGGCCTCGCGCAGGACACGCAGGTGCTCGGAGACGGTCGACTGAGCGAGGTCGATCTCGTCGAAGATCTCCGCTGCCACGCACTCGTCACACGCGGAGAGTCTACGGACGATCGCCACCCGCGCGGGGTGCGCCAGCGCGTGCGCGACGCGCGCGAACCCCTGATCGTCGAGAGCCGCCGCGGCGTTCGCCGCGTCCATGACCGCACAGTCGTGCGTCGCGCTCGCCTCCGTCATACCGCACACCGACCCTTCCGTGAGACCCCATCCGTCGACCGACGGAGTGGTCACTTTCAACAGCCGCTTCCCGGCGTACATCCCGCACTCGAGTCAGGCACGACGAACGCTTTCACCGCATGCGGATACTCGCACTTCGGGCACACGGCCTCGCGCGGTGCCGGCTCGTCGATCTCGGCGAACTCCATCTCGAACATCTCGTCGCATCTCTCGCAGATGTACGCGTAGCGCATGGGGGGTTCCCTTCCTCAGGCTCCGACGAGGGCCGAGAGACCGTGCTCACCCACGGGCGACTCCGGCATCCACGGCACGGCGAACACACGCGGCGAGATCGCGGCGACCATCTCGAAATAGGGCGCCTCGTTGCCGCCGCGCGCCTGCAGCGTAGGGTCGGCCGTCTCAACGAGGGCGAGGCTCTGGTTGACGACCCAGGCGAAGGGCGCGATGCCCGCCCGGGCGAGGTCGTCCTGCAGGCGTCGCGCCTCGCTGACGGGTGTCGCCTCTGCGAGCGTGACGATCAGAACGCGCGTGTAGTCGGGGTCTCTCAGTCGGGGAAGCAGCGCCAGGATCTCGGGTGGCGTGTCTGCGCTGTTGCGCAGCACCTCACGGTGGTAGGCCTCCGAGGCGTCGAGCAGCAGGAGCGTGTGCCCGGTCGGTGCTGTGTCGAGCACCACGAAGCGGTCTGCACCGCGCGCGACGGTGCGTGCGAATGCTCCGAAGACGGCGATCTCCTCGGTACAGGGCGAGCGAAGGTCCTCCTCGAGAAGGGCGAGCGCTTGGGGCTCGAGAGACCCGCGTGCCTTCGACAGGACCTGCTCCCGGTACGCCGCGACTTCCGTGTCTGGATCGATCCTGTCGACCGTGAGCGTTCCGGCGGCGTCGGCGATCGCTTCGGCGACATGGGCCGCAGGGTCGGTGGTGGAGAGGTGCACCGGTAGGCCACGGCGCGCGAGTTCGAAGGCTATGGCTGCTGCCATGGTCGTCTTGCCCACGCCGCCCTTGCCCATCGTCATGATCACGCCCGGGCCGGCTGCGGCCAACTCGTCGACCAGCTGGCGAAGACCGCGCGGTTCTCGGGACTCCCACTCGAGTCCGGCGACGGCGGTCGCACGCGTCGGCTGCCCGACCATCGCGTCCGCAAGAGCCCGCAGCCCCTCGATCCCGATAGGACTCGTCACGATGAGCGGGACGTCGGTGCGAGGCAGATGGACGAGAGCCGCAGGCATCGTGTGGATCGCCTCGGACCCCCGGGCGGCGAGCGCATCGGCGATGCAATCCCCGCTCTCTCCCGGCGCGAAGATGCCGTTGAGCACGAGGCGCTGGTTGCGGATACCGAGTTCGGCGAGCTCGACAGACGATCGGGCGGCCTCCCGGAGAGCCGAGACGTCGGGACGGCTGACGAGCACCAGCGTCGTGAGCGACGGGTCGCTGAGGGTCTCCACCGTCCTGGCGTAGAGATCACGCTGGTCTTGGAGCCCCGCCAGTGGCCCCAGGCACGACGAGCCGGTCGTGTTCGTGTCGATGAAGTCCGACCATGCCGTCGGGAGCGTGAGCAGTCGCAGGGTATGCCCCGTAGGAGCGGTGTCGAATATGACCACGTCGAACTCGCTCGCCGCCGCCGGATCGCCGACGAGATGCGCGAACTGGTTGAAGGCAGCGATCTCCACCGTGCAGGCTCCCGATAGCTGTTCCTCCATGGTGGCGACTGTGGCCGGCGGAAGGATGCCGCGGTACGGGCCGATCAGGGCTTCCCGGTATTCGGCCGCTGCGACTTCGGGATCGAGGTTCGAGGCGAAGAGCCCCGTGACGCCGCTGACAGGGCGATGGTCCGAGCCAAGGTCGGTCGCCAGCACCTGATCGAGGTTCGAGGCAGGGTCCGTGCTGACGATGAGCACGCGCTGCCCCGCCTCGGCCAGAGTGATCCCGGCGGCGCACGCGACGGATGTCTTGCCCACGCCGCCCTTGCCCGTGAAGAAGAGGTAGCGCGCAGCGCCGAGCGCGAGCTGGCGGATCGGGGAGATCACGACTCGTCCACGGCGATACCGAGCAGTTCCAGCAGGCGCTCCCTGGATGGATAACTCGAGCGTGCGACGATCTCGCCGTCGACGAGGATGAGCGGCAGGCACGATGCGTCCTCGGCGTTGAGGGCGGCGAGAACTGCCCCGTTCTCCACGAACGCCTTCGGCTCCTGCGCGAGGTTGTAGCGCTCGACGTCTACGTCGTGGCGCTCGAGCCACGCGATGTCGCGGGCGAACCTGACCAGATCGGTGTCCGGGTTCGGTCCGCACACGCCCGATGAGCAGCACATCGGCGGATCGTAGACTTGGACTCGCGCCATGGCGGGGCTCCCTGCTTGTGTCTGTTGGCTATCGACTATCGTCAATGAACGATGAACTTTCACAGCCGGAGTGTCAAGCACGGCGTGCGTTCTCGCCTAGGCGGTCCAGATCAGATACACGGCGGCGCCCAGAAGCGCAACGCCACCGACCTTGATCAAGACAGGTGTTGCCCGCGAGATCGACCGCATGATCGAGAGCGACCCGGAGGCAAGCCCGAGTACCAGCAGGGGTACGCCCTTTCCCAGGCCGTAGACGAACAGGAGTGCGGCCCCGGTCGCAGCACTACCGCTTGCTGCCGCGATGGCCGCGATAGCGACGAGTATCGGCGTGGAGCAGGGAGAGGCGACAAGGCCGAACAGCATTCCGAAGAGCAGCGTGCCGACCAGACCGTTCTTCGGAGGGCGGCGTTTCGGCAGGTAGCGATTGAGGGCTGTCACGGGAAGCCTGATCAGCCCGAGCATCTGTAGCGCGATCGTGACGCACACGGCTGCCGCTGCATACGACGCCCAGGCCCCGACCATGATGGCTCTACCGAGAAGGCCAGCGGCGGCGCCCATGGCGGCGAAGACGAGGCTCATGCCCAACACGAAGACGCCGGAGAGGGCCAGGCCACGGACCACTGCTGCCCGCGGTGTGCTTGAGACTCCACCCTCCGCGACGCGCCCGGTCACGTAGCCGAATACCGCCGGTAGCATGGGTAGGACGCATGGCCCGAAGCCCGCCACCATCCCGCCCAGGAAGGCGATGCCCACGGCCGAGATCCCGACCGACGTTGTGCTGGACAGCTGGGCTGCCAGCGTCTCCAGGGTCACCGCGCGACCAGCTTGTCCAAGCGTGCGCGCATGTCCTGCGCCGTGAGTACGCCAGTGAAGGAGTCTGCCACTGAGCCGTCGGGGTCGAGGAAGAATGACGTCGGGATGTACTGGAACGAGAACCGCGCGGCGAGCCTCTGAGCCGAAGTGTCGTCGGTGATGGCGTTCACGAACGTGACCCTGTCGGCGTAGTCGGGCACGACCGCGTCAGCGACGGCAGAGATCTGCACGCACGGCTCACAGGTCAGCGAGTGGAAGAGGACGTAGATCGGCTTACCGCCCCTGAGCGCAGCGTCGTAGTCAGCGAGCGCGTCCCCACGCGCCTGCGAGGGTCCTCCCGAGCTCACCGCGGCAGCGGGGCCGGGCGTCGTGTTCTCGAGAGAGGCCTGAGGAGCACCGACGGCTTTGGCCAGGAGCAGGATCGCGAACACCGCTGCGACGGCGACGATCACGGCTACGCGAACGCGTCCGCCCCCGCGCGGTGGCTCGGTCGGCGCGAGATCTTCCTGTGAGTCGGTCATGCGCGCTCCAACTGTCGAGGATAGGTCGCAGCCGGCCGGCAGCTCCTAGTAGAGTCCGAGATCCGTCGCGGCCTGTGCAAGGACGTCGCGCCGCAGGCCGTAGTGGACCCACAGCCCTTCCTTGCGCGCGGTCACCAGACCGGCGTTTCGCAGGATGGTCATGTGGTGCGAGATGGTCGACGCCGCTAGGCCGAGCCGATCGGAGAGGTGGCAGGCACACACATCGTCCTTGACGCAGCACGAGTGGTCGGTCGACGGATCTCCCGCTCCGAGGACACGCAGGATCTCGCGACGCTGCTGTGAAGCGAGCGCCTTGAAGACGAGGTCGAACTGCGCGGGATCCGCTTTGACGTGCTCGAGGGAGGCCTCGGCCATCACTGCTCCATGGGTTCGACGACTATCGAAGTACTATGCGCGTGGGCCGAGCGGGCCGCAAGCGGGAGCTCAGGCGGACCGCAACGCGGCCGCCAGTGTCGCGGGGAGCCCGGCGCGCGTCATGGTGCGGGCCACACTCTCGACGTCGTACTCGACGCGGTGGGTGTTCACGCCGACGAACGTATCCGTGTCCCCGGCGGTCGTTACAGATGCGTCGCTGTCGGTGGCGGCGTGGACGTCTTCGTAGGGCCCGATCAGCAACTCGACCCAGCACGCGCGCGGGTCGCCGTCCTTGGGCTTGCCCACGGACCCGCTGCTAACGTAGTGGACGGTGCCGCGTTCGCCCGCGAGTGCCCGGTGGTACGGGACGTGTACGTGTCCCACGCACACGACGTCAGCGTCGGCCGCCGCCGCCAACCGCGCGAGCTGCTCGTCGGCGCGATCCGGCAAGAGGTACTCGTTCACCTTGCGCGGGCTTCCGTGGGCCAGCAGCACCTTCACGCCGCGGTATTCGAACCGCAGC
>JAUSBS010000120.1 GCA_030651905.1 Coriobacteriia bacterium
GCTGCGCCTGCGTATGCAACGATGCCGAGAATGATGGCGAGAATCGCGATTGCGACGAACATTGTCTTCTTCATGGTTCTTCTGCCCTTCCTGTATATGGACCTGTCGGGTTCGGCGGGGCGGCCTCTCCCGACGCCCCTGCGTCCTGCATAGAGAGTTATCGGGGTTGGATGAGAGAATCGTCATCTTTGTTTGCCGCTCGGCGGAATAGTGTGACAAAAGGCACACGGCTCAGCGATGAACGGCGTCCAGCGGTCGCTTGAGGGGACGAGCGGGCAAGGCGCGGGACGGGCGCTTCTACTGGACGGCGGTGTACTGCACCTGCGCCAGGAGCGGCACGTCGGGGTCGGTCGTCCATGGCGGCGTGATCGAGTACGAGTCCGCGTACGCGGCCAGACCGGCGGGCTTGGCGCCACTCGCGGCGCCCGTCACGACGAGGCCCAGCAGCGAGAAGTCGCCGGACAGCGCTCGTGTGATCGTGAAGGCCGCGCTGGAGTCGACAGTCACGTTCACTGCGCGGGGCGTGGAGGTCACGCCCGGGTCCACAGCGCCGAAGTCCACGCTCGTCGCATCGATCGTCATCGTCAGGTAGGGCACCGAACCGATCAGGTAGCCCGGGCTGGTGCCCGTTCCGGTCTCGGCGCTCGTGCTTGCGGTCAGCGTGTACGTGCCGGCTGCCGGGTTGCGCAGCCCGAACGTGGCGCCGAACGCGACGTCGAAGGTGCTACCGCCGGCGATCGTCTGTGCGGCAGCCAGAGTGAGGGTGACCTGACGGCCCGCCACGGCGATAGTCCGTGCGGCCACACCACCGATCGTGACCGACCCCGCGGGCGGCGCGACCGGGACCGTCGTACCCGCCGGGAACGTCACCACGATCGTGTTGGCGCCGGCATCCGTCGTGCCCGACAGGCGGCCTTGCGCGCCCAGCGTGACCGGGATCGTGTAGGCGGACGCGACGGCCGGCTGGTTCGAACCGAGCGCCACGGCTCCCACTACCACCGCCGACGTGTTGGCCGTCAGCGCGTAGGTCCTCGACGCGACTCCGTCGGGTGTCGCGTCGCTACGCATCACGACGTCGTAGTGGTAACCGGCACCGGGCTGCGAGCCGTTCACCACTCCGCCGACGTTGACGTCGAAGGCCTTGCCCTTGTTCGCCCTCGGGAACGTGATCCTGACCTCCACCGTGCGCAAGAGCGCGTTGACGTTCACCTGCGTGACCGCGTACGCGATGTTGCCTGGCTGCTCGAACACGGTGACCGTGGCCGCGGAGACGCCGGACACGTCGGTATTGGCGGGGAAGGTGAACGTCACCCGCCGCACGCGCTCCCGGTCCTCGGTGGTGGTCGCGTGCGCGGTGTATGTGGCGGTGGCGTTGGCCAGCAGCGAGGTCGGCGGGTCCACGACGGGCGTCGTGACGGCTCCGGCCGACGCGGGAAGTAGCGCCGCGACGAGTGCGAAGACGAGCGTCAGTGCGGCGAGACGCCGCGCTTCTCCGCCCGCTGTCCGAGCAGTACCCATCTACGGTCCTTCGCTTTCGTGCGCGACACGACACGGCCGCGTGCGAGCGCGACCATCCATCTATATCGGCGTGTGAGCGCCATCACTTCTGCATAGGATAGCCGACTGGCCGTATCCCACGCCGAACGGCGGCTTGAGAGGCGCGCGCGGTATACTCCGGCCATGGTCGTCCCCATCACACCCGCCAAGATCGGCGATGTCGTTCGCCTCAAGAAGCCGCATCCGTGCGGTGCGAACGAGTGGGAGGTCACGCGCCTGGGGATGGACATCGGCCTGATCTGTCTCGGCTGCGGCCGCAAGGTCCGCCTCGTCCGTGCGGAGTTCGACCGCAGGTTCCGCGGCTTCCTGCGCCGCGAAGGCGACGCGAAGGACACGGACTCCTAGGGAGCCGGGGTCGCCGTCGGCGTCGATGAGGCGGCCAAAGCCGCGAAGGGCACGATAGCCGCGCCTGACGGCAACGAAACCCAGATGCTGCCCGGTCGAGGCAGGCGATTCACCTGTACATGCGTGTGGTTGCCGCCGTCCGTCGTGTACCTGCCGAGCTGCAGGGCCGTGAGGTTCGACAGCCTGCGTACGCTCGCCAGCCGGGTCAGGCCGGCCTTGACCTCGTCTCCGGGCGAGACGCACACGTCGCTGATGTGGATGAGCACCACGTCGACGTCGTCGGTGCCGGTCGGTGTGATGTGGACCTCGTAGTCGGCGTACTTGTTGTAGAGCTTGTACTGGCGAACGTAGACGACGGTCCCGTCCACCGGGGCGAAGACCGGCGTGCCCGCCTTGGCGCCCACATCCACGGCGGTGTCGGGGCTGCCGCTGCGTCCGCTCCTCCACAGCCGGATTGCCCGGCCGTCCCAGACGTCGGAAGGGGTGGCTGTCGCGGTGGTGACCGTCGCGGTTGCTGGGACCGCGGGAGCCACGGTGGCGGTCGCCGTGCGCTTCTGAGTCGCCAGCCGCGCCGCCGCGCCGGTGCTGATCTCGGGGACGAGCGAGGTCATGGTGATCGCATGGTTGATCGACGCCTGATGGAACGCGACCGCCGTCACGGACTCGACGGGCACGGGCAGCCGCAGCCGGAGCGTTCCGCAGGTCGCGAACGCGGGAGTCTGCCTCACGAGCTTCGCGACGGTCACGTCGACGACGGGCTGCGAGATCGCAACGGCCTGCAGGTGCGCCGTCCGGGTCGCCGCGGGACGGGACAGCGCCACCGCCGCGAGGAGGAACGCGCCGACCACGATCAGAAGAGGCACGAGCCACGGGTCGCGGCTCACGTTGCGCCGCCGCCGTATCCGGGGTCCGCCGCCGCCCAGCGTCATGCCCGTGTCGTGCGAAGGGCCGAGCCTGAGCTCGGGGCCCTGGCGCACGCCGCGTCTACGGGGCTTTCGGGGAGTGAGCAGCGCCATCCGGCCGGCTCCACCTTCTCGGCGGTCGTTCTCGGGGTTTCCCGCCCGGAGGACCTCGGTCCCATGAGCGGCACGAACACTATAGAGGAAGCGGCGAGAGGCGCGCCGCCGTGTGGTAGCATCCATGAAATCCGACGAGGGTGTCGGGGCGAAATGCGAGAGGAAACGGTGTGGAGA
Organism: Coriobacteriia bacterium; assembly: GCA_030651905.1. GTDB lineage: Bacteria > Actinomycetota > Coriobacteriia > Anaerosomatales > PALSA-660 > JANYAK01. The sequence goes on from JAUSBS010000120.1 coordinate 3,096, forward strand.
AGGTCGAACGGATCCTCGCGGTGGAGGAAGAGGCGCGGAAGGTCGTCGCCGATGCGCGCGAGCGCGCCAATGCCATCCGGGCCGGCGCCGACTCCGAATCCCGCCGCGTGGTCATCGACAGCGCATCGCAGGCGGACTCCGATGCGGCCGCGGAGCGCGAGCGGGCGCTGGAGACGGCCCGCGCCGCCGCTGACGCCCTCCTCGCCGATGCTGCCGCTCAGCGCGATTCGGCTCTGGCGTCGGGCCGCAAGCGCCTGGACGCCGTGGCGCTGCAGCTCGCGGACTCGCTGAAGGGTTAGCGACCGTGGCTGTCGCCCGGATGCGTCGCGTCGAGGTCATCGGGCATCGTCCGGTCCTTGACGACGTACTCGAGGCGCTGCAGCGTGCGGGCGCCGTCGAACTCCAGACCGCACCCGAGGGGCTCGACACCGAGGCGGTCGCACCCGAGGACGAGAGGCGCCGAACGCTCGACGAGTACGCCGCCGACGCCCGGTTCGTCCGCGACTTCCTCGCCCGCTACCACACACCATCGCAGCCGTTCGCGGTGTTCGTCAGCGAGAAGTTCCACCTGAGCGTCGAGGAGTTCGAGCGGCTCGAAGGCGGCACGGCCCTGCTGCACCTCTACCGGCTGTGCGACGACATCGCCGACCGACTCGCCTCGCTGCAGCGCGAACGCGGCAGACTCGTCACGCTCGTGCGGGACCTGGAGCCGTGGCTCTCCGTTCGACTCCAGATCGCACAATGGCGCGGGACCGCCCACGTCGTGCTGCACGCGGGCACGGTGCCGTCAGGTGACGCCGCTCGGATCAGGGCCGCGCTTCGTGAGGTCAGCCCGTACGTGAGCGTCGCGCAGTACGGGGGAGCCGGGGCGCGCGAGGCGTGGATCGTGCTGAGCCACCGCTGCTGCGTCGACGAGGTCCGCGCCGCGCTGGCATCCACGCAGTTCGCCGAGGTGGCGTTCGGGGATCTGTGCGACTACCCGGCCGAGGAGTCGTCGCACGCTCGGGACCGGATCGCGGCGATCGAGACCGAGCTCGCGGCGCTCGACTCCCAAGCGCGAACGATCGCCCGCGACCATTTCGCCGAAGCGGTCGCGATCGCCGAGGCTATCGACAGCGACGCCGCGGCTGCGACCGCACTGGCAAGCTTCGGGCGTACCGAGCGCGCGTTCGTGGTGCGCGGCTGGGTCCGGGCAGGGCATGAAGACGAGCTGCACGCCGCGCTGGCGACGTGGTCCGACGCACTCGACGTGTCGTTCTCCGAGCCGGCCGAGGACGACTCCCCGCCGGTGGAGCTCGACAACCCGCGCTGGCTCAGGCCGTTCGAGGTGCTCACCGACCTCTACGGCCGACCGGCGTATCGGGAGCTCGATCCGACGCCGCTGCTCGCTCCGTTCTTCCTGCTCTTCTTCGCCATCTGTATCAGCGATGTCGGGTACGGCGCGATGCTTGCCGTCGGCGCGTACCTCATCAAGCGTAGACTCGACGTCGCCGCGGGCGTGAAACGATTCATGGATCTCATGATGATCGGTGGCGTGGCCTCGATGGTGGTCGGAGTGGCGTTTCGGAGCTACTTCGCCATGGACGCGAGCTGGCTGCCGGCGTTCCTGCGCTACAAGCCGCTGCTCGACCCGCTCAACGAGCTGCAGACGTTCCTGATCGTGACGATCGTGCTGGGCGTGACGCAGGTCTTCTTCGGTGTGGCCGTCTCCGCCTACGACGCGTTCCGTCGCGGTGACGCCGCCACGGCCATCTCAGAGCAGCTCTCGACGATCTTCCTCTTCGCGATGATCGGTGCCGCCACCGTGGTGTGGTCCGGCAACCCCGGCGTCGGGCGCGCGCTTCTCGTGGTCGGTCTGCTCGGCACGATGCTCATGCAGGGGCGCACGCTCGAGGCGGCGCTCAACGGGAAGGACCGCCCGCTGTGGGACCGCGCGTTCGGGTGGGTGTGGCTGACCGCGATGCTCGGCTGGGTCGTCTCGCTTGCGGCTGGCGGTCCCGGCGTCGTGTTGTGGGCGCTGCTGAGCGTCACACTCGTCGGCCTCATCGCCTCGAAGGCCGTCCGCCGCTGTGTCGTGTCGTTCCTGGGTGGTGCGTACGCGGTCTACGGCATGTCAGCCTTCCTGGGTGACATACTCTCCTACACGCGGCTCGCGGCGCTCGGACTCTCCGGCGCGCTCGTGGGTATGGTCTTCAACATCCTCACGGGCCTCGTGTGGGGACCGGTCGCGGGGCTGTGGCGCGCCGGCGGCCTTGGCTGGCTCGGCGCGGTGCTCGTGGCGGTCATGGCGGCCGCGGTCTTCATCTTCGGGCACGTGTTCAATGTCGTGATCAACCTGCTCGGCGCGTTCGTTCACCCGGCGCGCCTGCAGTTCGTCGAGTTCTTCAGCAAGTTCTACGAAGGAGGAGGGCGGCCCTTCGCCCCCTTCCGTTTTGCGACACGGTCAGTGGTACTGCATGCCGGCGTGGCCCGGCAGGAAGGAGGAGCGGGATCGTGAAGGAGCTTTGGTGGGGGATGGCGGGTGCGGACTGGGCCCTGATGGGGGCCGGGACCGCGGCGATCCTTGGCGGTATCGGATCGGCCTGGGGCATCACGATAGCCAGCGCGACGGTCTCCGGTGTCTTGAGCGAGGACGACACGAAGTTCGGCAAGCTGTTGCCGCTCGCGGCCATGCCGGGGACGCAGGGCATCTACGGCTTCATCGCCGCGGTGCTCGTGCTGATCTTCTTCGGCATCTTCAACGGGAACGTTTCGTTGCCGGGCGTGACGGGCTTCAAGGTCTTCCTCGCCTGCCAGCCGGTGGCGTGGCTATGCATGATCTCGGCGTACTTCCAGGGCAGGACGGGCGCGTCGGCCGCCGGCATCGTGGCGGCGGACAAGCAGGCTCCGGCACTGATCTTCCCGGCGCTCGTGGAGACCTACGCCGTTCTGTCGCTCATCGTCACCATCCTGATGCTGCTCGGCATCCAGTCCTCGCTCAAGTAGCGGAGGCGAGTAAGTGGCGATAGAAGACATCGTCGCGAAGATCCGCGCCGACGCTGAGGCTGAGGCGACGACGATCCTCGCGACCGCACAGGATGACGCCGAGCGGGTGGTGGCACAGGCCACCGTCCGCGCGGAGGCGGACGCCGGGCGCACGCTCGCGCGAGAGAACGCGCGCGCTGTCGCGGACGCGGAGACGCTGCTTGCCAACGCGAGGCTCGCTGCTCGCGACGCCGGGCTTACGGCTCGGCTCGCGCTGGCGAACGAGGCACTGGACGGCGCCGAGGCGGCGCTGCTCGCACTCCCCGACGCCGAGTACGCCGCACTCATCGCGGTCGCGGTGGCGGACGCGGCGACCGGTCGCGAGGCGATCTCCATCGCACCGGCTGACGCGAAGCGCTTGTCCACGACGCTGCCGGGCGCTTTGAAGGCCGCCGGCGTCGATCTGCCGATGAGCGCCGAGCCCGCCGATGCGGCGCACGGTGTCGTGTTGGCAGGCGGTGGCGTGCGCGTCGAGGTGTCGCCGGCGGCGTTGGTGGCCGCACAGCGCGAGGGACTGCTCGCGGTGGCCGACCGGTCGCTCTTCCCCCGGGAGGCGTGAGAAGAGACGATGGCGCGCGCGGGCGACTCGATCACCTACGGTTTCGCGGTGGGACGCGTGATGGTCCTGCGCACCCGGCTGCTCGGCCGTGCCTCGTTCGAGAGGTTGCTCGACGCGCCGACCTTCGCCGACCAGCGCAGGGTGCTGTCCGAGACGCACTTCGGGAAGTTCCTCGAGCACGCCGCCACGCCCGGCGAGGTGGAGCATGCCGTCGACGAATCACTGCGTGACCTCTACGAGGAGTTCTTGGAGCACGCGGGTCTGCCCGACGCCGTCGTCCGCTACTTCCGCTCTCCGTACGACTTCGCCGTGCTCAAAGGCGTGCTCAAGGCTCGCGCGCTCGGTGTGGCCGCGGAGGTGCCGACCATACCGCTGGGCCTGCTCCCGCTCCAGGAGTTCGATGATCCGCGCACGCTTCCGGGCGTGCTCGGCTCAGTCGCTCGCGCGCTGCTCGATGCGGAGCCCGTCCCCGCCTCGGAGGAGATCGACGCGGCTGTCGATCACGCGATGTTCCGGGAGCTCACGCGCCTGGCGAAGGCCTCGGGCGTCCACTATCTGGAGCGTCTCGCGGCGCGTCAGGTCGACGCCACCAATGCGAAGGTCCTCCTGCGCAGCGCGATCGCGCAGCGGTCCCCCGACGCGGCCCGCGCGATGCTCGTGCCCGGAGGGACGTGGGACGCTGCGGCACTCACACTCCTCGTCCGCAAGCCAGCGGAGCTCGTCGAGGCGGTCATGGCGGCCAGGGTGCTCCCGGGCGCGACTCCGGCCGACCTGCTCGATCTGACGCGCCTGGACCCGCTTGCCGATGCGGCCGTGGGGCGACTCGTCCGGGAGGCCGTCCGCATGCCGATCGGTCCCGGGCCCGTGCTGGGCTACGTGCTCTCCCGTCGCGCCGAGGCCATCACCGTGCGCGCCCTGCTCGTGGGGCGCCTCGCGGGCCTTCCCCGCGACGTGGTGGCCTCCCGGTTGCGGGAGGTGGCGTCGTGAGCACGCGCGTGGCGTTCGTCGGCGACGCGACGTCGGTGGCGGGATTCCGTCCGCTGGGGTTCGCCGTGTTCCCGGTCGAGGTGGCCGATTCCGCCCGCGACCTGTGGGCGGAGCTCTCCGGCGGCACGTACGGTGTCGTCTTCGTCACGGAGCCGGTCTACGAGGCGATCGCCGACCTCGTACGAGAGGTGTCCGACCGTCCGTTCCCGGCCGTGACCGTACTGCCCGGTGCCGGGAGCACCGGGGGCGTGGGTCAGGCGAAACTGGATCGCGCGATAGAACGAGCGCTCGGCACCAAGGTGCCGTTCACGGAAGAGAAGGAAGCCTAGATGGAGCAAGGCACGATCGTTAAGGTGGCCGGCCCGCTCGTGGTGGCCGAAGGACTCGGCGCGTCGCGCATGTACGACCTCGTTCGCGTGGGGACGCAAGGACTCATGGGCGAGATCATCGAGATGCGCGGCGACCGGGCCTCCATACAGGTGTACGAGGAGACCGAGGGCCTCGGCCCCGGCGATCCCGTGGAGGGCACCGGCGCGCCGCTGTCCGTCGAGCTCGGGCCCGGCATGCTCGAGGCCGTCTACGACGGCGTCCAGCGTCCGCTCGACGTGCTGGAGGCGACCTCCGGGGCGTTCCTCAAGCGCGGCATCACCGCGCCGGGCCTGGACCGCGAGAAGCGCTGGGAGTTCGTGCCCGTGCTGGAGGTCGGCGCAGCCGTGGAGGCGGGGACGATCGTCGGCACCGTGGCCGAGAACGTCGTCGTCGAGCACCGCATCATGGTGCCGCCCGGCGTCTCCGGCACACTCGAGGCGCTGTCCAGCGGTTCGTACACGGTCACAGACGAGATCGGCCGCGTGAAGACCGCGGCGGGCACGTCGGTGCCGCTCCGCCTGATGCAGACGTGGCCGGTGCGCATGCCGCGCCCGTACGTGCGCAAGGTCTCCGTGACCGAGCCGCTCGTGACCGGCACGCGCGTCATCGACACGTTCTTCCCGCTCATGAAGGGCGGCGTGGCCTGCATCCCGGGCCCGTTCGGCGCCGGCAAGACGGTCACCCAGCATCAGGTCGCGAAGTGGTCCAACGCCGAGGTGGTCGTCTTCATCGGCTG
>JAUSBS010000125.1 GCA_030651905.1 Coriobacteriia bacterium
GGGACGGCGCCGACCTCGTGGACCGCCCAGCGGGCCGGGCGCACGGCACGGTGCGCATCGATCCGCCGCACCATCTCGCCATCCCCGTCCCATCCGGCCACCGCCACGACCACATCGCCGCCGCGGGCGAGCGCCAACGCCTCTGCAGCCGCCGACTTGCCACTACGGACGGCCCCGGTCAGCACCACGGTGCTCATCGACTCGCCACCTCCTCCACACAAGCAGTGATAGAGCGGACGTCCTCACACTGGAGCGCACCGCCGCGCTGAAGCGCCGACCACAGCCGCAGCGCCTCGCCATGGGCGAAGTCCTCCTCCGCCGCCAGCGTGCCGAGCAACACCGTTCGCGAGGCGAAGCGGGCCACCGCCCGGAGATTGCCCAGGTTGGCTGGCCCGAACGGTGCCGCGCACACGACGATCGCGTCGGCGTGGCTGGCCGTGTCGCGGACTGCGGACTCGTCCTGTGCACGCATCGACCCGTAGGGCGGCAGCGGCACGAACGGCACGTCGAGCGACGTGGCGACCTTCTCGTCCGTGTCGCCTCGAGCGAGAGCGCCCGCCTCCACATCGAACCCGGCCACGACCAGGCGTCGCAGCAGGCCCGCTCCGGCGCCCGACCCTGAGACCACGAGCACCCGCACACCGCGCGAGGGCGCGCGTTCCTGCGTGCGCACGACCGGCAGGACCTGGACGGTCCCCGTGACGGGATCGGCGCCGATGACCGCACGCACACCGAAGACGTCCGAGAGCATCCTGGAGGTGAGCACAGCGTCGGGCGTGTCCGCCTCGAAGAGCCGCCCGTCCGCCACGACGGCGAGACGGTCCGCGTAGCGCGCCGCCATATCGAGGTCGTGGAAGACCGCAAGCACGGCCATCCCGTCGTCGGCAAGACCCCGCACGACGTCGAGGACCTGCAGGCGGTGATTGAGGTCCAGGTGGCTCGTCGGCTCGTCCAGCAAGAGCACCTGGGGCTCCTGGCTGAGCGCCTGAGCCAGCGTGAGACGCTGAAGATCGCCACCCGAGAGCGTGTCGACGGGCACGTCGGCGAGCGCGGTCGTGTCGGTGAGCAGCATCGCCCGCGCCACGGCCGCATGGTCGGCGCTCCCGAGACCGCCGAACCTCGACATGCGCGCATGCCTGCCCATCTCCACGAACTGGCGGGCCGCGAACGAGAACGGGGCAGGAACCGTCTGCGGAAGGACGCCGACGAGCCGCGCAAGCTCTATTCGACGATAGGACGCGACGTCGCGCCCCGCCACCAGGACCTCACCGGCCATCACCCGTGCCTCACCGGTCACCGAGCGCACGAGCGTGGTCTTGCCGGCGCCGTTGGGGCCGATGAGACCGACGATCTCGCCTGGGAGCACTTCGAGCGTGGCACCGAGCACGACGGGCGCGTCGTACCCGACCGAGGCTTCCCGGTAGCGCAGCGTGGCACTCATGCGCGTCCCGTCCTCGAGCGCAGGAGCAGCCACACGAAGACGGGCCCGCCCGCCAGCGCCGTGACGATCCCGACGGGCAGCTCGACCGGGGCGAGGACCACGCGCGCGACGAGGTCGGCCAGCACCATGACCACAGCCCCGGACAGCACCGACGCGGGCAGGAGGAGCCGGTGGTCGGGCCCCAGGACCAGTCGAGCCATGTGCGGGGTCATGAGCCCGACGAAGCCGATGAGCCCCGATACCGAGACAGCCGCGCTCACGAGCAGGGAGGCGGCGGCCAGCACGATGCGCTTGAAGCGCTCGACGTCCACGCCCAGTTCGCCGGCGCGCTCGTCACCGAGCAGGATGATGTTGAGCTCACGAGTGAAGAAGAGCGGGACGGCGAGCCCGACCGCCAGCATCCCCGCCACGATGGCGACCTGCTGCCACGTCGCCGCCTGCAGACCGCCCATCATCCAGAACACGATGCGCGACATCTGCTCGCGTCGCACCACGAGCACGAACGACGTGAGCGCGGAGAGCGTGTAGCTGACAGCCACGCCGGCGAGGAGCAGCGACAGCGTGTCCATGACCCGGCGACGCGTCGCGATCGCCGCCACGACCACGATGGTCGCCATCGCCCCGAGAAACGCCGAGACCGGCACCGCGAACAGCGAGATCGTCCCGAGCCCGCCGATGGCCAGCGCGAGTGCGGCGCCGAGCCCCGCTCCTGACGAGACGCCGAGGATGTAGGGGTCGGCCAGCGCGTTTCGGAAGAGCGCCTGGTAGAGGACGCCGGCGCCTGCGAGACACGCACCCACGAGTGCGGCCAGGAGGACCCGCGGCATACGAAGCTCCATGATGACCGCCTGTTCGGGCGAGAGCGCGAGCCCGCGCAATGCGCGCGCGAGTGCGCGCACGACCTCGGCGGGCGCGACCGGCACCGCCCCGAACGCCGCGCCCGCGACGAACGCGACGGCCAGAGCCGCCACCAGCGCCCCGAGGACGACGATCGCGCGCATGCGACCGGATGAGGTCATCGCGTACGTCTCCGTCCCGCGCTAGAAGCTGTCCGGATGCAGGGCGCGTGCGATCTCGAGCACGCCTTGCGCGATCCGGGGCCCGGGGCGCGAGATGAGGTTGTCGTCGAGCGCCACCACGCGCCCCGACGTCACCGCCACCAGGCTGCCGTAGCCCGGGCGCTGACCGATGGCGGCCGGATCGCCGATCGAGGACCGCGTGCCGAGATAGACACCCGGCTGGTCTTTGAGCAGCTGCTCCGCCGAGTAGCCGACGTAGCCTTTCTCGGTCACGACGTTCCTGCCGCCGGCCCGCTTGATGAGGTCCCCGATGAGCGTGTCCGGGCCCGCCGTGAACAGCGGGTTCCAGCCGATCTCGACGAAGCATGTGACGGGACTGGCGGAGGCGACCTTGCGCTCGATGTCGGCCAGGTCCGACTTCATGCCGCCGACGAGCTCCACGCCCTTCTCCGGCACTCCGAGTGCCGTGGCCACCAGCGTGATCCCGCGATACACGCCGTCGACATCGGCCGGGTCCACGACCAGGACGGCGGCTCCGAGCCCCTCCAGTTTGGCCACGACATCGGCCTGCACTCCGCCTGTGACGAGCACGAGGTCGGGTCGCACGGAGGCGATCGCCTCGAGGTTGGGCGTGGTGAAGTCACCGACCTTGGTGACGTCCTTGACCGCTGCAGGGTAGTCGTCCCAGGTCGTGACTCCCACGAGCCGGTCGAACCGTCCCAGGCCGTAGACGATCTCGGTGTTGGCCGGCGCGAGCGAGACGACGCGCAGAGCCGCCGCCTTCAGGGTGACCGAGCGCCCGGCGTCATCGGTGACGGTGAGCGGGAACGCCGAGCCGGCCTTCGGGGGGGTCTCCGGCGTGACGGCGGGAGTCGTGGGCGTGCATCCGGCCAGTGCGCCCAGTACCAGCGTCGCGACCATCACCATGGCCGCCATCCGTGCGAGTCGTGCGTTGCTCATCGTTGCGTCTCCTTCATCGTTCCGGGCTCTCCTCGGCCCACAGGTCCGCGCCGCCTCCCGGGACTCTCGAAACGCGAAAGACCCCCGGTTCCGGGGGTCTTCGAGGGTGATGTCCGTGTCTGGTGAGCGCCGGTCCTTCGTTTGGGATAGCCCGGCGCGCGACGCGGGCCCCATTTCCTCGAAGGCCGGTGTGCGGTCGCTCCCGAGCGGGCAGGTCTCCTGGCTTAGAAGCGCTCGCACGAGGCGAGGCTCCATCACAGTTGCGGGACAGCGCCGGACTCTCACCGGCTTCCCTATTCTCCCGTGTGACCGCGTGTTCCGCGGCCGTCCGGGCACCCGTCGGGGGTGCGTGATGCGGTTGTGAACGAAGCGAGTGTAACAGACGCGGCGGAGCGGAAGATGACCGCTCAGCGGCCCGCTCAGCTCGCCAGGAAAGCGTCCATGTCGAAGTCGTCCGCGAACGGGTTCGCAAAGCGGACGCCCTCGATCTGCGAGCCGTCGGTGAAGTCCTCCGAGAACACGACGTCGATCGCGGCCAGCCGCGCGGCGGCCCAGATCTGCGCATCGTAGTAGTGGAAGCCGTACCGACGCTGCCCACGGACTGCCTCGGCCACGATGACCGAGTCATACGGGACGACCCGCGCGAAGTTGCGGTACTCATGGATGCGGGCCTCGGCCAGATCGAGCGGGAGCGGAGTCGCCAGCTTCCGCGTCACCGCCAACCAGTACTCGCCGAGGACCTGCGGCGTCACCACCGCCAGACCACGCTCGACAAGGAACTGTATGAGTAGACGCGCACGCGCGGACTTACTCGGACTCCTCGAGTCGTCGGAGTAGACGAGCACGTTCGCGTCGAGCATCGCCAGGCCGTTCATGCAGCTCCTCCCTCGTCCACCGCCACTCGCCTGTCTCGCTCCCGACCCCCATGGCGTCCGACTCCGCCCACATCGCCTGCAGCCGCGAGACAGCCGCAGCGCGCCCGAGTTCGGCCCCGCCGAGCAACGCACGCTCCAGCGCCTCGCGCACGACCTGCGCCTGTGTCACCCCGCGGGCAGCCGCACGGGCACTCAGAGCCCGGTCGAGTTCCTCGTCCATGTAGAGCTGCTTGCGCACCATGCGCGCCATCGTGACACGCTCCCCTTACCGGTTCCCATCCCGCGCCTGACCAAGATCATCCTCGATGCGATGTATACCACTATACATCGCCTTCTCAAACCCCGGCGGCGTCCTTGAGTGCGGCGACCTCGTCGCTCGTCAGCGGGCGGCTCGCGCCTCGTGGCAGGTCCCCGAGCTCGATGGCGCCGAACGCCAGTCGCTCGAGCTTGTTCACGGGGTGGTCGATCGCAGAGAGCATGCGTCGAACCTGTCGCTTCCGACCCTCGCGGATGATGAGCTCGACCACGGCGGCGGTACCCGAGCGCTTCACGATGCGCGCCTCGGCCGGCGCCGACATGCCGTCGTCGAGGCGGACGCCGTCGCGCAGCCAGCGCATGTCGCTCTCGTCCGGCACGCCACCCACGGTGGCGAGATATCGCTTCGGAACGTGGTGGCGTGGGTGCATGAGCACGTGCGCCAGCTCTCCGTCCGTGGTGAGCAGGAGCAGCCCTTCGGTGTCCTGGTCGAGCCGCCCGACCGGGAAGAGCCCGGCAGGCGCATCCGGCGGGAAGAGGTCCACGACGGTCGGGCGTCCCTGGGGGTCCTTCATGGTGGTGACGTAGCCCGCCGGCTTGTTGAGCATGAGGTAGGTGGGCCCGTCCGCCAGACGGACGACCACGCCGTCCACGCGCACCTCGTCCACGTTCGGATCGACCTTGGTGCCCAGTTCGCCCACGACCACACCGTTGACGCTCACACGCCCGGCGGTCATGAGGTCCTCACTCCCCCGTCGGGACGCCGCACCGGCGCGCGCGAGGAACTTCTGGAGGCGCATCGGTACGACACGCTCGCTGCCCTCGGGCGAGGTACCGGCCCCGTGCGGCTCAGTCGACAGAGAGGTCACCGCCCTCTTCTTCGAACTCGGGTCCTTCGATGGCGCTCAGACGGTCGCGTATGGCGTTCTCCGTGCCCGCGTCGGGCGAGAATTCGGACAGCGGCGGCAGTTCGGTGAGGTCCTTGAGCCCGAACCTCTCGAGGAACACTCGCGTGGTGCCGTAGAGCACGGCGTTTCCCTGGTTGCGGTCGCGACCCACCTCGCGCACGAGGCCCTTCTCCTGCAGTGACGCGAGCACGCCTTCGGAGTTCACCCCGCGGATCGCGTTGACGCCCTGGCGCATGACCGGCTGGTGGTAGGCGACCACGGCGAGTGCCTCGAGCGCCGCCTGGGACAATCGCCTCGTGTCCCACGACAGCACGAGCTGCTCGATCACCGGGTGGTGCGCGGGATGCGTGTAGAGGCGCCAACCGCCGGCGACCTCGCGCAGCTGGAAGCCTCGCTCGTCACGCGCGTACTCCTCGGCCAGCGCCGACAACGCTGCCGCGACATCGCCTTCGGGTACCTCCAGCAGCTTCGCGACACGGGAAGCCGGCACAGGCTCGTCACTTGCGAACAGCAGCGCCTCGAGGACGCCCCGCAGTTCGGCGCGTTCAGTCATCGTCGTCGTCCTCCCCGTCCTTGTGCACGATCTGTATCTCGCCGAAGAGCGAATCCTGCGTGATGTCGATCCGTCCCCGCTTGTAGAGCTCGAGTATGGCCAGGAACGTCACCACCACGACCTCGGGCGCGGCTCCGGCCTCGAACAGCTCGGAGAAGCTCGCGCGCCCGCGTTTCGCAACGGTGCGCTTCACGCTCTCCATGTGCAGTTCCAGACTCACCGGCATCGAGGCCACGTGCTCGGCCTGGAGGAGGAACACGTCGCGGCGTCGGTCGAGGTCCGCGCACAGCACGGCCAGTCCCCGCAGGGTCACGCCTTCCAGGTAGTCCGGCATGAGCCCGAGGAACTGCTCCTCTATGCCGGCCTGCCGAGCGTGCATGCGCCCCTCGGACTCCATTCGGGCGGCCAGAGCACCCGCGGCGTTCTTGAACTGCTTGTACGCGAGCAGACGCTCCACCAACAGGGCGCGCGCTTCCTGGGGCGAGAGGTCATCGTACTCGTCGAGTTCGTAGTCGGGCTCCGCGGGCAGGAGCGCCGCGGCCTTGATCTCGAGCAGTGTGGCCGCCACGAGCAGGAAGTCGCTCGCAACGTCGAGGTCGAGGTCCTTCATCCGCTCGATGTGCTCGAGGAACTCGTCGGCGATCTCGCTGATGGTGATGTCGCGGATGTCGAGCTTCTGGCGGCCGACGAGATGCAGAAGCAAGTCGAACGGCCCTTCGAAGATCTCGGTCCGGACCTTGAAGGCCGTCACGCGCGCCTCAGCCGCCTACTCGTCGATCTTGACGAGCGCGCGGACCGTGTCGACGACCCCGCGGATGACCGGGCGCGCACGGGCGGCACCTTCGGAGAGGACCTCCCACGCGTAGCCGGGCCGCATCGCGAGCGCGGCGCGGCGCTCCTGGAAGGGCGCAAGGTACGCGATCAGGTCCTCGATCAGCTTGCGCTTGTGCGCCACGCAACCACACTCGGCGCTGCGGCAGCACGCGTCCCAGCCTGCGATGTCGGCCGTATCCGAGCTCACGAGCTTGTGGATGGCGTGCAGCGGGCAGATCGAAGGATCGCCGGGATCGGACTTCAGCTTGCGCGCAGGGTCGGTGATCATGCTCATCACCTTGGCGGTGATCTCCTCGGGTGAGTCGTCGAGGAAGATGGCGTTGCCGTACGACTTCGACATCTTGCGACCGTCGGTGCCCGGAACGCGCGCGCCCTCCTTGGGCGTGAGCCCCTTCGGCTCGACGAGGTAGCCCTTGCCATCCGCTGACGGGAACGCGGTGTTGAACCGGCGGACGATCTCGCGCGTGAGTTCGAGGTGCGGCAGCTGGTCCTCGCCCACCGGCACGAGGTCCGCGCGCACGATCGTGATGTCGGCAGCCTGCAGCAGCGGATAGAGGAAGAAGCCCACATTGCCCAGGTCACGGTCGGTGATCTGCTCGCGCTGCTCCTTGTACGACGGCACGCGCTCGAGCCAGCTCATCGGCGTGACCATCGTGAAGTACATCGCGAGTTCGGCCACCTCGGGGACGTCGCTCTGACGGTAGATCGTGCACTTCGCGGGGTCGAGACCGGCGGCGATCCAGTCGAGCACCTGCTCCTCGGTGAAGCGCCGGATCTCGGTCGTGTCCGCCCACATGGACGTCATCGCGTGCCAGTCGGCCACGAAGTAGAACGCGTCGTACTCCTCCTGGAGCGCGAGCATGTTCTGCAGGTTGCCGAACCAGTGCCCCAGATGGAGCTTGCCCGTAGGGCGATAGCCGGTGAGTGTACGCTGGCGCGTCATGCGGGCTTCAAGCTCCTCGAGTCGAGTGGGTGCGCGTGCGCGACCATGATAGCGCAGCGCTACCGCCGCGCCGTTCCCTGAGCGCTACCCCGCGACGCCGGTGAGGAAGGCGACGACCGGGTCGAGTGTGAGGTTGAGGTAGGCGTCGAGCAGCGGCCGCCCGATGTAGAGCAGCACGATGATGATGACGAATCCGTAGCGCTCCAGGCCCGCGTAGAACTCCGCCGCACGACCGGACAGGAAGCGCTGGACGACGCGCGAGCCGTCCATCGGCGGGATCGGCAGCAGATTGAAGAACATGAGGAAGAGGTTCATGTAGACGAACAGGTACACCATCTGGAGTGCGAGGCTCGGAACGCTCACGAACGCCCCGAGCAGGACCAGGCCGCGGAAGAGACCGGCGCCGGCGATAGCCAGTACCAGGTTGGCGGCGGGACCCGCGATGCCCGTCAGCAGCATCCCCGTCTTGCGGTCCTTGAAGTAGCGCGGATCGAACGGCACCGGCTTCGCGTAGCCGAACATGAAGCGCCCGTTCGAGACGAACAGGAGCAGCAGCGGCATGGCCACGGTGCCCCACGGGTCGATGTGCTTGCGCGGGTCCAGGTTGAGCCGGCCGGCCAGCTTCGCGGTCGGATCGCCGAGCCGGTACGCCATCCAGCCGTGCGCCACCTCGTGCAGGACGAGTGCGGGCAGGAGCAGGGCGAACTGAAGCGCCAGCATCGGCAGGTCTGCGAGGGTCACGTGTGTGCCTTTCGTGGTATCGAGAAGCGCGCGGCGAGCCGGCGCAGATTGGCGAGCTCAGCCTCTCTTCCGACCGCTCGCATGTCGAGCCGGTCGGCCAGGGCAGCATCGAGGATAGCAGAGAAGACGGGCGACGGCTGCGCGCCGAGAGCCAGCAGGTCGGCCCCGCTGACCGCCGCGCGGACATGGGAGAGCCCGGTGAGGTAGCGCTCGACGCGCTCACGCACGGCCGGCTCCCCGAGCGCCCACACGACCGCGACCGTCTCGTTCGCCAGCGGATGCAGGAGCGCGTACAACGCGCTGTCGCGCAGCATCCGCTTCGTGCGCAGCGTCCGGGCCACGCTCGCGTGTACCGCTGCGAGCTGCAGTGCTGGTCCACCGTGTACGCGACCGAGCCGCAGCCGGCGCACCCACTTCTCGACGGCGTCGACCGTGCCGCCCACCGCGAGCGCCGCCAGCAGCGCCACCCTCCGCTGCGGAGCCCGTCCCGCGCCCGTCGGCAACCCCGCCCACGACGCCTCCGATGCTGCGACGTGCGACAGCGCATCGGTGGTGACCACGCCGTCGGGAAGCAGCACGGTGAGCGCCCCCAGCTCGTCAAGGCGCGTCAGCGGCGTGAGCGCGGGCATTTCCGCCAGCAAGGCGAACAGCTCGGAGCGGACACGGGCGCCCGAGACGTCCCCGAGCAGCCCCGCCCGGCTCGCGTCGCGGGCCCACTCGAGCGTCGAGGGCTCCATCTCAAACCCGTAGCGCGACTCGAAGCGCACCGCCCGCATCACGCGAGTCGGGTCGTCCACGAACGACAGCGGATGCAGTGCGCGGATGACGCCGCACCGCAGGTCTGACAGGCCACCGGACGGGTCCGCGATCGTCCCGAAGCTGTCGGGGTCGATGCACGCCGCCATCGCGTTGATGGAGAAGTCACGGCGAAGCAGGTCGTCGTGCAGAGATCCGCGCTCGACCGTGGGGAGCGCCCCCGGACGGACGTAGTGCTCGGTGCGCGCGCTCGCGATATCGAGATGCAGCGTGGGCGACAGCCTCACCACCGCGGTGCCGAAACGCGTGTGCGTCTCTGCGCGGCCACCGAGACGCGCAGCCGCCGCCTGTGCGAACGCGATGCCGTCACCCTCGACCACGACGTCCACGTCGAGGTTGGACCGCCCGAGCAGCATGTCGCGAACGAAGCCGCCCACGACGTGCGCCCGCACACCGGTCTCGAGCGCGAGCGCACCGACCTCGCGGATGATGGCGCGGACGTCACCGGGCAACAGCGCGTCGATCGACTCGAGGAAGCGTTGTTGCGCTTCGCCGACCGCCCGCATCACGGTGCTCGCCCGCCCTCTCGTCGCAGCGTCCTACAGCTCGTGGAACAGCGCCGGAGCGGGCACGGGTCCGTCGATCAGCCGCACGGCCTGCAGGAATCGGGACTCGCCGGCCGTCAGCAGGTCGTCCGTCGCGGCGTGCAACGTCGCGAGCGGCGCGCCCGCCTCGATCCGGTCGCCGACCTTCGCATGTAGGACGATGCCGGCAGCGTGGTCGATGACGTCCTCCTTCTTCGCCCGTCCCGCGCCCATGACCATGGCCGCCTTGCCGACGCCCTCGGTGTCATACGCGGCCACCCATCCGGAGCTCGGCGCGCCGACGGTCCGGGTCCGGGCAGCGAACGGCAATGCGTCGGGATCGTCCGCGATGCGCGGGTCGCCGCCCTGTGCCTCGACCCATCGTCTGAACATGTCGAGCGCGCGCCCCGTGCGGATCGACTCGCGCAACAGCTCCGCTGCCCCCGCTTCGTCGGTCGCCCGCCCGCCCAGAACGAGCATCTTGGCCCCCAGAGCCACGCACAGATCGGTCAGGTCCTTCGGACCGTCCCCACGCAGGGTCGAGATCGCCTCGCGCACCTCGAGCGCGTTGCCCACCGCATGCCCGAGCGGCTGATCCATGTCGGTCATCACGCACACGACCGTGCGTCCGAGCGCCTCGCCCACGCGCCTGAGCTCGCGCGCGAGCATCCGCGCGTCGCGCTCGCTCTTCATGAACGCACCCGACCCGACCTTGACGTCGAGCACGATGGCGTCGGCGCCACCGGCGATCTTCTTGGAGATGATCGACCCCACGATGAGCGGCACGGACGGCACCGTGGCGGTCACGTCCCGCAGCGCGTACATCTTCTTGTCGGCCGGGTCGATGTCTGGCGACTGCGCGATGACCGCCATGCCGACGGTGCGGACCTGCTCGATGAACGCGTCGGGCTCGATCTCCACCCGGAACCCCGGGATCGACTCGAGCTTGTCGAGGGTGCCGCCAGTGTGACCGAGCGCCCGACCGCTCATCTTGGCGATCGGCACGCCGCAGCTGGCGACCAGCGGACCGAGCACGAGCGTGGTCTTGTCGCCGACGCCGCCGGTCGAGTGCTTGTCGACCTTCACGCCGGGAACGCTCGACAGGTCGATCATCCGCCCCGAACGCGCCATCGCATCGGTGAGCCACACCGTCTCGTCACCATCGAGGCCGTTGAGAAGCGCGGCCATGAGCCACGCGGCCATCTGGTAGTCGGGCATCTCGCCGGAGACGAACGCGCTCACGAGCCGGACGATCTCGTCGCGCTCGTGCCTGCCTCCGTCGCGTTTGAGCTCGATGAGCTCTTCGAGCGAGCGGGTGTCGCTACCCTGCATCGCGGACCTCCTTCAGAAACGACGTGCCGCGTCCGCACTCGCCGGCGTGGCCGTAGAAATCCAGCACCGTCTCGCCGATGTCGCCGAACGTGGCCCGCGTCCCGAGCGCGACTCCCGCATCAACGCCCTTGACCTTGGCGATGAGCGGCGTGTACTCGCGGCTGTGGTCGGTCGAGGGCATCGTCGGATCGCACCCGTGGTCCGCGGTGATGATGAGCAGATCGCCGTCCTCCATCACCTCGAGCAGCTCCGGGATGCGCGCGTCCACCGCCTCGAGTCCGCGCGCGTAGCCCTCCACGTCGTTGCGATGCCCCCAGACCATGTCGAAGTCGACCAGGTTGGCGAACACGAAGCCGGGCGCATCGGAGGCGACCCGCTCGACGAGGTGATCGAAGCCGTTCATGTTGTCGGTCGAGTGCGGCGACTCGCAGATGCCGCGCCACGCGAAGATCTCACCGATCTTGCCGATCCCGTAGCACTGGATCCCCGCGCGGTTCAACCGGTCCAGGACGGTCGGCTCCGGGGGTTCGAGTGCGAAGTCGCGTCGCCGATGCGTCCGCGTGTAGACACCGTCAGCGTTGGGACCGATGAAGGGTCGCGCGATGATGCGACCCACGGCGTGCTCGCCCACGCAGACCCGCGTGCGCGCGATCGAGCACAGGCGATAGAGCTCCTCGACGGGCACGACGTCCTCGTGAGCGGCGATCTGAAAGACCGAGTCAGCCGAGGTGTAGACGATGGGACTCCCGCTGGCGACGTGCTCGTCTCCGAGCCGTTGGATGATCTCGGTACCGCTCGCGGCGTAGTTGCCGAGCCAGCCAAGTCCCGTCTCCTGCGTCCACGCGTCCATGACCGAGGCGGGAAAGCCGTCCGGGTAGGTGGGAAACGCGCGCGACAGCCGCATCCCCATCATCTCCCAGTGGCCGGTCGTGGTGTCCTTGCCGGCCGAGGCCTCGGCGTTGCGGCCCCACGAAGCACTCACGTCCGCGACCGGCGGTACCCCGAGCACGTCGGTGATCGAACCGAGTCCCATCGCACCGAGGTTCGGCATGTCCAGCCCGCCCGCGACCCGCGCCGTGTTGCCCAGGGTGTTCGATCCCTCGTCGCCGTACTCGGCGGCGTCGGGCAACGCGCCGCATCCGACCGAGTCCAGCACGAGCACGATGGCACGGGGCTGACGGGACGTGTGCATGCGTCCTCCTGGATCGAGACCTGACTACCTTCGTCTAGACGACGACGCGCGCGATCTCCTGCAGGCTGGTTATGCCCTCTGCGACCTTGTCGACCGCGTCGTCGCGCAACGTGCGCATCCCGTGTTCGATGGCCAGGGCACGCAACTGCTCCGAAGGCGCCTCGTGCAAGAAGAGCTTGCGAAGATCGTCATCCATCACCATGAGCTCGAAGAGCCCCACCCGGCCCCGGTAGCCCGTGTTGAAGCAGTTGTCGCAGCCCACGGGTCCGTAGATCTTGGCCTTCGCGGCCCTCTTGGAGTCCATCCCCAACCGGACGAGAGCGTCCACCGGGATATCGACTTGGACCTTGCACTTCGGGCACAGCTTGCGGGCGAGCCGCTGCGCGAGCACCGCGAGCAGGGCCGAGGACGTCACGTAGGGAGCGACGCCCATGTCGACCAGGCGTGTCAGAGCAGACGGGGCGTCGTTCGTGTGGATCGACGAGAGCACGAGGTGGCCGGTCAGCGCTGCCCGCACACCGATCTCGGCGGTCTCCGGATCGCGGATCTCGCCCACCATGACAACGTCGGGGTCTGAGCGCAGGACCTGACGGAGCCCGGCGGCGAACGTCAGCCCGATATGGGTGTTCACGCCGATCTGCGTGACCCCGTTCATCTGGTACTCGATGGGTTCCTCGATCGTGATGATCTTGCGGGTCACATCGTTGAGGCGCTTCAGCGACGCGTACATACTCGTCGACTTTCCGGACCCGGTCGGGCCCGCGACGAGGATGGCGCCATAGGGCTTCCCGAGCAGCACCTCCATGATCGCGAGGTGGTCGGCGCCCATACCGAGATCCTCGAGATCCAGCGGGGTGAGGTCCTGGTTCAGCACGCGGATGACGATCGACTCGCCTGCCGGCGTCGGCAGCGAGGCCACGCGGAAGTCCACGTCGCGGCC
>JAUSBS010000127.1 GCA_030651905.1 Coriobacteriia bacterium
GTTGCGGCATGTGACGAGGTCGAGCCGCGCGAACGGCGGGTCCGACGCCACGTCGTGACGCGCGAACACGCAGGCCTCTCTGACCGACTTGTTGACCTGGTATCCGTTCTCGGCCTTCGTGAAGAACCGCTTGAGCCGCGCCGCCGAGACCTCGGACTCGATGTCGAGCGGGTACAGCCCGCGCCGCGCGTACTCGAGGTCGCCCTCGCGCAAGTCCGATGCGAACACCTGAACCAACCGCGACGAGCCCGCCTTCTCCAGAAGCTCGACCAGCAGCATCGCGACGGAGTACGCCTCCTGGCCGGTCGCGCACCCGGCCACCCATACGCGGATCGCGGAACCCTTCTTCGCAGAACCGACGATACCGGGGAGAGCCGACTGGGCGAGGGCCTCGAAGGCCAGCGGATCGCGGAAGAACGATGTCACTCGCACGAGCACCTCGCTGAACAGTGCCGCGACCTCGCCTTCGTCCTGCTGCAGGACGCGCAGATAGTCCGTGTAGCTCTCCGCCTTGCGCATGGCCATCCGACGTTCGACCCGACGACGCAGGGTTGCGCGCTTGTAGTGCGTGAGGTCGACGCCGGTCGCCTCGTGAACGCGGATCAGGATGTCCTCCAGCTCCCGTTCCTGCACGCTCTCCGACGAAGCGCCCGTTGGTGAGGCCGTCGCGCGCAGATAGGGATGGCGCGCCAACCGGACCAGCTCGGCCGCGATCTGCTCGACCGGCAGGATCGAGTCCGCCACGCCCGCGGCGATCGCGCTGGCGGGCATGCTGCGATACGCCGCGGTGTCGGGGTCCTGGACGATCGTGATGCCGCCTGCCGACTCGATCGCGCCGAGGCCCTTCACGCCATCGGACGCCGCACCCGACAGGACGACCCCTATGGCCCGATCGCCGTACTGTTCGGCCAGGGAGTCCAGCAGGATATCGACCGACAGGACGGGTGCACGTCCCCTGCCGCGAGCGCTGAGCACGAAGGCTCCGTCACGGACGCGCATGACCGCATCCGGAGGGATGATGTAGACGTGGTCGGCCTTGGCCGGCATGCCGTCCGAGACCTGTCGCACCTTCATCGGCGTGGCGCGGGTGAGTATCTCGGCGAGGTTGCTCTCGTGCGTGGGATCGAGGTGCTGCACGAGTGCGAACGCCAGCCCCGTGTCGCCTGGCAGGTGGCCGAGCAGCTCGGTGAACGCTCCAGCCCGCCTGCGGACGCGCCGATGCCGACGATAAGTGGAGCCGCGACCTTGCTCGCCTTGGACTGAGGGCGCTTCCTCGCGCCCGCCTTCTTGGGCGGCGTGCCGTTCCCCTTGGCTGTGCCGGGCACAAGCCACCCCCATTGGCGCGCAAGCCATCCAGTCGACCGCGACTAGGATATACCCCCCTGTCGGATTCCGACGCTTGCGCGAGTCGAGCGGTCGCCTAGCTCAGCCGCGACCGTGGTGCTTGTTGTACTCCTTGGCCGCCTTGCTGATGGTCTTCCACTTCCGGTCGACCTCTGCGCGCAGACGCGCGTCCGTCCTGGCGGCCGCGAACTGCGCCTCGGCGATGAGCTTGTGATAGCTCGCAAGCCGCTCGGGCGTGAGCGTACCGGACTCCAGCGCCTCGAGCACCGCGCAGCCCGGCTCGTCGGTGTGCGTGCAGTCGCGGAAGCGGCACGAAAGCGACGCCTCATCGATCTCCGGGAAGGCCGAGACTATCCCTTCCGCAGACCCGGTCAGGCCGACCTCTCGAAGGCCCGGGGTATCGATGAGCAGCCCCCCACCTGGCATCATGATGAGTTCGCGCGACACGGTCGTGTGACGGCCCTTCCCGTCGCTGACCCGCACGGCGCGCGTCGTCTGCCGCTCCTCGCCGAGCAATGCGTTGATGAGGGTCGACTTGCCAGCTCCCGAAGGCCCGACCAGCACGGCCGTGCGGTAGTCAGTGAGGTACTCGAGGACCGGCTCGATGCCCTCGCCCGCCAAGGCGTTCATGACCAGCACCTCGGCACCGAGGGCGACGGACTGCACCGCCGCGCGCGCGGCGTCCGTGTCGGCCGATAGATCTTCCTTCGTCAGAACGACCACAGGCAGTGCTCCCGAGTCCCAAGCCACGGACAGTTCGCGCTCGATCCGGCGCAGGTTGGGGGCCTCGGCGATCGGATGGACCACAAAGACCGTATCGATGTTGGCGGCCACCACCTGGATGTCCGAGGTCTTGCCCGCATCGCCGCGCGTGATCGCGCCGCTGCGTTCGAGTACCGCCTCGATGACGGGGGTGTCGATGTCGTCGATCCTCAGAGCGACCCAGTCGCCGGTGACCGGCAGGTCGGATGCGTCCCCGGCGGACTTGAGGAGGCCGGCCGAGGTCTTGGCCCGGATCACGCCGTGAGCAGTCGCCGCGAGGACGCTGCCGCGATCACCGCGGATGACGCGCGCGGGCACGAGCCCCTGCGCGGCGTACGGCTCGAAGAGCGCTTCCCATCGGGGCGAATAGCCGAGTTCTCGGAGTGAGGGACCGTCGGACAAGCTGCCTCCAGCTACGTGGCGTGCGAAAGCACACGCTCCCCTGCCGCACGGATCGCGCGCAGCGCCGCGACCGGGTCCGCGCGACCGAAGACGGCGTTGCCGGCAACGAGCATGCGCGCCCCCGACGCGACGACCAGCGGTGCGGTGCTCTCGTCGATGCCGCCATCGACTTCGATTACCAGGTCGGAGCCGGCGGCCGCCGCCATATCGCGGATCAGCGCGATCCTCGACAGCGACTCGGACATGAAGGCCTGACCTCCGAAACCGGGCTCGACGCTCATAACGAGCACGACGTCCAGCTCCCCGATCACCGATGACACCGTGTCCACCGGGGTGCCGGGCTTGATGCTCACGCCCGCCTTGGCACCAGCGGTGCGGATCTCGCGCAGGACCGCGGGCAGATCGCGGCACGCCTCCGCATGCACCGTCACGAGATCCGCTCCCGCATCGAGGTACCAGCGCACGGTCTCATCGGGGTTCGCGATCATGAGATGCACGTCGAGCGGCAGCCCCGCGATGTGCTTGACTGCCTTGACGACCGGAGGTCCGATCGTGAGGTTCGGTACGAAATGGCCGTCCATCACGTCGACGTGGATCCACTCGGCGCCCGCGGCTTCGCACAGTGCCACGGCATCGCCGAGACGTGTGAAGTCGGCCGACAGTATCGACGGAGCCATCGATACGCGATGCGCGACCACGGGTGCTCCCTACTCCTCGACCAGACCGAGCCCGTGCAGTTCATCGCGGGCAGCACGGCCGAGGAGCGCTTCCTCGCTCGCCGAGACCGGAACGCCCTCGTAGAGCACCGCGCGGACCTGGCGGGTGATCGGCAGTTCGACTCCCGTGCGCTTCCCGAGCTCCTCGACGGCGATGCACGCGTAGGCGCCCTCGGCGACCATGTTGGTCTGTGCGCGCCAACCCTCGAGCGTGCCGCCCTTGCCTACGAACTCCCCGAGCGCTCTGTTGCGCGAGTTGCCCGACGTGCACGTCGCGATGAGGTCGCCGACGCCGGCGAGACCCATGTACGTCAGCGGATTGGCGCCCATCGCGTGGCCGAGTCGGCTCATCTCGGCCAGTCCGCGCGTCATGAGTGTCGCCTTCGTGTTGTCGCCGTAGCCCAGACCGTCGGATATCCCCGCACCGACCGCGATCACGTTCTTGCTCGCGCCGCACAGTTCGACCCCGACGACATCGGTGTTCGTGTAGACGCGGAAGAACCGCGTGAGGAACAGCTCCTGGAAGCGCCGCCCGACCGCCTCGTCATACGCCGCGACGACGGTGGCGGAAGGGACCCCTCTGCCGACCTCTTCGGCGTGGTTCGGACCCGACAGCCCCGCGAGCCGCGACCGGTTGCCCAGCACGTCCTCGAGGACCTCGGTCATCAGCAGCAGGGAGCCGTTCTCGACGCCCTTGGACAGGATCACGACTGGCACGTCGGCGCCCAGGTGGGGCTTCATCGCGAGCGCGGTCTCACGCACGCCCACCGACGGGGTGACCATGACCACGGCCTCGACCCCCTGGAGGGCCTGTTCGATGTCACACGTGGCGGTCACGCACTCGGGCAGGACGACGTCCTTCATGTAGAGCGGATTGTGGCGCGTGGCGTTCACGCCCTCGGCGATCTCGCACTCCCGGGCCCACAGCGACACCTGGAGGCCCTTGCCGCCGAGAAGCCAGGAGACGGACGTCCCCCACGATCCGGCCCCGATGACCGCGATCCGCGTCACTCAGTCGTCCTTCCCGCTCGCAAGATCGTCCTTCGCCCGTTCGGCGTTCGTGCGCAAGGCAAGCCCGCCTCTGCCTATTCTAGGCTCTTCACCCTTGAGGAGGCGGCCGATGTTGCTCCGGTGACGCCACACGATGAAGACGAAGGCCGCCAGCGCCATGGCCATGAGCGCAGGCCGGCCCGGATAGAGCACCAAGACCACCACCGGTAGCGCTGTCGCCGCAAGGATGGAGGCGACCGAGACGATGCGGAACACGGCGATCATGAGCGCGATGAACGCCACCATGAGCACCGCGGCCCAGGGCATCAGGACGATGACGATGCCACCGAAGCTCGATACCGCCTTGCCGCCCTTGAGCCGGAAGTACGGCGAGTAGCTGTGGCCGGCCGCGGCGGCCAACCCCGCTCCGATGGCGAGCCAGTCGGCGGCGTCTGCTCCCCACGCCCTGTCGGCCGCGAGGAGACCGATCGCCGTCGGGATCGCCGCTTTCGCGATGTCGAGCACGGCGACAGCCAGCCCGGCCTTCCAGCCGAAGTTGCGGTAGACGTTCGTTCCGCCGGTGTTGCCACTGCCGAGCGCGGTGATGTCGGCGTGATACACCACGCGCGCGATGATGACGCCGAACGGGATCCCGCCGACGAGGTAGCCCAGCAGGATGGGACCCGCTATCCGCAGCACCGTGAGCATGGCGGCTCTCTTGTCAGTCCTTCTGCCGGAAACCGAGCTTGATGGGCGTGCCGGTCAGATCGAACGCCTCCCGCATGCGGTTCTCCAGGAACCGGCGGTAGTTGTCGTCGACGAGGCGCGGATGGTTCGCGAAGAAGGTGAAGCCGGGCGGCGATACACGCACCTGCGTTCCGTACTGCAGCCGCAGCGACACGCCCTGCTTGGAGACGGTGTGACCGGTCTCGCGCAGCTGGCTGAGAAGCTTGTTGATCGACGACGTCGTGAGTTGGCGCGTGTAGCTGGCGTAGACGGTGTCCACCGCATCGTAGACCCGGTGCATACCGCGGCCGGTCAGGGCACTGACACGCAAGACCGGGGCGAAGCCGACGAACGCCAGCCGCTCCGAGACCTGCAGCAGCACATCGTCACGCGCCTCGTCGTCGGCGAGCAGGTCCCACTTGTTGAGCAGGATGACCATCGCGCAGCCGCGTTCCTCGGCGAACCGCGCGACACGCTGGTCGCCGTCGGTCACGCCTTCGAAGGAGTCGATGATGAGCAGCGCGACATCGGCCCGGTCTATGGCGCGCATCGCCCGGACGAACGAGTAGTACTCGACGGACTCGTCGATCTGGCTCTTGCGGCGAAGGCCCGCGGTGTCGACGAGGCGGTAGCGGACGTCGTCGCGCTCGAGCACCGTGTCGATCGCGTCGCGCGTCGTGCCCGCGATGGCCGAGACGATGGCGCGTTCCACGCCGAGCATACGGTTGTAGATGGAGGACTTGCCGGCGTTCGGCTTGCCGATGATGGCCACGCCGATCTCGGTCGAGACCTCCTCCGGCGGGACTTCGGGAAGCACCGCGACGAGTTCGTCGAGTAGGTCGCCCGTGCCGTGACCGTGTGTCGCCGAGACCGGCCACGGTGTCCCGAGGCCGAGCGCCCAGAACTCGTGGATGGCGGTGTCGTCGTTGGGCGTGTCCATCTTGTTCACGACGAGGAAGACAGGCTTGGTGGAGCGCTGGAGGATGCGCGCGACGTCGGCGTCGCCGGCGGCCGCCCCGGTCTTGCCGTCGACCAGGAAGATCACGGCGTCCGCCTCTTCGGCGGCCATGATGGCCTGCTCGCGGATCGATGCGCCGAAGGCGTCGTCGGAGGACAACTCGATGCCGCCCGTGTCGATGAGCATGAAGTCGCGACCGTTCCAGTCCGCCTTGTGATAGCTGCGGTCGCGTGTGACCCCGCGCTGTTCGTGGACGATGGCGTCCTGGATCTGCGCGAGGCGGTTGACGAGCGTCGACTTGCCCACGTTGGGCCGACCGACGACTGCGATGATGGGGATCGACATGGGGGTCCTACCTTTGTCTGGTCAGTCCGAACGTTCGTCGGACAGGGCCAGCAGAGCGGTGAGCAGCCCTGCGGCGTCGCAGGATACCACACGTGTGTCTGTTCCCGTGGCGGCCACGAGATCGGCGACACTCATCCCGTCGAGCGTGAGCCCGTCGTCGTTGAGGATGACGTCGGGCACGAGGTAGGAACCCGGCGCGTCATCGGCCCGTATGGCGGCTGCGACGTCGACGCCGGTGAGCAGGCCCGCGACACTCACGTTGCCTCCGAAGAAGGAGTTCGCGACCGCAAGGACGCGACACGACAGTCCATGACGCGATGCCAGCGGCGCCAGCGCGCGCAGCACGGGTGCGAAGAGCTCACCCGTCACGAGTGTGACGTCGAGCGGTGCGCGGCACATGTCGACCGCGGTCGATGTGATCGCCTCGCTCCACTCGTCAGTGAACGCGCGCACGAGCCCGATGCCGTTCTCGTACTGCGGGAAGTCGTCGTAGTCGCGCTCCGGCGGGACCGGTCGCCCGGCGGCGAGATAGAGCTCGTCCGCCGCATGGACCCAGTGGATCTCGTGCTCCGCGCCCATCCGCTCCCGCCACGGTTCCAGTGCGTCGAGCACGGTGCCCGCGGCCTGTGGATCGCCGAACGAGGAGGTGAACCGCTTCTGGTGGGACGTGTACCCGAGCGGGACGACGCCGACGGACTCGACCGAGGGACGCTCGGCAAGCCATGACAGCGTCTCGTCGAGCACGGCACCATCGTTGATCCCGGGGACGAGCACGATCTGCACGTGGATCTCGATGCCCGCCAGGGCGAGCTCATCGAAGCGTTCGAGCGCGAGGTCCTCGACGGTCGGGCACACCAGGCGGCGCCTCACCGCGGGATCGACCGCATGGAGCGAGACGTGCAGCGGCGAGAGCCGCTGTCCGACCACTCGCGCGATGTCATCGTCGGAGAGATTCGTCAGCGTGACGAACGTCCCGGCCAGAAAAGACAGTCGAACGTCGTCGTCGCGCACGTAGAGCGCGGGACGAAGCCCCGGTGGGAGTTGTGAGACGAAGCAGAAGACGCACGCGTTGTCGCACTCTCGCACGCCATCGAAGAGCGGATGCGCGAACGCGAGGCCGACAGGCTCGTCCCAGTCGCGCACGACGCCCATGAGCCGCCGGCCTTCACTGCATTCAACCTCGACCGTGAACGACTCCTCGCTGGTGAGCCACTGCCAGTCGATCACGTCGCGCAGAGGGTGTCCGTCGACTGCGAGGACAACATCGCCGGGCCGGATGCCCGCCCGCTCGGCGGAACCGCCCGCGGTGACAGAGGCCACCACGCCACCGGGAGCCGAAGGCCGGACCACGGACTCGTAGAGACCGCTCACGCGTCCAACGCCTCGACGGCGGCGATCACGCCCTGCATCTGCTCGTGCGGCGTCGAGGCGCCGGCGGTCACGCCCACGGACTCCGCCGCGTCGAACCACTCACTCCGCAGTTCGGCGGCCGTCTCGACGTGATAGGTGCGCGGGTTCACAGCGCGGCAGATCTCTGCCAGCCGGTTCGTGTTGCCCGAGTTGTGTCCACCCACGACGACCATGACGTCGACGGTCCGCGCCAGGACCTCGGCCGAGTGCTGTCGCTGGCCGGTCGCGCTGCAGATCGTGTTGTGGACCTTCATCTCGCTCACGCGCGGAAGGAGTGCGTCGACCACGGCGGTCAGCCGCGAGAGTGACTGTGTCGTCTGGACGACCACGCCCACCCGCCGCGACGGCAGCTTCACCGGCAGATCCTCGACCTCCTCGACGACGAGGGCGTCCCCGCCCGCGTGCGCCAGGATCCCCTCGACCTCCGGGTGGTCCGCCTCGCCGACGATGACGACGGTGTACCCGTCAGCGGAGAGCTGCTCGGCGACCTGATGCGCGGTGCTCACGAACGGGCAGGTGGCGTCGACGACGTCGAGGCCCTTCTCGCGAGCCTCGGCGATGATCGCCGGGTCCACGCCGTGGGTGCGGATGACGATGGTGCCGCTGTCGACCTCATCGAGGCATGCGGCCACCTCGATGCCACGAGCGCGCAGAGACTCGACCGCCTGGGGGTTGTGGATGAGCGGTCCGAGCGTGCGCACGGGGGCGCCGGCGTTCGCGGCCTCGGAGACCATCTTGAGCGCGCGCTCGACGCCGTAGCACACACCCGCGTGCCGCGCGACCTCGATCCTCATCGGACCTCCTCGCCTTTCGCACTCATCAGCAGAACATCGATGCGCCGCATGAGCTCGGCCGTCATCGCCTCGACACGCTCCTTGCGCCCGGCGTCCGGCGCGATGTCCTCCGGACGCAGCGGCTCACCGTACATGATGGACACGCGCGCGAGCCTCGGGAACCGCTTCCCGCGAGGCCACACCTTCTCTGTGCCCACGAACGCCACGGGCACGATCGGAACACCGGCGCGCATCGCGATGAACGACACGCCGCCATGCGCCTGACCGCGGCTCCCGTCGACACCCGCACGCGTGCCTTCCGGGAAGATCCCGACGAGCTCGCCGGCGCCGAGGAACCTCGTCGCCGTCTGGATGGCGGTCCGGTCCGCCTCGCCGCGAGCCACGGGGAACGACCACAAGCGTGGCAGGCCCCACGCGGTGGCACCCCCCTGCCACAGCTCGGACTTGCTCATGAAGCGGCAGCGCCGCGGCGCAGCGCACCACAGCAGGATCGGATCCATATAGGAGACGTGATTGCCGGCGAGGACGGCGCCCCCGGACGGCACGTTGTCCTGGCCGGTGATCCGGACGCGGAACGCCAGGAGCAGCAGCTTCGCGAGCGTGGCGCGAAGAAGGACGGCCATCGGGAAGTGGCGACCCTCGATGATCTCGGTGGCGTCCCGACTCATCGGCGGACCGCCTCCACGAGCGCTGCGATGCGATCCACGACGTCGTCCGCCGACAGCCCTGTCGTGTCGAGGCGCACGGCGTCGTCCGCCGCGACCAGGGGGCTGGCCTCGCGGGTGGTGTCGTATTCATCGCGCGCCTCGATGCGCTGCTGGACGTCCTGCGCACCCATGCTCAACCCCTGTCGGCGCATGTCGATCTCCCGGCGGCGGCCACGCTCCTCGGCCGACGCGGTCAAGAAGACCTTGATCGCCGCGTCCGGGAAGACCACGGTGCCGATATCGCGCCCCTCGACCACCCAGTCACCGACGGCGCCCAGCTCGCGCTGGATGCGGACCATCGCCTGACGGACACCCGGAACGGCCGAGACCGGAGAGACGGCGCTGTCCACCTCGGGCGTGCGGATCTCGCTCGTCACGTCGCGTCCGTCGGCCAGCACCCGCGTGGGGAGTACCGATCCGCCCTCGCGTTCGAAGCGCAGCGTCAGTGACGACGCGAGCTCTACCAGCGCTGTCGTGTCGTCGAGCGAGACGTCTCGGCGCAGCGCCTCTGCAGCGACGGAGCGATACATCGCACCGGTATCCAGGTATCCCGCGCACAGTCGCGCGGCCAGTGAACGCGCGACGGTCGACTTGCCTGAAGCCGCGGGGCCGTCGATGGCGATGATCACTGTCTGTGCTGCCTCTCGACGACTGGGTGGTACGAGCAGCGCGCTCACGCGCGCGTGAGCGACGGCTAGCAGGATAGCATGGCGCCCAGGGCTGTCAGGTCCTCGGCGAAGCGCGGGTACGAGACCGCCACAGCCTCCCACCCCTCGATGGTCACGGGGCCGTCGGCGACCAGGCCGGCCACCGCGAATGCCATCGCCAGCCGATGATCCCCGAGGCTGGACAGTGAGGCTGCGCACAGCCGCGTCGGACCCTCGACCTCGAGCCAGTCCTCCCCACAGCGCACCGTTGCGCCAAGAGCGCTAAGACCGGCGCGCACCGCCTCGAGTCGGTCGGACTCCTTGACGCGAAGCTCGCCCACGCCCTCGAACCTCGTGACGCCGACCGCATGCGCCGCCACGACCGCGAGCACGGGAACCTCGTCGACGAGCGACGGGACCTCCTCCGCGGTCACGAGCACGCCGCGCAGGTCGCCCCCGTAGTTCGCCGTGATCGCGCCCGCGGGCTCGGCACCGCTGGCCCGGCCGGGTACGGCCGTGACCGAACCACCCATCCGCGCGAGCACCGACAGGAATCCGGTCCTCGTCGGGTTGAGCGCCACATCCGTGACCGTCACCGAGCTTCCCGCTACGAGCAGCGCGGCAGCCACCACGAACGCAGCCGACGACGGGTCGCCCGGTACCGACAGATCGGCCGCGGCGACCGCGACCGGGCCGTCCACCCAGCACTCGTTGTCGCTAGCACGCCGCCCCACCCCGACCCCGAAAGCGGGCAGCATCCGTTCGGTGTGGTCGCGGCTCGGCGCAGGCTCGATCACGACCGTGCGCCCCTGCGCCCGCAGACCGGCGAGCAGCACCGCCGACTTCACCTGCGCGCTGGCTACCGACATCTCGACCCTCGCCGCGCGCAGGGCGCCTCCACGTATCGAGACAGGCAGTGTCCCGGCCTCGGACGTCGTCACGCGCGCACCCATCAGCGTCAGCGGCTCCGTGACACGCCGCATGGGGCGACGCGACAGGGACGAGTCGCCCGTGAGCGTCACGGCGACATCCCACCCTGCCAGGACGCCTAGGAGCAGCCGCGCGGTGGTCCCGCTGTTGCCGCAGTCGATCTGCGCGGGCGGTTCGACCGGACCGGCCGCGCCCCACCCATCCACCTCGAGTGTCAGTCCCCGGGGCTCGGTTCGCAGTACACGCACGGCGGCACCGAGCATCGACACGGCGCCCATCGTCGCGCGGATGTCCTCGGAGTCCAGCACGCCTTCCAGGCGACACGAGCCGTCGCTCATCGCGGCGAAGAGCACCGCGCGATGCGAGATGGACTTGTCCCCGGGCACGCGGACGGTTCCGGTCAACGGCCCCGCTGCCGCACGCACGGTCCGGATCATGCTCCACTCCCGATCGCATCGGCATCGGGAGATTCGAGCGGCCGAAGGTCGGGCGAGAAGCCCTCGCCAGCCAGAACGGTCACGAGCGCGGCGGCGTCGCCTTCGTCGGTCAGGACGAGCCGCAGCAGCGCGGTGTCCTCGGTGGTGTGATCGATCTCGATGTCCTCGATGTTGCAGCCGCATCTGGCCGCTGCCTGCACGACCGAGGCGACCATGCCGGGGCGGTCGGTGATGGGCACCGTGAGCACGCTGAGCCTCTCGGAGGCGGGTACCCAGCGAGCGGGCAGGCCCTTGCGGACGTCCGCCGCGCGAGCGAGCCACTCGCGGATGCCCTGCGAGTCCCCGGCGTCGACCAGGATCGCGAACCGCGTCAGAAGCTCGGCATACTCCCGGAGTCCTCGCACGAGCGCGTCCCGGTTGTCCATGCAGATGCCGGTCCACAGTTCGGGCGAACCGGCGGCGATGCGCGTCATGTCCTTGAAGCCACCGGCCGCGAGCCGAAGGACGTCCTCGCCCGCGTCGGCGCGTTCGGCGGCGAGGTTGGTCAGTGCGGCTGCGGCCACATGCGGCACATGACTGATGACCGCGACGGCCTCATCGTGCTGCTCGGGTCTGATCGCGATGACACGCGCTCCCACGGAGGTGACAAGCGCGTGGAGCCGCCGGTACGCATCCGGATCGGTGCGCGAGGACGGCGTCAGTACGTAGTAGGCACCCTTGAAGAGGTCGGCCTTCGCCGCCCGTACACCGCTGCGCTCGGAGCCGGCCATCGGATGCCCGCCGATGAAGGTCGCCTCCTCGCCGAGCGACATGTCCGCGACGAGGAAGACCGCCGACTTCGTGGAGGCAACGTCGGTCACGACGCCGTCGTAGGCGAGCGCTCCCAGCCGCCCCAGCCAGCCCACGGCCGCCTGGACGGGCGTGGCAAGCACGACGAGGCCCGCCCCACCGGCTCCGAGCAGCACGTCCACGCGCGGGCTGTCCGGCGCGAAGGCCTCGCCCACCACGCCGTGCTCGACGGCCCAGGAGCGCGTGTCCGCGTCCGCGTCGATCCCGATCACGTGCGGAGCATCCGGCAGCCCGCGTAGCGCGATGCCGAGCGAGCCTCCGACGAGACCCACGCCGATGATGACGACCGTGTCGAAGGGACGGTTCACAGCCGCTTCCCCTCGAGTGCCGCGAGCGGCTTCAGCGCGACCATCATCGCTGTGAAGGCCGGGATGTCGACCGACTGCGGCCCGTCGCAGCGCGCGTGCTCGGGATCGGGATGCACCTCCACCATGATGCCGTCGGCGCCCGTCGCTATCGCGGCGCGGCACATCGGCGCGATGAGGTCGCGCCGCCCCGTGGCGTGCGACGGATCGACGATGATCGGCAGATGCGTGAGCGTCTTGAGCGCGGCGACTCCCGCGAGATCCAGCGTGTTGCGCGTGTACGTCTCGAACGTCCGGATGCCCCGTTCGCACAAGATGACGTCGCGGTTCCCGCCCTTGAGGATGTACTCCGCCGCGGAGAGCACCTCCTCGAGCTTCGCGGACAGACCGCGCTTGAGCAGGATGGGGCGCTCGATCCGGCCGAGTTCCTCGAGCATCATGAAGTTCTGCATATTCCGGGCACCGACCTGCATAACGTCCGCCCACTGCGCCACCGTGTCGGCGTCACGCACGTCGAGCACCTCGGTCACGACAGGCAGTCCGACCTCGTCGCCCGCCTCCCGCAGCAGCTTGAGGCCTTCGAGCCCCATCCCCTGGAACTCGTAGGGACTCGAGCGCGGCTTGTACGCGCCGCCTCGCAGAAACGTACCACCGGCGTCCTTGATGGCCCGGGCGACGGTGCGCATCTGTGCTTCGGACTCGATGGAGCACGGCCCGGCCATCACGGCCAGCGTGCCCCCGCCGACCTGCGAGCCGCCGACACGCACGACGGTGTCCTCGGACTGGAACTCCCTGCTCACAAGCTTGTAGGGCTTCAGTACCCGGATGACTTCCGAGACGCCCGGGAAGCCTTCCATCTCGAGCGAGTAGATGAGCTCGCGCTCACCGATGACACCGATGACGGTCTTGACCTCGCCTTGTGAGAGATGTGCCTCGGCCCCGGCCTCGCGCAACCTCTCGACGACGTGCTCGATCTCTTCGGT
Organism: Coriobacteriia bacterium; assembly: GCA_030651905.1. Classification (GTDB taxonomy): domain Bacteria; phylum Actinomycetota; class Coriobacteriia; order Anaerosomatales; family PALSA-660; genus JANYAK01. The sequence goes on from JAUSBS010000127.1 coordinate 13,306, forward strand.
GGTGGCGTGGTCCCGCATCACCACTAGCATGGCTGTCTCCTCTTGGTGGTGCCGCGCGGCCCGCCCAAGCCGACGAACGCGTCAGATGGAGCCGAGTCGCCCGACGATCTCTTGAAACGCCGCGACGCAGGTCGCGGTGTCCTGTGGCGTGCCCACACCCAGGCGAAGTGCCGGAGCGTTGCCGAAGTCGCGTGCGATGACTCCGTGCCCCAGCAGCGCCTCGAAGACTTCGACCGGCCGCTCCGTCATGAAGTAGACGAAGTTGGTGTGGGACTCCACATAGCGGATGCCCAGCCGGTCGAAGCACGAATACAGGTAGGTCTTCTGTTCCTGGTTCTCCTCGCGGCGTCGCAGAACCTCTGCCTGGTCGCCCAGTGAATACGAGGCCGCGATCTGGCCGACGGTGTTGACGTTGAAAGGCTCGCGCAGCTTGTCCACGGCGCTCACGAGTGGTTCCGGCATGAAGCCGTACCCCACGCGCAGTCCCGCCAGCGAGTACATCTTGGAGAAGGTCCGCGTGACCACGACCGGTCGCTCGCCGTCGAAGTAGCCCAAGCCGTCGGGGTAGGCCCCGTCCGTGACGAACTCGAAGTAGGCCTCGTCCAGCACGAGCAGCACGTGGGCGGGAACTGCCGCCAGGAACGCCTCGAACTCGTCGCGGTCGTAGATCGTGCCGGTCGGGTTGTTCGGGTTGCACAGGAAGACGATGCGAGTGCGCCCGGTGATGGCGGCCAGCATCGCGGGCAGGTCATGGCGCTGGTCCGCGGTGAGCGGCACAGCCACGGGCTTCGCCGCGAACATGCTGGCCACCATCGGGTACACGACGAAGCTCGGCCACGCGTACACGATCTCGTCACCGGGCCGGACGACCGCCTGCGCGATGAGACGCAGCAGCTCGTTGCTGCCGTTCGTGACGGAGATGAAGCGCTCGTCGACGCCCCAATGGGCGGACAGGCGACCGCGCAGAGCGCGGCACGAGCCGTCAGGGTAGCGGTTCAGGTGCGGGGCGACAGCCGCGATGGCCTGCAGCGCGATCGGGAACGGTCCCGCCGGGTGCTCGTTGCTGGAGAGCTTGAGCACCCGCTCGACGCCCGCGCGCTCGCGCACCTCGGACCCGCGCAGACCCGGCTGGTAGGCCCGCATGGGCTCCAGCTCCGGTCGTATGAGAGTGGTCCAGTCCACTGAGGGGCCCCTCCGCGCTTCGGTGTGCGTGCGATTGTCCCCCGATGCGCGCTTGCCGACAAGGGCTCCTCGCTGCACTGGCGACCTCAGCCGCGATAGACGTCTGGCCGGTGTCCGACCTTGACCACCCACACTACGAGCACGTCGTCCGAGATGGAGTACACGATGCGGTAGTCGCCCTGCTGGACGCGGTAGCGCTCCTGGGACGTCAGCTTCTCGCAACCGACGGGCCTGGGATCGAGCGCGAGCGCGCCGATCCGTTCGACGACGCGCCGGCGGTCATCGAGTCGAAGCGCCTCGATCTCGCGAGCCGCAGAGACCTTGATCTGGATGCGATACAAGGCCCTCAGAGCTTGCCTTCGCGCTTGAGGCGCGTGACGAACTCTGCATACGGCACGGTGTCCTCGGCTGCACGCTCGGTGAAGGCCGCGAGGTCCTCGGCGTCCTCGATCAGCGCGACACGGACCGCGTCGTTCACGAGTTCCGAGATGCTGCGGTCGGTCTCGACCGACTTGAGCCGCAACGCCCGATGGACGTCCGGCTCGAGGTAGATGGTGGAGCGGCGGTTCTCAGACATGGCGATCACCTCGAGGCCACACTAGCGTCATGACGTCAGAGCGTCAAGACGCTATGGCCCGCAGGGTCGCTCGCTATCGGGTGCCGTCCTCCCACGCGCAGCGGCCCGGCTCGATGCCGAACGTCTTGAGGGTGCCATGGCCGTCCGCGATGGTCAGTGTCGAGATGGACGCGTTGCCCACCGCGAACCGCCATGCGGCGCGGTGATCGAGGCGCAGCCAGTGCGTCAGCAGGGCGCGAACCACGCCACCGTGCGCGACGACGGCGATCCGAGGACCGGCCGTCTCGATACGAGCGGCGGCATCCCCCACCCGATAGGCGAAGGCGTGCCATGTCTCGCCGTCCTTGAACGGCGCGCTCTCGGGCGGACCTCCCAGCAGGTCGATCTCCACCCCGCGGAGCTTGGCCTCGTCGTAGGTGAGCCCCTCGGCAGCGCCGAAGTCGATCTCCGCGAGGCCATCGTCGACCCGGAAGTCGACCCCGGCGATCCGGGCCGCGTCCTCGCCCACCGCGCGTGCGCGCGTGCGCGGGCTCGCGTGCACGGACGAGGGCGTCCACGCCGCGATGCTCGCCGCAAGGGAGACCGCCTGCCGCGCACCGAGCTCGGTGTAGGGTGACTCCCCGCTTCCTACGAACACGCCGGAGAGGTTGGCCTCGACCTGCGGGTGCCGGGCGAGCAGGATCTCCGTGATCGAGCCGGTCTGCCCCTCCGCACCCAGCAGCGGCGCCCACACCTTGTCGCGCGTCCCGCTCACGCCAGCACGGCCGCGACGAGAAGCACGACGGTCTCCACGAGAAGGACCGTCGCGCCGAAGATGTCGCCCGTGACCCCGCCGACCGGCTTGGCCAGCGCTCTCGGGATGGACAGCGCCGCGAACACGCCTGCTGCCGTGACCATGAGAAGGGTCCGCGGAGGCACGCCCATCGGCACCAGACTCAGCAACGCGAGCAGCCCGAGCGCCCCGACCAGGCGCTCGTACCTTCCTGAGCGACCGACGACCGTGAGGCCGAGTCCTTCCTGGCGCGCGGCCGGGAGGTCCCACGCGGCGACCGCCGCCGCGAGCCGTCCCAGTACCGGCGCGGCCACGATGGGCCACAGCAGTCCCGTACTCACGAGGTCCGCGACGGCACCGACCTGCACGACGGCGACCATGAGCATCGCAGCGACGCCGAAGGAGCCCACCCGGCTGTCCCGCATGATCTCGAGTCGGCGCTCGGGTGTGGAGCCGCCCCAGATCCCGTCGAACGTGTCCGCCAGCCCGTCCCAGTGCAGGAACCGCGTCAGCAGCGCCCAAGCGGCCACAACGAGTGCACCGGTGAGCATGGCCCCGCCCGCGGGCCAGCGGCCCTTCCACGCGTATGCCAGGTAGATGACGGAGACGGCCGAACCGCCCAGCAGCCAGCCGACCCACGGATACCATCCCGTGGAGCGCGGCGTCTCACCGTCCGGCCACGTGCGACCGATGGGCAGCAGCGTCAGGAAGCCGATGGCGGCCATGAGGTCGTGTACGGGGCGCGGACGCGGCAACGCGGGCGTTGCCGGAGTCGTTGTTCGGAGCGTCTCGCTCATACCCGCTTCAGTCCTCTCGCCCTGTCACGCCGGCTTCGGCGAACGTCGCCATCCCCGACATCATGGCGCATGCGGCATCCAGAAGCTCCATAGCCAGCGCAGCGCCGGTACCCTCACCCAGGCGCATATCGAGCTCGAGGACCGGACGAAGGCCGAGCGCGTCGAGTACGACGCGGTGGCCGGGCTCGCTGCTGCGGTGTGACGCGAAGACCCACGGGGCGGCGGCGGGCGCAAGTCGGATCGCTACGAGTGTCGCAGCTCCGGAGATGTAGCCGTCCGCGACGACCGGGACGCCCAGCGACGCCGCGCCGATGACCACGCCAGCCAGTCCGGCGATCTCCAGTCCACCCACCTTGGCGAGCACGTCGAGGGCGTCGTCCGCGTCGGGGGCGTTGAGCGCCAGCGCACGGCGCACGACGTCGACCTTGTGGGCCACCCCCTGGTCGTCCAGCCCGGTCCCCGGTCCCACCACGTCCGCGGGATCGGCGCCCGTGAGCGCGGAGACCACTGCCGCGGCCGCGGTGGTGTTACCGATCCCCATCTCACCGGTCCCGATAAGGTCGACTCCGTCGGCGTGCAGGCCGCGGACGGTCTCGATACCGACGCTGATGGCCGCTAACGCCTCGTCGCGCGACATCGCCGGGCCCTTCGCCATGTTCGCCGTACCGTCCGCGACACGAGCGTGGATCACGCCCTCGCGCACCGGAAGAGGTGATGCGACCCCGACGTCCACGAGCACGAGGGACGCGCCCGCATGCTTCGCAAGCTGGTTGATGGCCGCACCGCCATAGACGAAGTTGGCGACCATCTGCGCGGTGACCTCCGACGGATACGGCGAGACACCCTCGGCCGTGACGCCATGGTCCCCGGCCATGAGTACGATCGACTTGCGCGCCACCGCAGGGCGATCCGTACCCTGCAGCGTCGCGAGACGCGCGGCAAGCTCCTCGAGGACGCCGAGAGAGCGCGGCGGTTTCGTCAACGAATCCAGGCGCGCCCATGCGGCCGTCTCGGCGCCCGGGTCGGGTTCGGGGATGGCGCGGATCACAGCGCGCAGGGCGCCGACGTCGAACTCGGGTGTCGTATCCTTCACGGGCTTCCTCTCGGGGTCGGTCACGTGGCCGGCCACTCGGGCGCGGCGGGCAGGGCGTGCAGATCGAGGACGCGGCCGGCGACGACCAGGTACGCCGCGTCGGCGCCGTCCACCAGCGCCCGGTTCGCGCGGCCCAGCAGGTCTCGGAACAGACGGCCCGCGGCGGTGGCCGGGACCACGCCCCACCCGGCCTCGTTCGTCACGATGATCGTGTCGCCGGCCCGGGCGAGGAGCGCGTCCACGAGCGCTGCGGTGCGCTGCGCGCCGAGAGCCTCCTGCTCGCCGGTGGCGATCTCGGCCTCGCCGACCGTCTCCCATGCGATGGCGCCGATCAACGTGGCTATGCAGTCGAGCACGAGGACCGCCTCGGGCTCCACGACGGCCACCCAGTCGGGGACAGCGCCGACCTCGTGGACCGCCCAGCGGGCCGGGCGCACAGCACGGTGCGCGTCGATCCGCCGCACCATCTCGCCATCCCCGTCCCATCCGGCCACCGCCACGACCACATCGCCCCCGCGAGCGAGCGCCAACGCCTCTGCCGCCGCGGACTTGCCGCTACGGACGGCCCCGGTCAGCACCACGGTGCTCATCGACTCGCCACCTCCTCCACGCACGCAGTGATCGAGCGGACGTCGTCACACTGGAGCGCACCACCGCGCTGAAGCGCGGACCACAGTCGCAGTGCCTCGCCATGGGCGAAGTCCTCCTCCGCCGCCAGCGTGCCGAGCAACACCGTTCGCGAGGCGGATCGGGCCACCGCCCGGAGATTGCCCAGGTTGGCTGGCCCGAACGGTGCCGCGCACACGACGATCGCGTCGGCGTGGCTGGCCGTGTCGCGGACTGCGGACTCGTCCTGTGCACGCATCGA